>DATKEK010000371.1:0-12755 GCA_035512195.1 Burkholderiales bacterium
CGGTGAAGCCGATCGCCATCGGCAGGCGGTCCCAGGCAAGGCGCAGGTTGTCCGGCTGCAGGTGGTAGTAGGCGGATCCAAAACAGGTGAGCGTGACGCCCGCGAACAGCGGGACGTAAGCCAGCCGCTCACGGCTGTCCACGAAATGCGCTGCGTCAGCGCGCTCACGGCGGAAGATCAGGCGCAGGCCCAGCAGCCCGACCGCGAGAAAACCGAGGTTGGAGGCAACGTCGAGGAAGCGCGGAACGCCGAGGAACGCGCGCTGATCGGCAAAGTCGTGGTACGCGACCGGTTGCGCAACCGGCGGCAGCAGGGCCGCGGCGAGCGCCACGATTGCGGTAATCGTCGCCAGAATCGCCACGCGACCGCGTGTCGGCAATTGGCAGAGATTCAGGCGCATTCGATACGGTTGCGGCTTGGGGTGACGTGACTTTCAGGCATTGTGGGTTGTTGCGTGCGGCGCGCGAAAAAAAGGGGAGCCGGATGGCTCCCCTCCCGAAACAACTGCCAGATGCTCAGGCGCTGCGCTTGTGCACGTAGCCGTAGGCCACGTTGTTGCGCTCGATGCCTTCGGACTCGTAAATGTCCTTCATGTGCGCGATCTGGTCGTGCGTCAGATCCTCGTACTCGGCGCGGATGCGATAGCCGTAGAGCTTGGCCGAATTCTGGCCGAAGATCATCTGCTTGACGCGGCTGTTCGGACCACCCAGCTTGGTCTTCCAGTTGTGCTTCTTCGCGATGTCATCTGGCACCTCGAGGCGGCGCATGGCTTCGATCTGCCATTGCGGGCTGCCGTACCACACCGAGTCGGAGCCCCACACCACGTGGTCCGCGCCCATCTCGTTGACCATCTGCCCGACCATCGCGCCGGCAAGGCGTGGGCTCGCGACCGCGCACGTGGCGAACGTGGTGCCGAGTTCGGCGTACACATTCTTCAGGCCGTGCTTGGAGGCAAGTTCGCACACGTCGGTGGTCCAGTCGATGCGTCCGGTACGCTCGAACGTGTCGAGGGTGAATTGCGGATCCTCGAGGAACATCCTCAGCGCACCGTGGTAGATGATGAAGTTGAGCTGCGGCCAGTCTTTTGCGGCCTTGGGCACGTCGTCCACGGTGGCATGCTTCCACACGCCGGGCCAGGACTGCTCGTAGTCGCGCGGCAGCAGACCCTTGTGGATACAGATGGTGCGGATGCCGGACTGCATCGCGCGCTCGTACCACGGGTAGACCAGCTTCTCGTCATCCAGCCGCCATGCGGTGTTGCGGGTGGATGGCGCGAGCGGATCGCCGATCGTGTAGCACTTCCATGAATCCGGCTTGAACTCCGCAATGCCGCGCTCGACCTGGTCGTTCATCCAGTCGCCCTGGCCGGGGGTGATGACGGTATGCGCGAACATGCGGCGCGAACCGGCGACCTTGTTGATGGCCTCGCGGGCGGCCACGATCTCGTCGTTGCCCAGCAGCCACCAGTCCGGATCGTCGAACGGCGCGGACGACAGCAGTGCGACCTTCGTGTCGCTGTCGAGATAGATTTCCTTCAGGTAGTTCTGGAACTTGTAGCGCTGCAGCACCAGCGGCATGTCGTTCAACATGGCCGGGTTCCAGTGCTCCGCCGCGTACTTGCCGAGCCCCAGCAGGCCTTCCTTGTCGAAATCGTCGCGCACGAAATGCGTCTGATCGTCGAAGATGAACTGCTTGGAGAGCGCTTTCGCACGCTCGTTGGCGAGGCCCAGATCCGCCGCTTCGGCTTCGGACACGTCCCACACCGGCCCGAATACCTGGTTCATCGCCAGGAAAGCGGCCGCCATGCCGGACGAGGTCTTCAGGAACTGGCGGCGGGTCATGTTGAGCTTGCGCGCGTACTGGTCGGCAAGCTCGGCCAGCCGTACTTCGACCTGCTTCTGCTTCTCGGTCTGCGGCGGTGGATTGTATTCGCCGTTCGACACGATCTGTGTCGGAATCGGCGAAGGCAGGTCGAGATCGAGTTCGTCGTGAGTCGTAATATCCTTGCGTTCGTTATCGGTTAACCACATTTTGACTCCCCCTTCGGAAAGACTTTCATTGTGTGAACCTCAACTTGAGTGCCGTGCCCTGCAGTAACCGGATTGACCAAGGCTGCGTCACCGGTCTTCTTTCTAGAATCGAACGACCGGCGAGTCAAGCCGTGCTTTTGCTGCTGCGCGCAAGAGCGCGGTTGCCAATGCGGCCAGGTTCCGACTGTTAGAATCCCGACCGGTGACCAACGCATTGAAATCCCTTCCCGATCCGCGTCGTTTCGATACCGGTCACGACAACGCCCTCGCCGCGCTCGCTAGAAGAGCACCGAATGAAGCTTCCGCAACGCAGCAAGAAAATTTCCTTTCAGTCTGCGCTGCAATTGCGGACGCGCTGGCCGACGGCCGTGAAACCGCCGTGCGCGAAGCGGGGCGGCTGACCGGTTCGGCTGCCGCCACCGCCCTGTACTGGCGGGCCGTGGAACAGGCGCTCTCGCCGCCGCCGGAGAATGCGTTGCAGATTCGGGTGTTTGCGATTCCGATCCTGATCGTGGCGGGCGGGCGGGCGGATGCGGTCGTCTCCGGCGTGATTCCGAATCCCGCCGCGTTGAGCGAACTGCTGGCGCGTGCCGGTGCGTTCGGACCGATGCGCAACTTCGGACTGTCCAATGCGCTGGCAACTGCGGAATCGCTCGAAAGCGTCGCGCTGACAGAGTTATACCGGATCGCGCGCGCGGCCGATCCGGACTTCTCGCCCGGGCTGGACCTGCCGCCTGAAGACATCCGCACGGCGACGGCGGAGGAGGCGGTGTATCTGCGGTTCTTCGCCGGCGCGGCGGTCACCGCGCATGCTGCGCCGAGCTTCGTGGAAACCGCAGCCAGTGTCGGCGCATGGGGCATGCCTTTCACCAGGGCGCTGTCGACGCAACTGCAGACACCCGGCCTCAGCGTGCTGCCGGTTCCACGCCCGCCGCAGGACCCTTTGCAGGCCTTGCGCAACGGCCGCTTCGCGCAACGGGAACTGGGGTTTCAGCTCTTTCTCAGCAACGCGCTGCGCAAGGCGCGGATGCGCAGCGGCGATCCCGACGTGACGCTCGCCGCGCATGCCGATGAGAGTATCCGCGTGAGACTGACTTCGCCGTTCGATGAAAGCCTCGACGAACAATACCGCTGGCCGCTCGATCCCGTAGACGATCTCGCCGCGGTCACCGACAGCATCTGCAGCCTGCTCGCCGAATGCCGCCTCGATCGAATCGACATACTGGATACCGTGCAGGATGTTGAAAAGAAGAACTGACGTGCGCGAGCTGCGCCCGGTTATTCCTCCAGGAACAGCTGCACTTCGCGGAACAGTTGCATGCGGTTGCGTTCCATGATGACGGTGTGGGTGCCTTCGCCGATCTGCACGAAGCGGCGCGCCGGGGCATTCTCGAGCAGGCTGAACAGCGCCTGCGCCATGTAGGTCGGCGTGTCCTGGTCCCATTCGGCGTGCGCGATCAGGGTTGGCGCGCGGATCCTGCCCGGGTCGTAGAGCGGCTTGCCCTGGAACCAGTAATTCATCACGTCGTGGATCACGCCGTTCGGCGCGCGCAGCAGGCCGGACGCTTTCGACTTGGGATCGGTCGCCCAGGTGGCGTCGGCCCAGGCTTCGAACCAGCCCGGCGGAATCAGCCCGTCGACCTTGTCTTCCGGCACGCCTCTTAGCCATCGCGCCTTTGCCGCGTCTTTGGCGACCGTGCGATAGGCGCCCAGCGGACCCTGCCCGGCAAGCTGCAAAGGCGTGTCGCGCAGCCATACCGGAGCAAACAGCACCAGCTTTTCCACCTTGGCGTTATTGGCTGCCGCGTAGCCGCCCATGGTCGTCGTGCCCCACGACCAGCCCATCAGGTTGAGCCGCGGCAGACCGCGCGTGCCGAGGATATAGTCGACCGCGCTGGAGATGTCGCGGATCGCCACATCGGTGGTGACGATCGGCGCGTTCTGGTCGGCAGGCTGTTGCATTTCCGGCGGGCGGGTCGAGCGTCCATAGCCGCGCACGTCCACCAGCCACACGTCCCAACCATGCGCCGCGATGTAGTCCATCCAGGACAGCCCGTCCAGCTGCAGGTCGAAGGCGGTCTCGGCAGGATAAGTCGCGCCGTGCACGAACAGCAGCGTGCGTTTTGCGGATGGTTTCCAGTCCCGGGGGCGCTTGTTGCGCAAATAAAGTTCGATGCCCGGTGTGTCCGAGTCGATGTTGACGTGCGCGGTCACCAACTCTGCCGCCCTGGCGCGCAGCGCGGGCGAGTCCGCCTCGACCGCGTGTGCGGCGCCGACGACGAGCGCAATCAGCATCGGCGCGATCAACCTGGAAAAACATGCTTTCACCGGGACTCTCCTTTTCTTCTGGTTCGGTATTGCCGCCAGCTTATCAGTCCTGCGCTTCCGGCAGCCGGCGGCCGTATGCGACGCCTGCGAGCCCGCGAAGCGCAAACAGCAGGATCAGCCCGGCCACGCCGATCGACGACAGCGCCGCACCGGCGACACCTGCGGCCAGCAGAATGACACCGATCGCGGTATTGCTCACCGCCATGTAGTCAGTGCGGCGATTGCCTACCGGCGAGATCGACCAGATAGGTCTTGCGACCGATGCGGATACCGTCGTGACCGATGCTCAGCACGAAGTATGCGAGCGGCAAAAACCAGAGCTGCGCAAGTAGCTCCGGGGCAAGCCAGGCGGTGGCAAACACAACCAGACTGGCGAGCGACGTGATGGTGGCCGATGCCAGCATCACCTTGCGGCTGGAACGGTCGGAAAAGCGTCCCCAGACCGGCCCACTCAACATGCCCGCGAGTCCACCGACCAGCACGAATATGCCGAGCAGCAGCACCGAGGCGTCCGTGTGGTGCTGCGCCAGCACGATGTAATAAGGCGCGGCAAGCGCGGACGAAATGAACAGCGCGCGGGTGATGACGAAACGCCGGAAAGCCGCGTCCGTGCGCAGCAGGCCCAGGCTCCTGATGGCTTCGGAAAACGCGTTTGCGCCGCCGCCGGTTTCTCCGGGGAACTCGCGTATGGCCGCCAGCGCCAGCGCGGCCAGAATCCACAGTGTGCCGGCTGCGGCGAGCAGCATGCCGTAGGGCAGCTCGTCCTCCGTGGCCGGACCGGCGAACATCAGCATGGCGCCGACGGCGATGGTGACCAGCCCCGCCGCGCTGGCGGACCAGCCGTTCAGTTGACCGCGCTTGGCCTTCGGTACTGTCTTGCCGAGCACGTCCTTGGACGCGACCGAACAGAATCCGCGAGCAAGACTGAATAATGCCAGCAGGCCGACGATTGTCCATCCCGCCGCCGTGCCCTGCATGGTTGCGGCCGTCATGCCGATTCCGGCAATGCACAGCGCCTGCATCACGCTGCCCCATGCCCATACCCACTTGCGCAGCTGGAGACGGCGCACGTAACCCGCGATCAAAAGTTGCGGCAACAGCGAACCCGATTCACGCAAGGGAACCAGGAGCGCGGTAAGCGCGACCGGCGCACCGACCGCGGCCATGATCCATGGCAGAACGGTCTTTGCGTTCGATACCGCATCGCCGAGCCTGGTGAGAAAGTTGCCGATCAGGATCAGCAGGAAACTGGCCGGCGTCTCCCTGCAAGCCTCGTCCGATATATCGCGGCATGCGCGCGCGTCTTCCTAGTCGGTGAGCTTCTCGTAGACGGTTTCGGCAATGGCCCGCAGCGATGCGGCGGTGTCGGGCTGCTGGTGCATTTTTTCAGGGGTGAGCGAGTCCGCGCGAGAGCATAAACCAACGACGGCGCATATCGATATGGATACAATCGGCCGATGGACCAGGCAACACCTTATTACGCGCTGACGCCGGACGTCGCGCTGGATGCAATCGAAAGCCTGGGGCTGCGCTGCGACGGCCGCCTGCTTGCGCTGAACAGCTACGAGAACCGCGTATACCAGATCGGCATCGAAGACAGTTCTCCGGTCATCGCAAAGTTCTACCGGCCGGGCAGATGGACCGACGAACAGATCCTGGAAGAACATGCCTTCGCCGCGGAACTGGACGAGCGCGAGATCCCGGTGGTAACGCCGATGCAGATCGAAGGCCGCACGCTGCACCACTGCGGCGATTTTCGCATCGCGCTGTTTCCGCGGCGCGGTGGCCGCGCGCCGGAACTCGAGGATCCCGACGTGCTCGAATGGACCGGCCGCTTCATCGGCAGGATTCACGCGGTCGGCGAGGTCAGGGCCTTCCAGCACAGGCCGGCGCTGGACGCGCAAAGGTTCGGCCACGCGCCGCGCGAGTTTCTGCTCGACAGCGGGTTCATTCCTGAAGACCTGCGTGAATCCTATGACGCGGTCGCCGGGATGGCGCTCTCGTCGGTGGTGCATTGCCAGCAGCGCGCGGGAGAGGTGCGTTCGATCCGGCTGCACGGAGATTTCCATCCCGGCAACATCCTGTGGAGCGACGACGGACCGCATTTCGTCGATCTCGACGACGCGTGCATGGGACCGGCAATCCAGGATCTGTGGATGCTGCTCTCCGGCGAACGCGCCGAACGCTCGCGGCAGCTTGGCGATCTGCTCGAAGGTTACGGGCAGTTTCGTGACTTCGATGTTCGCGAACTGAAGCTGATCGAGGCGCTCAGAACCTTGCGCATGATGCACTACGCCGGCTGGCTCGCGCGGCGCTGGGAAGATCCGGCCTTCTCCGCGGCTTTTCCGTGGTTCAACACGCAGCGCTACTGGCAGGATCACATCCTGCACCTCAAGGAGCAGGTCGCCGCAATGGACGAGCCGGCACCGGAGTTCGGACAGTCGCTATCGCGGATTTTCTCTTGACGGTATGTTGCGGACTCTTTACATTGCCTCGCCAGGCGGCAATATCATTTTGCATTTGAATGATTTGCAACAGAAATCCAGGCAGCCGCATTCTCGGCAGACAGGGGGCGCATGATCTATCAGCTCCACGAGTTTCATAAGACGGTAATGGCTCCAGCGGTGCTTTGGGCGAACGCCGCGAAGCACCTGTTCTCCAGCCCGTTCAGTCCCTTTTCCTATACGCCGGTGTCGCGCACGGTTGCGGCGAACAGCGAGATGTTCGTGCGCCTGCTGCGCCGTTATCCGAAACCGGCCTGGGACATCGATGAAACCCACGTGGACGGCGAGACGGTGGCGGTGGCGAACGATGTCGTGCTCGCCAAGCCGTTCTGCCATCTGCTGCATTTCCGCAAAGCCACGGCGCGCAGACAGCCCAAACTGCTGATCGTCGCGCCGCTGTCCGGACACTTCTCCACGCTGCTGCGCGATACCGTGCGCGCCACGTTGCCCGATCACGATGTGTGGGTCACCGACTGGATCGACGCCAGGATGGTTTCATTGTCGGAGGGCCCGTTCCACCTCGACGACTACGTTGACTACGTCAGGGAGTTCATCCGCCTGCTCGGGCCGGACCTGCACGTCATGTCGGTTTGCCAGCCTACGGTGCCGGTGCTCGCCGCGATCTCGCTGATGGCGGCCGACGGGGACCCCGCGGTACCGCGCAGCATGATCATGATGGGCGGGCCGATCGACACACGGAACAATCCGACGGCGGTAAACGACTTCGCCGAAGGGCGGCCGCACGAGTGGTTCGCCGACAAGGTGATCATGCGCGTGCCGCCGAACTATCCCGGTTTCATGCGCAAGGTCTATCCCGGCTTTCTGCAGCACTCGAGCTTCCTCGCGATGAATCCGGATCGTCACCTGGATTCCCACTGGAAGTTCTACGCCCATCTGGTGCAGGGCGACGGCGAGAGCGCCGAGGCGCATCGCAGGTTCTACGATGAATACAACGCGGTACTGGACATGCCCGCCGAGTATTACCTGGACACCATCCGGACCGTGTTCCAGGAATTCCATCTGCCCAGGGGCAGTATGCAGGTGCGCGGCGAACCGGTCAGGCCGGAGGCGATCACTACGACCGCGCTGATGACGGTGGAAGGCGAGTTGGACGATATCTCCGGCAACGGCCAGACCGAGGCGGCGCACATCCTGTGCAAACGCATTCCCTCCGAGAAACGCCGGCATCTGCTGGCAAAGGGCGTGGGGCACTACGGAATCTTCAGCGGACGCAAGTTTCGCGAAATGATCTATCCGCAGATCCGCGACTTCATCGGACGCTTCTCCTGATTTTTCCGACTGCGCGGCAAGTGGCCCGCCGCGCGGGCATGCACTACAATCCTTTTCGAGTTTCTGGCTGCCGTGACGCTGTATTTTTGCGTCGGAGCGGCCGTCTGCGGGCCACTCGACAGGTGAAGTGATGAGGGGAGTCATTCTCGGATTGCTGTTTGCAGCGGCCAGCGCATTCGGCGGCTGCAGCGGACCTTCCGAGTATCCATCGCGGCCGATCACGATCGTGGTGCCCTGGGGCGCGGGCGGCGGAACCGATGCGATCGCGCGCATGATCGCCGGCATGATGGAGAAGGAACTCGGCAAGCCGGTCAACGTAGTCAATCGCACCGGCGGCAACGGCGTGATCGGTCATCAGGCGGTCGCCGGCGCGCAGCCGGACGGTTATACGCTCGGCCTGATCACGGCCGAGATTGCGATGTTGCACTGGCAGGGGCTGACCGAGCTCACCTACGCGGACTACACGCCGGTGGCGTTGATGAGTTTCGATCCGGCCGGCGTGCAGGTGCGCGCGGATGCGCCCTACCAGACGCTCGAACAACTGATCCAGGCAATACGGGAACAACCCGGCGGGCTCAAGGCCTCGGGTTGCGGCCAGGGCTGCGGCTGGCAGATCGCACTGTACGGGATGCTGAGCGACCTCGGTGTCGATCCCGCGACGGTGCCCTGGGTGCCGAGCAACGGTGCGGCCCCCGGCCTGCTCGACCTGGTCGCCGGCGGCGTCGACATCGTGCCGTGTTCGCTGCCCGAGGCACGCTCCCTGATCGACGCGGGAAGAGTGAGAAGCCTTGCGATCATGGACGAAAGCCGTGCGCAACTGTTTCCCGACGTTCCGACGCTGCGGCAGGCGGTGGGTAGCGACTGGTCGCACGCCGCGTGGCGCGGCATCGCCGGACCGAAGGGGTTGCCGCCCGAGATCTCGGACAAGTTGCAGGAGGTGTTCAGGCGCATCCACGACAGCGGCGAGTTCCAGGAATTCATGAACAGCCGCGGATTCGGTGTCGCCTGGGGCGATGCCGGGGCATTTGCCGCGTACATGCGCAAGTCCGACGAAGCCATGGGCCGGATCATCCCTGCGGTCGGGCTCGGCGGCTGAACTGGACCATGGGTGGATGGCACGGAATCGCCGCACCCAAAGGCCTGCCTCCGGAGATCGAAGCGCGGCTGGCGGCTGCGACGAAGAAAGCCTACGACAGCGCCGAATTCAGGTCCTTCATGGACAGCCGCGGCTTCAGCATGCGCGGGGCCGGACCGGCCGAGTTCGCCGTGTACATGACGGAGTCGGATCGCCAGATGGGCCAAGCGATGAAGCTGGTGGGCCTCGCGAAATGAGGCGGCGTGCGACCGCGGTCATCGTGATTGCACATGAGATTCAGTGACGCGCTTTCGGGCCTGCTGCTGGTCGTTCTCGGCGCAGCGGTGATTGCCTACTCGCAGACCTTTCCGCCGATGCCGGGACAGAGCGTCGGCCCGTCGCTGTTCCCTTCGATGATCGGCGGCGGCCTGGTGATCTTCGGTGTCATGCTCATGGCGCCCGCCTTGCGGCGGGGCGACCGCCCGTGGGTCGAGATCGAAGACTGGATGCGGCGGCCGCGCATGGTGCTGAACTTCGCGCTCGTCGTCGGCATGCTGGTGGTCTACGCTTTCGTTGTCGATGCGCTGGGGTTCTTCCTGGCCAGCATCGTGTTTCTCGTGTCGTTGTTTCTCGCTTTCGGCGTGAACCGCAAGTGGATCCTGCCGCTGGCAGTGATCGTGACCTTCGCCATTCACTACGCGTTCTACTCCCTGCTGCGCGTGCCGCTGCCCTGGGGCGTGTTCGAGGGAATCGCGTGGTAGCCGGCCGCTGCTGATGGAAAACTTCATTGCAGCCTGGGGGCTGGTGCTTGATCCGATGGTGCTCGGCACCGTCCTCGTCTCTGCGCTGTTCGGCCTGTTCGTCGGTGCGATACCCGGCCTGACCGCCACCATGGCGGTTGCATTGCTGGTGCCGGTCACGTTCTTTCTGCCGCCGATCCCCGCAGTCGCCTGCATCGTGACTGCCACCGCAATGGCAATCTTTGCCGGCGACATTCCGGGCGCCCTGCTGCGCATGCCGGGAACGCCGGCATCGGCTGCGTATTGCGACGAGGCCTACGCCATGACCCGCAAGGGGCAGGCCGAAACCGTGCTCGGAGCGGGGCTGGTGTTCTCCGCCATCGGCGGCATCGTCGGCACCATCGTGCTGGTCACTGCTGCGCCCGCGCTTGCCGAAGTCGCGCTCAAGTTCAGCTCATACGAGTATTTCTGGCTGGTGCTGCTCGGACTCACCTGCGCGGTGTTCATCTCGTCCAGCCATCCGGTGAAGGGCATGGTCTCGCTGATGATCGGGCTGCTGGTCGCGAGCGTCGGATTCGAGAATCCCGCTGCGTATCCCCGGTTCACGTTCGGTTCAACCGAACTGATGAGTGGCTTTCAGCTGATTCCGGTGATGATCGGCATGTTCGCGGTGTCCGAGGTCATCCGCTTTGCCGTCTCGGCCGACGGACCGGTGGAGAAATTCAAACAGAACATCGGTCGCGTCTTCCGCGGGCAATGGCAGTTGCTGCGCAAGTATCCGCTCGCGGTTGCGCGCGGCAGCGCACTCGGCACGGTAGTGGGCGCGCTCCCCGGCGCCGGCGCCGATATCGCCGCATGGATTGCGTACGGTGTTTCCAAGCGTTTCTCGAAGACCCCGGAAAAGTTCGGCACCGGTCATGTCGAAGGCGTGATCGAGGCCGGCGCCGCCAACAACAGCGGCGTGTCCGGCGCCTGGATTCCGGCGCTGGTATTCGGCATCCCCGGCGATTCGATCACCGCGATCGTGATCGGGGTGCTGTACCTCAAGGGAATGAACCCGGGCCCGACGATCTTCATCGAGAACCCGCAGAACATCTACGCGGTGTTCATCCTGTTTTTCCTCGCCAACCTGCTGTTGCTGCCGCTCGGCTGGGTGCTGATCAAGCTCGCGAAACGCATCCTCGAGGTGCCGCGCCAGGTGCTAATGCCGGTCATCCTGCTGTTCTGCGTGGTGGGCGCATTCGCCATCAATAATTCGGTCTTCGACGTCGGCGTGATGCTTGCGTTCGGCGTGCTCGCGTATCTGATGGAGGCGAACCGCTTTCCGATCGCGCCGGCCATCCTCGGCGTGGTGCTCGGCGGCATGCTGGAACAGAACTTCGTGACCTCGATGATCAAGGCCGACGGCAGCCTGCTGGCGTTCTTCGACCGCCCGATTGCCGCCGCGCTGGGCGTGGTGACGATCCTGATCTGGCTCTCGCCGTTGATTCTCCGGCTATGGAGACGGGGACGGGCCGCGGGGTAGCACGAAAGTCAGACGACAGAAGCGAAACACGAAGGCACGAAGGAAGGTCCCAGGCGCCAATTGGGTAACAGCGACGTGCAGCAGCAAGAAATATCATTGCGCCTTCTCCGTGTCGACGATTGGCTCTTCCACTGGACAGATTGCGATTCAGGGTTCGTTCGTGCCTTCGTGTACCGCTTTACTTCTATCCGGACCGTGAAGGGCCTCGCCGCCGCGCATGCCGCTGATAGAATACGCGTCGAAGCCACCGCACCCCGGCCGGATATCCATTCCGCTTACACAGGCGCTTCAGCAACAGGAGGCGCGCGGCGGCGTTCCTTGCGGGCGTCAGCCGGGGGATGGCGGATATCTTGCCGCCCGATTTAACCTGGGAGATCTGCAATTGAATGCACCGATGAAAATCAACCCGCTGGCCGCCGGCGGCATGCAGCCCGAGATCGTCACGCTGGCGGTGCCGCAGGATGAGCGGGTATGGGTTCCGCAGGCGCCGGACGTGTGGTTCCGCCCGCTGATGCTGAACACAGTCGCGGGCGGCTGGTTCAACCTGCTGCGCGTGCGCAAGAGCGGAGTTCTGTCGCGTCACCGTCATCCGATGGCAGTCTACGGCTACGTCATCAAGGGCAGATGGCGTTACCTGGAGCACGACTGGGTGGCCGAGGAGGGCGGGTTTGTCTACGAACCGCCGGGCGAAGTGCACACGCTGATCGTGGACGAGCCCGTGGAAGAGATGATCACCCTGTTCAATGTCAACGGCGCGATGATCTACGTCGACGAAAAAGGTGAAACCGTCGGCTACGAGGATGTGTTCACCAAGATCGAGATGTGCCGCAAGCACTACGAGGCAGTGGGCTTGGGCGCCGATTACGTCAACCAGTTCATGAGGTGAGAACCATGACCAAGGCAGTGAGATTTCACAAGACGGGCGGGCCGGAGGTTCTGGCCTACGACGATGTCCAGGTCGGGCAGCCGGGCGCAGGCCAGGCGCGGGTCAAACATACCGCGATAGGACTGAATTTCATCGACACCTACCATCGTTCTGGGCTGTATCCGCTCGAGCTGCCGAGCGGCATCGGGCTGGAGGGTGCGGGTGTGGTGGAAGCGGCCGGCAGCGGCGTCGATTTCATCAAGCCCGGTGACCGGGTGGCGTACGCCGGCGGACCGCCGGGCGCGTATTCCGCAGCCCGCGTGATGCCGGCGGAGAAACTGGTGAAAATTCCGGACGGGGTCAGCGATCGGCAGGCCGCGGCGATGATGCTGAAGGGG
>DATKEK010000372.1:0-6039 GCA_035512195.1 Burkholderiales bacterium
GTCACGATCAGCGTAAACAGGAACAGCGCGGCCGCCCCCCATCTTGCCTGCCAGCCGACGATCAGCATGATGCCGCCGCCGACCTCGATCACAATGGCCACCACCGCGAGAAGCTGTGCCATCGGCACGCCATAGGTCTCCATATAGCCGACCGTACCGGCGAAGCCGGTGATCTTGCCCACGCCTGCAATCAGGAAGATCAAAGCCAGCAATATGCGCCCGAGCAGTGGGCCGTGCTGTTTCACCATCTCCATCTGCGTCTCCTTTCAGGTTGCCTGACGGTTGGTGCTGCCTGCTGCGTATCGACGCGGAAAAACTCAGGCCGCTTCGAATTCTGAATCCAGGTGACTGCCGTCGCAGAACGGCTTGTTCGCCGACTGACCGCAGCGGCACAGTGCCGCCTGCGTTCCGCTCCACATCGCGTTGCCCGCTGCGTCACGCACCTGCAGGTCGCCGAAACAGCGCACCGGGCCGTTGGTCTTGAGGGTGAGTCGAAGGCTGTGGCCGGGCTCGCCGGGCTCGAGGGCCTTGGGCTTGTAGGCGGGCAAAACCGCTCCGGGATCGGAGAAGCCTGCCTTCTTGTGGCTGCCGTCGCAGAAAGGTTTGCTGGAGGATTTGCCGCAGCGGCAAAACCAGGCCTGGGCGGTTTTCTTCAGAGGGCTGCCGTCCGCGGCGACGATCTCGATCTCGCCTTCGACCTTGAGCGGTCCGTCAACCTGCGGCTGAACGACGTTCGGCATGTAGGCGCGTATGGTACTCCGGATGCAGCGCAAGCGGAACTTCGATGTGCGCCGCGAGTGAATTCCTGATCGGGTCACTGCGCCACCCAGCCGCCGTCGACCGGCAGCGCCGCGCCGGTGATGGAGGCGGCGGCGTCTCCCGCAAGAAACACCGCGAACGCGGCCACCTCCTCGATCCTGACGAATTCCTTCGATGGCTGTCGCTCGAGAATCACCTTCCTGATCACCTCGTCGCGCGGAATGTTGTGCACGCGCGCGTTGTCGTCGATCTGTTTCTCGACCAGCGGCGTCAGCACGTAGCCGGGGCAAATTGCGTTGCAGGTGATTCCCTTTCCCGCGGTTTCCAGCGCTACCGTCTTGGTCAATCCCACGAGGCCATGCTTGGCAGCGATGTATGCCGACTTGAACGGCGACGCCACCAGCCCATGCGCGGACGCAATGTTGATGATGCGCCCCCAGCCGGATGCCTTCATCAGCGGCAAGGCCGCCCGGACCGTGTGAAACGCCGAGGACAGATTCACCGCAAGAATGCGGTCCCACTGTTCTGGCGGAAATTCCTCCACCGGCGCGACGTGCTGGATACCGGCGTTGTTCACCAGGATGTCTACGCCGCCAAGCTCGCGCTGCGCCGTTTCGATCAGCGATCCAATCTCGCCGGGCTGCGCCATGTCGGCGGCGGAGAAACGCGCCTTCACGCCGAACTGCGCCTCGATGTCGGCGCGGAGTTTTTCGATTTCGGCTGCATCACCAAAGCCGTTCAGCATCACGTTCGCACCCTCGGCCGCGAAGGCGCGCGCGATCCCGAGCCCGATGCCGCTGGTCGAGCCGGTGATGACAGCGGTTTTGCCTTTCAACATGGAGTGCTTCCCTTAACTTTCACGGTGTTTTCGTGCGGCAAGCAGTCTAGCAGACGCGGTCAGATCGGCGGCCGCGTGAAGTAGCCGGTGAGTTCCAGATAACCGCGCCCGACGATTTCGGCATCGAGCCTGGCGGTCACCGCGCCTTCCCAGTACACGGTGCCGGTGCTTGCGCGCGCATCGATTTCCTGGTCGTCGAACATCGGGATCAGCTCGATCGTCATCGCGCCTGCCCGCACCCGCATCGCCACCGGGTACGCGGCGCCAGTGCGCGGCGACTGCCAATGGCGCAACGCTTCGAACGAAATCTGCCCGGGGCCGAACACCGCGAGTTCTCCCGCTGCGTCGCGGTGCGCGCCGCCCGCCCAGTACGCGCTGCCGTCCGGCCGGCGGATGCGAAACGCCATCAATGCTCCACCGTCGTCGAGATTCAATCCGATCCAGTCCCAGCCCTGCGCTTCCTCGGCAAGCACCTCGCTCGCCCATTCGTGATCGAGCCAGGCGGCGCCCCACACATCGATCACAGTGCCGTCGAGCGTGATGCTTCCGGAGACCGCGAGCTGCGGACGACTGTAGTAGTAGCTCGACTGCGCGCTACCCGGGCCCTTGCGGCTGAATCCGTTTTCGCCCTGCAGCAGGACCGGCTGCGTGGGACGCATGCGCAGGGAAAGTCCTACTTCACGGCCGACGATACTGGCGACATAGTCGTCGCCTTCACGCCGCAGAGACCAGTCGTCCAGCCATACATCGGTGTCCCCCTCTCGCGCGCCGGCAAGCTCGAACACCGCACGGGCGGCGCGCTGATCGTGGTGCAGCCTCGCATTGCGCGCGTCCGAGATCGCGGCGTGCGCGAAGATCAACTGGCGCGGCGCAAACGCGCTCGGATTGTCCTCCTGCACGCCGGGCCGGCTGCGGAAGAACGTGACCTGGAATCCGAAGTCGTTGCCCTGTGCGTCGCGCAGCCAGCCGGTCGCGTACCACCACTCCGTGCGGAATTCCGGATGCGCCCCGTGATCATGCGGGAACGTCAGTGCGTACCCCGCCTTCACCGCGGGAAACGCCACCTGCGACTGCGCCTGTCCGAACAGCGGAAACAGGCCAAGAAGCGCGAGAATCATCCGTTTCGCGATTATTTTCACTTCCTCCTTCATCTTTCCGCCCTCATCCTTGCCCCATCACCAGTCCTCCTTCACCGCGCGCACCGCTTCCTCCGACATCGCCAGACGGCCGCTCGCTAGCGCGGTCAGCGTGGACAGCGCGAACACCGCCGCGACGAACGCGCCGAGCGCAAGCCACGGTACGTGCAGTTCCATGCTCCAGTGGAACGACTGCGGATTGACAACATGAATCAGGATCAGGCTCACGATCCAGCCGAGTGCAATGCCGGCCGCGAGACCGATGCCGCTGAGCAACGCGCCTTCGGCGACGAGCATCGCCCCGATCTGCTTTCGCGTCATGCCGAGATGCCGCAGCACGCCGAACTCGCGCCTGCGCGCCAGCACCAGCCCGCCGATGCTTGCCGACAGCCCGAACAGCGCGATCAGCAACGCAACGCCTTCGAGCGCGTAGGTAACCGCGAATGTGCGGTCGAACATGCCGAGGGAAAGACGCCGGATCTCGGCGGTCTCCGCAATTTCGATGCGCTGCGCGCCGGGCAGCGCATCGCGCACGGCGGCGGCAAGCGTGCCGGAGTCGGTTCCGGGCACGAGCCATAGACCGGCATCGCTGGCATTGTCGTCGCCGGTCAGCGCGACATACAGGCTGCGATCGATCAGCAGTGCACCGTTCTGTCTCGCGTAGTCGCGCCAGATGCCGGCAACGGTGAAGCGCACGTCGCGGCCGGCGATCGGCACTTCGATCTCGGCGCCCGGCTCGAACCCGTAGATCGCCGCCGCGATCTCGCTTGCCCAGATTGGCGGGGGCTGACCATGCGCAGGCGGGATCGATTCCGACACCAGCGGAATGTCGCGATGCGGCTGCTGCGGGTCGAGCTCGCGCCCGATCAGCGAGACGTGGGGGCGTTGCGGATCGAGCAGCAACTGCTGGCTGCGCAGGAACTCGACGCGACGCACGCCGGGAAGTGCCGCAATCCGCGACTGCTCGTCCGGCGACAAACCGCGCGTGTCGCCGGCCGCGCCGGTGCGCAGGTACAGTTCCGCAGGCAGCACGCGATCCAGCCAGGTCTCGAGCGACGCGCGAAACGAGGTAACCATGATCGCCATCGACACCATCAGGGTGACCGCGGCCACCACCGCGGCAAGGCTGACGGTTGCCTGCCCGGGCGCGCCGCGCAGCTGCGCAAGCGCGAGCTGCAGCGCCGACAACGCGGGAACCGGCAGCCGACCGAGCGCGAACGCGGCGAATCGCGGCAGCAACGCCAGCGTGCCAAAGAGCAGCATCGCGATCGCGGCGTAACCCGGCAACGGCAGTCCGGCGACCGGACCGAGCTGCGAGAGCGCGAACCCGGCTGCGATCAGCAGCAGTCCCGGCCATGCCGGACGCAGCCGCTCGAACACGCGCTGCTCGTCGCCCGGTTTGAGCGCCTGCGCAGGTTGCATCCGGCCTGCCTCCAGCGCCGGAATCAGGCTGCCAAGCACGGCGGCGGCCACGCCGAGCGAAAAGTACGCAGCCATCGCCAGCGGCTCTGGCGCGAGCGCGGCCTCGAGGCCGCGGAAATGCCCGGCGCCGAGATCGGCACCGACAATAACCAGCAGCGCTTTTGCCAGCAGATAGCCTGCCGCCAGTCCGGCGAGCGCACCGGCGGCACCGATCGCAGCGCCTTCCGCAACGATCAGTCGCACAAGACCCCGGCGCGAAAGCCCGAGCACGCGGGCAAGCGCGAGCTGCGACCGGCGTCGCGTCACCGACAGCGCCTGCGTCGAGAACACCAGCAGTCCGCCGGTGAACAGGGCGAACAGCGCCAGCACGTTCAGATTCACGCGATAGGCGCGCGACGGATCCGCCGCCCCGCGAATTGCGGCATCCGGCGATTCGGCGTACACGCCCGGAGGAAGCTCGCGCTGCAGTACTTCGAGGAAGCGCGCGGCATCCACGCCGGGCTGCAGACGAATGTCCACGCGCGTGATCAACCCGATCGCGTCGAAGTGCTTCTGTGCCGCCGCGATATCCATCAGCGCGATGCGTTGACGCAGCTCCCGGGCGTCCGCTATCCCTGCGACCCGCAATCGCAGGTCGCGCCGGCCCGCTTCCAGATCCAGGCTGTCGCTTGCACGCAGGCCGAGCCATTCGGCGGCGGCGCGAGAGAGAAACACGGTGTCGTCGCGCAACACGTCCATCGTGTCCCGGGCCTCGGGAAACAGCAGCGGCTGGATGCGCGCCGCCCGGAACACGTCGACCGCCACCACGCGCAGCCTGTCCAGCCGGCCGGCCGGCCGGACTTCGCGCTCCAGCATCGCGCTTGCCACTGCCACCCCGGGCATGCGTGCGAGGCGGGGAAACAGCGATTCGTCCATGCCGCCCCGCGGTCCGCGCACCACCAGATCCGCTTCGCCGGCGAGAAAGCGGATCGCATGCGCCAGCTCGCCCACCGCAGCACGATTGACGAGCTGCACAGCGTAGCCGAGCGCAACGCCGGTGGCTATCGCCACAAGCGCGACCAGCAGGCGGCCTTTCTGCGACTGCCATGGCGCGATCACGATCGCGAACGCGGTCTGCAATGCGGGGCCGAAGCGGTGCGGGAGTGCTGCGATCACAGCGGATTACGCCGGCGCTTCGCGCAGTCCGGCCGCGGTCAGCGTCAGCACGCGGTCCGCGGTTGCCGCCGCCGCCCTGGAATGGGTGACAAGAATACCGGCGGCACGGCCCGAAACGATGCGTTCGCGCAGCAACCGCAGAACCTGCGCACCGGTATCCGCATCCAGATTGCCGGTGGGTTCGTCCGCCAGCACCAGACCCGGACGGTGCACCAGCGCGCGGGCGATCGCGATGCGTTGCAGCTCCCCGCCGGACATTTCGCGCGGCATGCTGTGCACGCGATCCGCAAGCGCCACCGCATCCAGCATCTCCATTACCCGGCGATCCGCCTCGTCCGCCGCCACGCCATTCAGCACCAGCGGCAGCGCGACGTTGCGAAACACCGAAAGGTAAGGCAGTACGTGAAACGCCTGAAATACGAATCCGATTTGCCTGCGTCGCAGCAGGGTGAGGGCGTCGTCGTCCAGCCTGCGCAGATCCGTGCCGTCCAGCTCGACGCTGCCTTCATCCGCGCGGTCGAGTCCGGCAATCAGGTTCAGCAGCGTGGACTTTCCAACACCGGACTCGCCCATGATCGCAACGTACTCGCCGCGCGAGACATCGAGATCAAGATTGGCGAGCACGCGGCGGCCGTGCGGGCCGCCGTATGATTTCGCCAGCGAGCGGAGCTTCAGCATTTCTGTGTCCTCACCAACGCGATGATAGCTGCAACCATCGCGTGCGGACCG
>DATKEK010000373.1:0-2584 GCA_035512195.1 Burkholderiales bacterium
AAATTCAACCAGACCAAGATCTTTGCCGGACTGAATGTCAGCCTTGCACTGCTGAACATGGCGTTCGAAGTGGACAAGACCGGAGACGCTCTTTCCTACGGTGCGAAAGTCGGTCTGAGATTCTGACGGTAACTCGCGGCGGCGCTACGGCGGAGGATCGCCGCCGCGGACCGCGCGCAGGTCAGTTCGGCGAGTGCGCGGTGCGATGCATGCGGTCGAAATCGTCCGCGTAGCGGAAACGAATCCAGCCGACGTTCATTTCGTCCCAGGTCTGCTCGCCCCAGTAGACGTCCTGGTCCGGGTCGGGATTGGCCGGGTTCTGCGCCGAGTTGTCCCAGGTCATGTCGAACACGACACGGGTGCCGGCCGGCAGCAGTTTCGGCGACTGCAGCGCATACGTGGTCTGCCAGCTGAAGTCGTACTTCGGCACCAACAGCAGGATCTCCTCGCCGCCGTCCGGGTAATACGCGGTAAAGCGCGCCGCGCGGCCGCGCAGGTGCGCGTGCGGCATCAGGCTGTACAGCATCACGTCGCGATCGAACACATGCTCGAGCGACTCGGTGTAGGCCTTCGCATGGGCCGGCACCGTCAGGCCCGCATTCATGATCATGGTCATGTCGAGCTGGTGCTTTGGCGGTTCGTCGTAAAAGTAATAGCCCACCCGCGTCACGTCCCTGGTCGCGCGGCCGTTCGGCGTGTAGTGCATCTGGAAACGGAAGTCCGCATCCTTGCGCAACAGGATCCCGGTGTCCTCCGGGTACGGCACGGCGTTCTTGCCCGGCGCATAGCCACCCAGCTCGCCGATCCGACCGATGATCGTGGGCCGTTCATCGTGCGGGTCGTCGATGCCGGCGAGCACATGGTGCACCACCGCCCGGTCGCCGGGAACGATCTCGATCGCGCGAACCCACACGTCACGACCCAGCGGATTCTTCGCGTACGGGTACTGGTAGTCGACCACGCCGGTCGCCGGCACATCGAAGGCCGGCACTTCCACGATCAGGTCCGGCTTGCCCAGCGTCCATTCCGACCACTGGTTGTCGAACTGCGCAAGCGGATCGGGGCCATCGCCGCGCGGTGCGCCCGCCTCGATCCAGTGCACCAGGGTCTTGATGTCCTCTGCAGTCAGCGAACGGTCGCCGACGAAACTGCCGTAATGCGGATCGGCATGCCACGGCGGCATGCGTTTCGTGCGCACCACTTCGCGGATCATCGGCGCGAAGCCGCGCACCATCTCGTAGCTGGTCATCGCCCACGGCCCGATGCCGCCCGCCCGGTGACAGCTCGCACAGTTCTCGGCCAGCATCGGCGCTATGCGCTCCGCATAGGAGATTTTCGCGTGCTCGTTTCGGCGGTCGCGCTCGGGCAGATTGATCAGGCAGCCGATCGCCTCCGCCTGTGCCACCGCAACCGGCTTGCGGGCAAGCACCGCATCCAGTGCGTCGGCCAGGTAGTGGTGATTCGCCGCCGGTTTCTGCGCACCGTAGGCAAGGCGGTCGTCGATCGGTCCGCGATAGGCAAGCTTCCAGCCCTTCGGATCGATCACGAATACGTCCGCAGTGCGCACGAATCCCATCGATTCGCCGATCAGTTGCGTCCCGTCAACCAGGATCGGTAGATCGATACCGAACTCGGAAGCTTCTTTCGCAATCGACTCGCGGTTGTCCTGCAGATTGGAATTGACCAGCAGGAACTCCACACCGCGCGCACGATAGGCGTCGCGGATCGCCTTCAGTTCGGGCAGTGCCTTGCGCACGATCGGGCAGCCATTGCCGTGCACCATCAGCACCACGGCCTTTGCGTCGGACAGGTAATACAGCTCGTGAAACGCGCCCCTGTGGTCAAGCAGTGCGAAATTGTCCACCCGCTCGCCCGGCCCCACCGCCAACGCCGATCCCGCCAGGGCGGACACGAACACAAATACGAATCCCGCAAACGCTTTCATATCGAAACCCCCAAAATCAATCCGACACCGCGAGCCTCAAGTCACGCCGCGCCTGATCATCTACCCGATCCCCGGACCTCGGAACCCGGGCCTGATTCGCTGAGCACGCAGTCCCGCCTTTATCTTCTCCCAAGCTTCCCGCGCCGATACTGAATGATCAGCCAGCCGCCGAGCATGCCGCCCAAGTGCGCGAAGTGCGCGATGCCCATGGCGGTGCCGGTCACGCCGAAGAACAGCTCGACCGCGCCGTACAGCACCACGAATACCCGCGCCGGCAACGGCACAGGAAAGAAGATCAGCAGCAGCTTGCGGTGCGGGAAATACACCGCAAACGCAAGCAGCAGCCCGAACATGCCACCGGAGGCGCCTACCGTGGGCAGTGGCGGCAGACCCATCCACGCGGTGGCTACCAGATGAGTCAGCGCAGCGGCGATGACGCAGCCGAAGTAATACGCGAGATACCAGCGCGGCCCGAACAGCCGCTCGATATCGCTGCCGAACATGTACAGCGCGAACATGTTGAAGAACAGGTGCCCCAGGCCTCCGTGCAGGAAGCTGTATGTGACCAGCTGCCAGATCTCGAACGGCGGCATGTTCGGTCCGCCGCCCGGCGGCCACAGCGCGAACCACAGCATCAGG
>DATKEK010000374.1:0-3635 GCA_035512195.1 Burkholderiales bacterium
GGAGATGCGGTTGACGAAGCTCGAGTTCGCGCCGTTCTCGAGGAGTCGGCGCACCAGGTAGGGAAGCAGCTCTTCATGGCTGCCGACCGGGGCATAGACGCGGCACGGGTGATCCATCTGCGCGTACAGTTCCATGCCCATGCCGTGCAGGCGCTGGAACTCAAAGTCGCGCAGCTCGCCGGCCATTTCGAGGATGGATGCGAGCGTGTGCGCGTTGTGCGTCGCGAACTGCGGGAATACCGCGTCGCGTGCGGCGAGCAGCCGGCGTGCGCAAGCGAGGTAGGACGCGTCGGTCGAGGCCTTGCGAGTGAACACCGGGTAGCCGTCCAGGCCGTGTTCCTGCGCGCGCTTGATTTCCGTGTCCCAGTACGCGCCTTTCACCAGCCGCAGCGGGATGCGTCGCCCGCCTTGCCGAGCCAGCGCGATCAGCCAGTTGATCAGCGTGACCGCGCGCTTCTGGTAGGCCTGCACCGCGAGGCCGAGTCCTTCCCAGCCCTCGAGTGCGGGCGAGCGATACACGGCTTCGATGACGTCGAGCGAGATATCCAGGCGGTCGGCTTCCTCGGCATCGACGGTGAGTGCAATGCCGCGGTCCCGCGCCTGTCGCGCCAGTTGCAGCAGGCGTGGAACCAGTTCGGCGTGCACGCGGCGGCGCTGGGCGAACTCGTAGCGCGGATGCAGCGCGGACAGCTTGACGGAAATGCCGGGTGCATCGAACACCGACCCGCCCGGAGGCACCGTCGCGCCGATTGCAGCGATCGCGTGGGCGTAGGCCTCGAAGTAGCGCTGCGCGTCGCGCGCGGTAAGAGCGGCCTCGCCTAGCATGTCGTACGAATGCCGGTAGCGGGCATGTTCCGCCGAGCGTGCGCGGTCGAGCGCCTGTTCGATGGTCGCGCCCATCACGAACTGGTGCGCGAGAATCCGCATCGCCTGGCGGACGACGGTACGGATCACCGGCTCGCCAGCGCGCGCGATCATGCGCCTGATGAACGCGACGGGATCGTTCCGCGTGGATTCTTCCAGCGCCACGATCCGCCCGGTCAGCATCAGCCCCCAGGTGGATGTGTTTACCAGCAGCGAATCGCTCGCGCCCCTGTGCGCGGCCCAGTCGCCTTCCGCCAGCTTGTCGGCGATCAGCCTGTCGGCGGTCCCGGCGTCGGGTATGCGCAGCAGTGCCTCGGCGACGCACATCAGCACCACGCCTTCTTCCGAGGACAGGTCGTACTCCTGGATCAGCGTTTCGATTCCGCCGCGGTGCGCGCGGGCAGCGCGTACCTGCTCGACCAATTTCGTCGCGCGCGTGACGATGCGATCGCTTGCCGCGTCGTCCGCTTCTGCCTGCCGCAGCAGGCTGCGTACGCAGTCGGTCTCATCCGCCAGCCACAGTCGCGACAGGCCGCGATCGGCAAACGGCGGTTCACCGGAATCGAAGATGGGTTCGCCCATGCCCCCGAAATCTCCCTTTCGACTGTCTTCCCATTGACGTGGGACCACGAACGATCCCGCGAATTTCCGGGCCGCGGATGATCGCCTGCCGGAGGCGACAGGCCCGATCGTGGCTTGTGCTAGGCCGCCGGCTTCGTACGCTGTGCGATACGCCGCTCGAGACTTTCCTGCGGCCAGTGCTCCGACGCCTTGTAATATTCGGCCACTGCCTTCGCGCCGGGCGGGATCACCACCCACGGTTGCTTCGATGCGGTATGGATGTGGATGTCGGGCGGAAACCGGTCGGGATCGTCCAGCGTGCCCACCCGCATGAAACGCATCGCATCGCCCGCGCCTGCGTAGTTGCTCCACACTGCGACGTGGCAGCGCGGGCAGCGCGCGATCTTCTGCCCCTTGCCGCTTGCCGAAGGCGTGACGAGCACTTCGACTTCCCCGGCCAGGAGCTCCACGCGATCCGACTCGATCAGCGCGTTAAGCGCGAACGAAGCGCCGGTTTCACGCTGGCACCAGCGGCAGTGGCAGCAGTGCACGAACAGCGGCGCCGAAGTCATGCGATAGCGCAGGTGGCGACAGGTACAGCCGCCGTCGAAATGCAGGGTATCCGTTGGCATGAGGCGAAAACCTCCATCGGATCTGGTCGGGTCCTCGCGATATTGCACTGGTCATACCGATGCTGCAATGAACCTCAAAGCACGATTTTGAACAGCGCCCCGACTCCGGCGGTCAATGCCATCGCCAGTGCGCCCCAGAAGGTGACGCGCGCGGCGGCCGTAATCGCCGGCGCACCGCCGGCGCGTGCGGCAAGCGAACCCAGCACCGCAAGGAACAGCAGCGAGGCGCCCGAGACGGCCCACATCAGCGCGGAAGCGGGAAACAGCAGGACGATCATGAGAGGCAGAGCGGCGCCTACGGCAAACGTGCCTGCCGAGGCGAACGAGGCCTGCACGGGCCGGGCGGTCAACGTATCGGATATGCCCAGCTCGTCGCGTCCATGGGCGCCGAGCGCATCATGCTCCATCAGTTGTGTGGCAACGTCCGAGGCCAGCGCCGCATCCAGTCCGCGCTTGACGTAGATAGCGGTCAGTTCTGCGTGCTCCTGCTCGGGATTTGCAGCCAGTTCCCTGCGCTCCCGCTCCAGATCCGCCCGCTCGGTATCGGCCTGCGAGCTGACCGAAACGTACTCGCCGGCAGCCATCGACATGGTGCCGGCGACAAGGCCGGCAGTGCCTGCGATCAGAATGTTCCCGGAACTCGCGCCTGCTGCCGCCACCCCCAGGATGAGGCTGGCGGTGGATACGATACCGTCGTTCGCGCCGAGTACCGCCGCGCGGAGCCAGCCGGTGCGGTGTGTCCTGTGTCTTTCGATATGTCTCATGGTGAGTACCGGATATTGAGGCGCGTATGTGGGCGCCCGAAGTGCCTCATGATCCGCCGCGGAACGCGGCGCTGCGCAGGAGCGGCACTACCCGCTGTCAGCGCTGATGACGATACCAGGCGCTGCATTCTCTGGTGTGGGCAGGGGTTACCGGCCCCGCTATTGCAGGAAGGCCGCGATCGCGGACATGGTTTCTTCGTGATGCCCCACCCACAAGGGCCTGCGAAAACGTATCCCCGGGCGCCGCAAACGTCCCTGGATCACGACCTCGAAAAGATCGTAGTCATTTGCTGGTCCGATCCCCGGGAGGACAGGTGCAGCCGGCAAAAGTCCGGTCGCCGAGTCTTTGCCGTTGCTCGATCAATCCTGGCGTTGCGCAGCAATCGAGTGGGTTGCATCGGCTTCACTCGATTTCTTCGTGCCGGTCGCGGGAAAATGATAGAACAGACCGTTCAGGTAACTGGCGACTGCAGTGACGTCATCCTCGCTCCAGCCAAGCGCAATATTCGCCTGCCAGCGCTTGACCTGAAATTTGAGGCTGGTCCAATCGGTCGCAAGCCTGTCATTGCGCCAATGGGCCTGCGTCGTGTGACACGCGATACAGTGCGTCGAATAGAGCAGTTCGCCGCGCAACTCATCGGCAGTCGTCTCCTGTCCAGCCGCCATGGAAGCGACGAACATCAGCATGGTTCCGGTCAACGCTATCGGGTTTCTCATGAGCCGCCGCTCTCCGGTAAAAGTGGGGAAATTATAGTCCGCCCGGTCGAATGCACAGTGTTTGCCGACGCACAGACGGCGGAAGTACAAAATAGTA
>DATKEK010000375.1:0-3067 GCA_035512195.1 Burkholderiales bacterium
GCGATCAGCTTCCAGACAACCGAATCCGCGTAGAATCTTCCGCATGGCGCTGCCTCCCACACCGATGTTCAAGTTCGGGTTCAGGATCAGGACCCGCAGCGGGCTGCCGGTCGATAACCTGGTGGTGCATGCGCGCGACCGCACCGAGGCGGAAAGCAAGATCGCGCAGATGTACATGCATTGCGAAATCCTTGAGTGCAAGGAAATGCAGATGCCGAACCGGGACGAATCGGTGCAGTTCGAGGACATCATCTCGCTGATCGCAAAACAGACGGATGATGAAAAAGAGGACTGAGTTAAAGATCAAGACCGAGCACTGACGCCCGAGCAACAGCGACACGACGAGCGAAGGTATGGCGGACCGCGATACCCGGACTCGGGAAAGACCGCAGGCGCTGCCATGCAGCGCGGTCTGGTTTATCTGTCGCGCTCGGTTTCGCGCTCGCGGGTCTCGATGAACCCGGTTCTGATCAGTTCATCCACCAGGGCGTCGTAATCGCTGGCGCCCTTGCTGTCCGGGGCATGCGCGAAGACGTCCTTGTGCGAGGCGGGGCTTTCCGCAATGGCAACATTCTCGGAGATGTGCGTCTCGCAGATATCCTCGCCGAATCTCACCTTCAATGCCGCGAAAATCTGGTGCGACATCTTGCGCCGGACATCGAAGCGGGTAATGACATAGCGACGCCGCACCGGTTTCTTCAGCACGTGTTCCAGCGCCTTCAAAGTGCGCTCGACTGCGTGTACGCCCTGCACCGCCAGATAGTCGGCCGACACCGGCACCAGCACGCGGTCCGAAGCGAAGATCGCGGACAGACTCAGCACGCCGAGCATCGGGCAGCAGTCGATCACGATCGGCCGCCCGGTGTTGAGGTTCTCGCGGATGATGCCCTGATTGAGCCGGGTCAGCACGTTCGGACCCTTGCCGAACTGGGTGTCAACTTTGGACAGTTCGACATGCGCGGGGATCGCCAGCCAGCCGCCGTGCGCCGGGCGGATCAACTGGGTCAGGGGTTTGACCTGCTGGTAGAAGCTGAAGATTGAGTCTTCCGAGTGATCGACCGTGGTACCGCATACATAGGAAAGGTGCGCCTGCGGGTCGAGGTCGATGCTCAACGGGTTGTAGCCGCGGCGCGCCAGCGCAGCGGTGAGGTTGAGGGACGTGGTGGTCTTACCTACCCCGCCCTTCTGGTTGAAGATCGCAATCTTTGCCATGCGACACGCCGTTCCTCGCCCGGCTCATGGCCCTCGGAAAGGCCACATTACTTGCAAAATCAGTCAGTTGTCAATTTTCCGGAGCCCCTGTTTTACCCCAGATTCGACCGGTTCCTCCCATCCCTTGGCGCGTTTCACCGCCCGCCGCCACACAGACTTCAGCGAACTGCGCCGATCGGCCGGCATGTTCGGCTCAAACCGACGTTCGAGCTGCCAATGGCTCGCAAGGTCCGATTCGCTCTTCCAGAAACCGACCGTCAGGCCGGCGAGATAAGCCGCCCCGAGCGCGGTGCTCTCGTAGGTCTGCGGCCGCAGCACCGGCACGCCGAGAATGTCCGCCTGGAACTGCATCAGGATGTCGCTCTGGCTGGCGCCACCGTCCACCCGCAGTTCGGACACCGCAATACCGGAGTCGGTCTGCATCGCGTCCAGCACGTCCGCGGTCTGGAACGCGATCGACTCCAGCCCGGCGCGCGCGAAATGCGCTGCGCTCGTGCCGCGGGTGATGCCGACGATGGTGCCGCGCGCGTACGGGTCCCAGTGCGGCGCGCCGAGGCCGGCGAACGCCGGCACCATGTACACGCCCCCGCTGTCCGGCACCTGCGCCGCAAGCGAATCGATCTCCGGCGCCGAGCGGATCAGCCCCAACCCGTCGCGCAGCCACTGCACCACCGCGCCGGCGATGAACACGCTGCCTTCGAGCGCGTAGTCGAGCCGATCGCCGATCTTCCACGCCACCGTTGTCAACAGCTTGCTCTTCGAATCGACGGGGCGGTCCCCGGTCTGCATCAGCATGAAGCAGCCGGTGCCATAGGTGTTCTTGACCATGCCGACCCTGGTGCACTGCTGACCGAACAGCGCCGCCTGCTGATCGCCCGCGATGCCGGCGATCGGCAGCGCCTTGCCGAACAGCCCGGGATCGCTCTCGCCGCATACCCCGCCGGAGTCCACCACTTTTGGCAGCAGCGGCCGCGGTACGCGCAGGAGCTGCAGCAGTTTTTCGTCCCAGTCGCGTGTGTGGATGTTGAACAGCAGCGTGCGCGACGCGTTCGACATGTCCGTTGCGTGCAGGCGCCCCGCGGTCAGGTTCCAGATCAGCCAGGAATCGATCGTTCCGAACGCAAGCTCTCCGCGCTCCGCGCGCTCGCGTGCGCCGTCCACATGATCCAGCAGCCAGCGCAGCTTGGTGCCGGCGAAGTACGCGTCGATCAACAGCCCGGTGCGGCCGGTGATCAGCGGCTCGACGCCCTGCTGCTTCAGCTGGTCGCAGACGCCCGCGGTCCTGCGGTCCTGCCAGACGATCGCGTTGTGGATCGGCCGCCCGGTCGCGCGCTCCCAAACGACCGTGGTCTCGCGCTGGTTGGTGATGCCGATGGCGACGATATCCCCGCCCGACAACCGCGCGCGGGCGAGCGCTTCCTTCGCAGTGTGCAACTGCGTGGTCCAGATCTCCACGGGGTCCTGCTCCACCCAGCCGGGCTGCGGGAAAATCTGTTCGATCTCCTGCTGCGCCTGGCCGAGCACGCGCCCGTCAGTGTCGAAGACGATCGCGCGGGAACTGGTGGTTCCCTGATCAAGTGCGAGTATGGCTTTCATCGTGGGTGACTTGGAAGCTGTGCTAGAGTGCGCGTCTCATCGCGCTGTGAAAACGCCGGCTTCGCAATGATGCGCCGAAACCGCTCCCGCGGCCAAGCTTCAGGCGCGTACAACACGAAAAATGCAGAACGATTCCTTTCTCGCCGCGCTTTCTCGCATGGGTCTGCTCGAACCGGGAGAGCGGCCCGCCGTGATGCCTCTCACCGGTGGCGTATCTTCCGACATCGTGCGTGTCGATCTCAGGCGCGGACCGGTATGC
>DATKEK010000376.1:0-6789 GCA_035512195.1 Burkholderiales bacterium
GGAACATGGGCATTCTGCTGCTGCTGGTAATCCCGGTAGTGTCGATGCGCCTGTTCGCTGCAGAGTACGGTGCGCGCACGATGGAGCTCCTGATGACGCTGCCGCTGCGTGCGTGGCAGATCGTACTCGGAAAATATCTCGGCGCCGTCACCATCCTGCTGCTGATGACGGTGGGCACGTCCGTGAATCTGATTCCTCTCTATCTATACGGAAATCCGGAGACCACGACCCTGCTGTCCGGATACATCGGCTTCGTCCTGGTCGGCATGGCCTGCCTTGCGGTCGGACAGCTTTTTTCCGCCTTGACGCAAAACCAGATCATCGCTGCGCTAATCACCGTGCCGGTGCTGCTCGGTTTCTGGTTCATCGGCAATTTGCAGCATTTTCAGACTTCCTACGCCCTGCGCACGTTGTTCGCGTACCTGTCCTTTTCATTGCACTACGGGGACTTCATCCGAGGGCTGCTGCGCTCCGAGGGAGTGATCTTCTATGGTACCGTGAGCGCGATTGCGCTTACGCTGAATACCGCGTACCTCCAGTGGAAACGCTGACGTGAACCCATCCTTCCGAAACGGGATGATTCTGCTGGCGGCCGCGGGACTGCTGGGCGCAGCGTTCGTGGTGAACGCCGTGCTGCTCGATGCGCAACTCTGGGCGGGCATTCTCGCGACGGCCGGTGCGATGCTTCTGCTCTGGGCGCTGTACGGGTTGCGAACGGAGCTTTCCACCCTGTTCCAGCGCCGCAGGGGCGAGATCGCGCTTTACGCCCTAGGCATGATCGGCGTGCTGATCGCCATAGCTTACCTGTCGCTGCGTTTTCCGATGCGGGTAGACATGACTGAGGCGGGCCTCCATTCGCTCTCCAAGCCTGTCGTCACCATGCTGCAGCGCCTGGACAAGCCGGTGCACATCACCTTCTTCCACGATCCGATGATGCGCGAAACCGTGGAGCTGTATCAACTGATCGCAAGGCAATCGGACTTCGTGACGGTCGAATTCTTCGATCCGATGCTCAATCCCGCGCAGGCGCGACTGCGCGGCGTACAGTTTGCCGGCACGGCCATCATGGAGAGCGAAGGTCGAAGCTTCCAGGTTCATGGCCCGAACGAGTCGGAAATCGCAAACGGGATTCTGCGCGTTACCCAGGGCATCGTGCAGCGTGTCTGCTTCCTGGACGGCCACGGCGAAGCCGACCCGTTCAGTATCGAGGCGCATGATCATCTGGAAGGCTCTGCTGACCACACTCACGGTCTCGGCGCGCAGTATGTGCTGCACGAACGCCATGGCATGGCCAAGGCGCGCAATGCCCTGGAGACCTTCAATTACGAAGTGGAAAAGGTGTCACTGCTGATGGGCACGAAAGACGCCCTCTCCGACTGCGCCGTGCTGATCGTGGCAGGACCCAAGGCCGCGCTGCTGTCGGTCGAGGTGGATTTGATTCGCGAATTTCTGGCTTCTGGCGGCAATGCCTTCTTCATGCTCGAGCCGTTCGTGGAGACCGGCCTCGAGCCGCTGCTGCGAGAATATGGCATCGTGCCGGAGGGCACGATAGTGATCGACGAGGCCAGTCATTTCTGGGCCGATCCCTCCTCTCCCGCCGTGACCAGCTACAACCGGCACCAGATCACCCGCGACCTGCCCATGACCTTCTTTCCGGGGGTACGATCGCTTTCGCCGACGCCGCAGCGGGTGCCGGGAATTACCATTTCGCCGCTGGTAAATTCATCCCGAAGAAGTTTCGGGGAGACCGATCCCGAGCGCGCAGAGTTCACTGAAGGCGTCGACCTGCGCGGGCCGCTGACCCTGATGGTCGTAGCCAACCGGCGTCCCGCCACCGTCGCCGCCGATGCCACTCTATCGCTGCGTGAAGAAGAGATGGAAGGCGCCCGACCGATGACGGACGCCGAGGTGGAGAGGCTCGCGCAGCAAGGGCGGACCAGAATCGTGGTCGTCGGCGATTCGGATTTTGCGACCAACTCGTTCTACCATATCCTCGGGAATGGCGCCTTGTTCCTCAATACGGTGAACTATCTCGCCGTACAGGAGAATTTGATCGGCATCGAACCGCGCACCTACGACCTGCCACGGGTCAATCTCACCAACCGGCAAATGCGCGGAACGTTCTTCCTGTCCGTGATCCTGATTCCCGGTCTGCTGGCTTTGGTGGGGACCGGAGTCTGGTGGAAGCAGCGGTGAGCCGGCTGCTCATCAAACCGAAACTCATCGCGGTATGGGGTACGCTTGCTGCGCTGATAGCCTTGATCGTATACGTCGACAGCACCGACCGTGCAGCGCACCGGGAAATGTTGCTGAATCCCCCGATGGATGCACGCAGCCTGCTGCCACTGCCGATCGAACAGGTCAACGCAATCGAGATCGCGCATGCCGGCGTGCTGCACCTGTTCGAGCGCGACGCCGCGGGCGACTGGTTCTACCATGGCATGCATGCAGAGACGGAAGCAGAGCACGAGCACGTTACGGATCCCGAGGCGGCCGGGCGCATCGCGTATTCTTTCGGCGGACTCGAGCGTGCGCTGATCGAGCGCCGGCTGGCGATGAATCCGGAAGACGACGTCTACGGTATCTCGCGGCCTGAGATGGTCATAATGGTGTACGCGCCGGCCCGGCAGGACCCCATCGCGCAATACACGGTGGGAGACATCGCCCCGGATGTCCTCAGTCGTTACGTGCTGATTTCGGGACAGTCCGAAGTCATAACTGTTCCCGAATACCAGATCGAGAACCTGGTCGGACTGATAAAGGAGATGAAGGAGCGCTATTCGTCCGACCGAATGGCCGCGCCGTCTGCCTGATTCGGGATCTGTACGGCACGAAAAAGCGCACGCACCCCGGAGTCACCGATGAGCCTGCCGGGAACGGTCCGAATCCGGCTATTCGTTCGCCCGCAATTACCGGCGGGTCCTGTTGCCCGCGCCCTGCTGGCCTTGTTCGCCTTGGTCATGGGCGTTTCGGTCGCCCACGCCCACCCCGGAACCACCGGTTTTGCCACCCTCACGCTTGGTGAACAGGGCCTGCGCTACGAGCTGGTTCTCGACCCCGAAGCGCTGTCGGACTGGTCGCCCCCCGCCACGTCGGTCGACGTGGACGGCATGCAGTCCCTCGTCGCGGCTGTGGCACAGAATCTGAAGATCTTCGCCAACCGCACGGCCTGCGAACTGCAGCGACCTGAATTCGCGACCGAGTCGCCGGGACGACCGGCAACGCGAATCGTGCTGACATTCGCATGCGTATCCGAACCCGGGACGATTTCCGTTCGCGACGATCTGCCCGATGTGCTAGGCAACGCGCATCACACGCTTACCCTGTTCATCTGGCCGGGCGGCAGCGGCCGGTTCACGTTCGACGCCGACCGCCGCGAGGTTCACGTCGATCTGGCGAGCGGGACAATTTCCGAGCGATCCGTCGATCCCGCATCGATTGGCTTCAGGCGGGTATTGCTCGGCCCGGACTACCTTTTATTCGCGCTGTGCCTGCTGCTTGTAAACGGCAGATCGCGCAACGTCGTCGGTCTTCTCGCGGCCTGTGTGATCTGCCAGGGCATCACGTTCACGATCGCAGCGACCGGCCTGTTCGTTCTGCCGGTGCGTGCGGGGGAGACGCTGGCAGCGCTGGCCGTGGCCTGCCTCGCGGCAACAATTGTCTTCCGGCGCGGCGACACGTCCCGCTACGGCTGGATCGCCGCGTCCGCATTCGGCCTGATCCAGGGAATTGCGGCATGGCCGGTCCTGGCTGATGCCGTGCTGACGTCTGCCGTCGCTCCCGGCGGTCTGGCGGAATACGCTTTCGGTGTCGCGGCAGCCCAGGTTGCGCTGCTGCTGCCGCTGCCGGTCGCACTCAGGCTGCGTGGCGTTCCGGGCTACCCACAGGCATCAACCGCTGCATCGGCAGTCGTGCTCGTCGCGAGCCTTGGCCTCGCCGTGTCCCGACTGCTTTTCTGACGCCGGATTCGCACGGTCGACGCGGCGTGCAAAGACCACCGCATGACGGCAGCCAGACGCTTCAAAGCAACCCGCGCTCCGCGAACGACAGCGCTGATCCGTTGCCGACGATGAAGTGATCGAGCACTCTCACGTCGACCGTTGCAAGCGCCTGTTTCAGGGCCTGGGTCAGCACCTCGTCTGCGCGGCTCGGTTCGGCAAGCCCGGACGGATGGTTGTGCGCGAATATGACCGAGGCGGCGTTCAGTGCCAGTGCGCGGCGTACGACTTCACGCGGATACACGCTGGTCTGCGTCAGCGTGCCCGAAAACAGCGGTTCGACCGCGATCACGCGATTCTGTGCATCCAGAAACAGCCCCATGAAAACTTCGACCGGCCGGTGCTGCAGCGCAAGCCGCAAATAGTCGCGCACCGCGACCGGGGAACTCAGGTTCACCCCGGCCTTCATTTCCTGCACCAACGCCCGCCGCGTCATTTCGGCAGTCGCCTGCAACTGAACATACTTGGCCTTACCCAGCCCGCGTATGTTGCAGAAAGCCTCCACACCTGCACCCATCAACTCGGCAAGCGAGCCGAAACGCCCGAGCGTTTCCCGGGCAAGCTCGACCGCGCTCTTTCCGCTCACTCCGGTGCGCAGGAAGATCGCCAGCAACTCCGCATCCGAAAGTGCGTCCGGCCCCTTGGCGAGGAGTTTCTCCCGGGGTCTGTCGTCTTCTGGCCAGTCCTTGATTCCCATGCCACAGGCTCCGGTAATCAGGCTTGACGCAACGCTGCGCCGTGATTGCGGCAGCGTACGACGAGACTGCCATCGAACAAAAGCGGAAAATGACATTCGCGTATCGCCGCCGGTGTGAACGACTTTGGTGTACGCCGAAAGCCTCGGGCTTTCCTGTTTAACGACAACAGGTTACACTGCGTTTCACAAACCCGGATCAAGCTACGCATATGTCAGAGCTCGCGAACAAGCGCATCCTGCTCGGAATGACTGGTGGAATTGCGGCCTACAAGGCAGCGGAACTTTCGCGCTTGCTGATCAAGGACGGCGCGGACGTGCAGGTTGTCATGACCGACGCGGCCAGCCATTTCATCACCGCGGCCACGATGCAAGGATTGACCGGAAAGCCGGTCTTCACCGATATGTGGGACAACCGGGTGGAGAACGGCATGCCCCACATCGAGTTGTCGCGCGATCGCGATCTGGTGGTGATTGCGCCCGCTTCCGCGGACTTCATTGCAAAACTGGTACAGGGCCGTGCGGACGATCTGCTCTCGACGCTATGCCTCGCGCGGGAGTGCCCGATGCTGGTCGCACCGGCGATGAACCGCCAGATGTGGGAGAACCCCGCAACGCAGCGCAATGTCGCCCAGATCCGCCAGGACGGCGTGATGGTGGTCGGACCCGGCAGCGGCGACCAGGCCTGCGGCGAAACCGGCATGGGACGCATGCTGGAGCCCGAGCAGATTCTGTCCGAGGTTGTCGCGTGGTTCCAGCCGAAGCTGTTGTCCGGCACGCGTGTCCTGGTGACCGCCGGTCCGACCTTCGAACCGATCGACGCGGTGCGGGGGATCAGCAATCCGAGTTCCGGCCGCATGGGCTATGCGGTCGCGCGCGCGGCGATCGAATCCGGCGCCGCAGTGACGCTGATTTCCGGAGACACCTGCCTGGAACCGCCAAGGGGCGCAGAAGTGTTGCGCGTCACCACGGCGCGCGAGATGCTGGATGCAGTGATCGCGCGCGCAAGTCTCAGCGACATTGTTGTCAGTGTCGCCGCCGTGTCCGACTACCAGATGGCAAACCGGCAGGAACACAAGATCAAGAAGAGCGGCGGCGGGCTGACGCTCGAGCTGATTCCGAACCCTGACATACTCGAGGCGGTCATGAGCCGCCCGAATCCGCCATTCTGTGTCGGCTTCGCGGCCGAGAGCCGGGACCTCGACTCGAATGCCGAGGAAAAACGGCGCAGGAAAAAGCTGCCGCTGCTCGCCGCCAATCTGGTGCAATCCGCGTTGGGCGCGCAGGACAACGAGCTTGTGCTGTTCGACGACGGCGGCAGGCATCCGCTGCCCCGCAGCAGCAAACTCGACCAAGCGCGGCAACTCGTCCGTCACATCGCCAGACTCTATAAACCGGCGCGTGCGACCAGCACTGCGCACTGAATTTCTCAAGTCTTTGCACCATGCGCAAGATAGACGTATGCATTCTCGACGCGCGCCTTCGCGACCAGTTGCCGGCATATTCGACGCCGGGTTCCGCCGGCCTCGACCTGCGTGCGTGCATTGAAAGTCCCATCACGCTCGAGCCTGGACAAAGCGAGCTGGTGCCGAGCGGCATGGCGATCCACCTGGCCGACCCCGGTCTCGCGGCGGTGGTCCTGCCGCGCTCGGGGCTTGGCCACAAGCACGGGATCGTGCTCGGCAACCTGGTGGGCCTGATCGATTCGGATTACCAGGGTCAGGTATTCGTATCGGTGTGGAACCGGGGTAACTCGGCGTTTACCCTGAGCCCGATGCAGCGCATCGCGCAACTGGTGGTCGTCCCCGTGGTTCAGGTCGGTTTCAATATCGTCGACGAATTCGCGGAAAGCAGCCGCGGCGCCGGTGGTTTCGGCAGTACCGGAAAACACTGAAACAAGAAAGGCCGGCTTTCGCCGGCCTTTTCGAACTGAAGCGCCAGAACGCTGGTCGCAACCAGCGTTGGCAGAAAACGCGGTCAGAACTGCTGCGGCGGGAACTCCGGGGCTTCCTCACGCACACGAGGATCTGGAATCTCGCCCGCCTCGATGCGCCTGTACATCTCGCTTCGCAGGTAGCCGATGATGTTCAGGATCTC
>DATKEK010000377.1:0-16736 GCA_035512195.1 Burkholderiales bacterium
CAACGCATCGCGCGAATGATTATGAGATAGGTTCTAGCATCCGACTGACTTAAGCACTTCAATAATCTGCGGATTTTCGGTTACAATCGCGCGCTGTCCGCCGCGGCGTCTTGGGCACGCCTGCGGAAGAATCCGAACGGATTATCGGGAACTCACTGTTTTCGGGGTCAGGGGCCGGCCCAACTCGGCTCACAAAATAACTTCCAAGGGGGAGTCAATGTCTTCAGCTTTGATCTTCGCGCTGGTGTGCGCGCTCATCGCGATCGCCTATGGATGGATCTCGATCGGCTGGGTGCTCAAACAGCCTGCCGGCAATGCGCGCATGCAGGAGATCGCTGCCGCCATCCAGCAGGGTGCAAGCGCCTATCTCAACCGTCAGTACACCACCATCAGCATCGTCGGCGTGGCGCTGTTCTTCGTGCTCGGTTTCGGGCTCGACTGGCTGACTGCATTCGGCTTCGTGGTCGGCGCGGTGTTCTCCGGTGCGGCCGGCTACATTGGCATGTACATCTCGGTGCGCGCCAACGTGCGCACCGCCGAAGCGGCCAACAACGGACTGAATGCCGCGCTGCAGGTCGCATTCCGCGGCGGCGCAATCACCGGCATGCTGGTGGTCGGGCTCGGGCTGCTGGGCGTCGCCGGCTACTACTGGATCGCAGCGCAGTTCGGAGACCTGGACCATGCGCTGCATGCGCTGATCGGCCTGGCATTCGGCGGATCGCTGATCTCGATCTTCGCGCGTCTCGGCGGCGGCATCTTCACCAAGGGCGCGGACGTCGGCGCCGACCTGGTCGGCAAGGTCGAAGCAGGCATTCCGGAAGACGATCCGCGCAACCCGGCAGTGATCGCGGACAACGTCGGCGACAACGTCGGCGATTGCGCCGGCATGGCGGCCGACCTGTTCGAAACCTACGCGGTCACCATCATCGCCACCATGCTGCTCGGCGGCCTGATCCTTTCCGGCGAGCCGAATGCGGTGCTGTATCCGCTGGTGCTCGGCGGCGTCTCGATCATCGCCTCGATCATCGGTACGTTCTTCGTGAAGATCAAGGACGGCGGCAAGATCATGGGCGCGCTGTACAAAGGCGTGATCGCGTCCGGCGTGCTGGCCGCCATCGGCTTCTGGTTCGTTACCACCGGCATGATGGGCGACAGCTCGCTCGGTGCGGGCAGGCTGTTCGGCGCCGCGCTGATCGGACTGGTACTGACTGCCGCGATGGTGATGATCACCGAGTACTACACCTCAACCGAGTACTCACCCGTGCGCCACGTCGCTGCCGCCTCACAGACCGGACACGCGACCAACATCATCGCCGGTCTCGGCATCTCGATGAAAGCCACTGCGCTGCCGGTGCTTGCCGTGTGCCTGTCGATCTGGGGCTCTTACCAGCTCGCCGGCCTGTACGGCATCGCCATCGCCGCGACCGCGATGTTGTCGATGACCGGCATGATCGTCGCACTCGACGCCTACGGCCCGATTACCGACAACGCCGGCGGCATTGCCGAGATGGCGGAACTGCCGTCGAAGATCCGCGACATCACCGATCCGCTGGATGCAGTCGGCAACACCACCAAGGCGGTGACCAAGGGCTATGCGATCGGCTCCGCCGGTCTGGCTGCGTTGGTGCTGTTCGCGGATTACACGCACAACCTCGAAGCCGTCGGCAAGATGGTCGAGTTCAGACTGTCGGATCCGGCGGTGATCATCGGCCTGTTCATCGGCGGCCTGGTGCCTTACCTGTTCGCCGCCATGGCGATGGAAGCGGTCGGCCGCGCCGCCGGCGCGGTGGTAAACGAAGTGCGCCGGCAGTTCCGCGAGATCAAGGGCATCATGGAAGGCACCGCCAAGCCCGATTATTCGCGCGCGGTGGACATGCTGACCAAGGCCGCAATCAAGGAAATGATCATTCCCTCGCTGCTGCCGATCGTAGTTCCGATCGCGCTGGTCATCATCATGAACGTCCTGATGGGTCCGGGCGCCGGCACCAGGGCACTCGGCGGCCTGCTGATCGGCACCATCGTCACCGGCCTGTTCGTCGCCATCTCGATGACCACCGGCGGCGGCGCCTGGGACAACGCCAAGAAGTACATCGAGGACGGCAACTTCGGCGGCAAGGGTTCCGACGCCCACAAGGCGGCGGTGACCGGCGACACCGTCGGCGATCCCTACAAGGACACGGCCGGCCCTGCGATCAATCCGCTGATCAAGATCATCAACATCGTAGCGCTGCTGCTGGTGGCAGTGATCTGACGGCGACTCGCGTCGCCCCGAAACACGAACGGCCCCGCAAGGGGCCGTTTCGTTTTTCCCTGCCGGTCAGCCCACCGATGCCGTGTGCTCCCGGCGCCGTTCGCCGGCGCGACGCTCGGGAAAGGATATCGGCAGCGCAAGGGCCCGGCGCTCGCGTGCGCGCTGTTCCGCGGCGTGCCTGCGCGACGCGGCATCGGCGCTGCGGCGCCCATGAATACGGCGCTCGGGAAAGGAAATCGGTATCACCAGCGAGCGGCGCTCGCCGATGCGCAGTTCGATGTCTGTTCCGCGCCGCACCGGCCGGCGCGGATGCAGCACGGCGCTGACGTTGGTCGGCCCGACGGTGAAGTTGTATGCGTCCTGCAGGGCCGGCGCGTCCTGCTGATGCCTGACCTCGAAGTCGCGGCACAGCATCGAGATGACCATCTTGATCTGCAGCATCGCGAGCTGCCTGCCGGGGCAAAATCGCGGCCCCGATCCGAAGGGCATGAACGCCCTGGTGTTGTGGGATCCGGTGTTGTGAGATCCGGTGTTGTGCGGACAGCCGGCCGAGTCCGCTGGCTGCAACCAGCGCTCCGGGCGAAATGCCTTTGCATCCTCGAAATTCGCCTCCTGTGTCGCCGGATAGCCGATGAGCGCAAAGACCGGCGTACCCTTGGGCACAAACACGTCCTGGATCTGCATGTCCTCGTTGGGCTCGAGGAACACCACGTGGCCCGCGACCGGCTTGCAGCGCAGCGACTCGTTGGCGAAGGCCTCAATATAGCGCAGCTTGTCCGCAGTGCCCGGATCCTGCCACGGCTGCTCCGTCATCCCGAAAACCCGATCGACCTCCTCCTGCACCGCGGCCTGGACCTGCGGGTATTCCTTGAGAAAGTGAATCATGTAGGCGATGCTGTTTGCGGTCGTGTCTTCACCCGCGAGCAGCATCGTCATGACGTTCGCGGCGATCTCTTCGTCGGACGGCCCGCCCTCGTCGCTATCGTGTGCCGCGACCAGCGCCTCCAGCAGATTCGTCGGTTTGGCGCGCAGTTCCGGCGATGCGGCGAGGCGCTTGCGCGTCTCCGCAATCAGCGCATCGATCAGCTTCCCGACTTTCTCCACGGCATCGGCGGTTTCCCGGTCGGCGGCGGACTTCAGGTAACGCCAGTACGGAAACGGCGCGGGCAGCCAGCGTGCGACCGCAGGAAAGATCTTGTCGAGATGATTCTGGATCGGATCGGTCTGTTCCTCCAGCGTATTGATGTCGCGCCCGAAAGCCAGTCCGCTGGTCACGTCGACCGTGAGCCGCATGAGGTCGCCGCGCACATCCACCGGCGTACCCGCCAGCGCCGCCTGCCACCAGCGGCGACGCAGCCGTCCGGTTACCTCTTCCAGGCGCGGGATGAATTCGCGCACATGGCCCGCATTCAGCGCATACGTCACAAACTTCCGCTGCCGCCTCCAGTCCGTGCCCTCCGCGGTAAACAACCCGTCCGCCTTGATGTCGGTCGCGATCGTCTCGAGCTTGCGCCAGCGGCGGAAGAGACCCGGACGCTCGCGCAACATCGACTGAATGGTCTCGGGATCGGCGACGACGACAATGCGCTGGGTGGCCACCTTGAATGCGAACATCTGACCGTAGCGGTCCGCCCAGCGGCTCACCAACCGATGCAGTTCGGTGGGCTCGAGTTCCAGTGCGTTACCCAGCAACGGAAGCCCGCGAGGACCGGGAAGTTCGTGCAGGCGGCGCAGCCGGTTCGGATGGGGGCATGCTGCCTGGACCGGCGACACTGTTGAACTTTTCATCCCTGATCTCCGCAACTGTTGAACACCAGTCTTCGCGCCAGGCGTGCCGAGCTTTGACGATTCACTGCAACGCCTGCGACTCACGGCGAGTGTAGAAAGATCTCATGACGCAATCAAGACGTCTGCGCGTCTCGATCTCCCTTTGCGTGCTCGCAAACCTTACAAAGTGTCAAGTTTGGGTCGCGCGTCGGTATCCAGTCATGGTTGCTCGCCGAACAGCAGTTCCACGCGCACGCCGACGAAAAACTGCGAATGCCGCGTTTCTCCGGCCGTGAACTTCGGCCAGGCGTAACCGGTAAACGCCTCGCCGATCAGCCAGCTGCGCCCCATGGTCTGACGATAGGCTACGCGGCCGCCGTATGAGCTGATATCCACCGGCAGATCGGTTTGACCTTGCAGGCTCGGCTCGATCAGGAATGCCTTGCCTGTGCCGATGTTGCGATAGAAAGTCACACCGGACACCCAGCTCAAACCGGTGGTGGATTCCGACCACGTGGCGGCATTGAACCAGCGAATCAGGCTCGGCACGCTGGGTTTTGCCTCGAAATCCAGCGTGGTGGTCTCGCCGAATCCCTCCTGCTGGCGCCAGAACAGCGATTGCGAGAACAACCACTGGGTACGAGCCGTCTGCAGAAACTCTTCCCGGTAACGCGCGCGCGTGAAAGCATCCAGCGCGCCGCCGCTCAACCGGACACCCGCCCGCAGATTGACGTTCCGCCGCAAGTAGCCAAGCGCGAGCTGCGTGGTTTCGTCCCGGAACGACGGCGGCGGGGTCAGCACATCCTGTTCGGCATCGGTCCGGCCGACGATCGTGCGATCCTCGTCATCGCGCTCGATGAGCAGACTGACACGCTCGTTCAGGTTCGGCAGCGGCACACGCGCGCTGAAGCGCGGGGTGAACGTCATTCCGACCCGTTCACGCTCTTCCACCCCGAGGATCAGCCGCCCGCGGATGCCGAGCGCCTCATCGTCGTAGCGCTCCTCACCGAAAAAGCTGTCGAACCAGCGCGCCGAACGGCACACCGCGCCGAACAGTTGCCGCCGCGTCCAGTCCAGCCCGAACAGTTCGTCGCCCGGCAGCAGGCTGCAAGGGTCGGCTTCGGGGGGGGCTTGGTCGAGCGGAACGACATCGGCTCCCAGGTCCGGCAGCACCTGGTCGTCGGCACGGGCGGCCGCGGCGCAGGTCAGCAGGCCCGCGGCAATCGCCGAAACAACTATCGCGCGCACTGGATACGGTCGGCCGCCGTTCGCGAACGCTCAACGCGCGTCATTGCCCGATATCCCATTTGTCAGCCCGTTCACGATCGTCTCCCGGTGCCGGCGCAGTAGCGCAGCCAGGCACTCGCCGCGTTCTTCGCCGCATCTTGCGTCCGCAAAATCCGCGAACCAGGCCTGCCGTCGACCCAGGCGCACAAGATCCTGCTCCGACAGCCAGTAAGTGTGGTTCGACTCGGCATCCACCATCCGTTCGGAAAGTGATCTGGGTACGAACAGTTCGTCCAGGTACGCCAGGATCGCGCGGAAGGTCTCGTTGTAGCGATTGCGCACGTTCGCCGGCGCAGCACGCGCAACCGCGGCAGGCGCAAAGTACGGGCGGTGAATGCCGACGGTCTCGGCCTGTGCGCTGCGCGTCACGGCCCCGGCGAACATCAGAAAACATGCGCTCACGCAACGCGTGGACCCGGTGTCCGGCAGCCAGACCTCGATCAGCGCCTCCTGCAGAAAGCGCCCGATGTCGATTGCCTCGAGTACGTCGCCGCCATCGATTGCAAACGCAACCCTATCCCCATGCTCGACGAAAGCGCCGGGATGGCGAGCGATAAACGCCAGCAGCCGGTCACGATCGCCGTGGGCGATTTCGCCGCGCATCACCAGAACGTTCTCGCCGGCGGTCCCGCCAAAGCGCGATGCCGGCTCGAACGCAAATCGCAGTTGCGCCGCGGCGGGCGCAGCGGCGAGGCTGCACAGCAGCAACACCGCTGCTGCAGCGCGTTTGATATCGTGGTCGATCCGTATCATTGGTTTGCGCTTGTCCCCGGCATTCCGGCAACAAGTCTAGCGCACGGCCCATGCGGCGGGTCCGGCGATCCAGCCCTCGAGCGGATCGGCATCCGCGGGAACGTCATACGCCCTGCGCCTGCGCGACCACGCCCAGCCGGCCTGCGCCGCGCACAGCACCGCGTCGAGCGCATCGCCGGAGCCGTCTTCGAGCACGGCCCGGGATACGACCGGCGCCAGTTCGAGCCTGAAGCCGAGGCCTTCCTTCGATCCTTCGACCAGCCGGTCGCGAATCCTGCGTCGCGCCGAGAAGCGTGCCGGCGTCTGTTTCGATCTCGCGTCGTTCTTGTAGCTTGCCGACACGATCTGGCGGGCAAGCATGCCGGGATAGGCTTCGAGCGCAATGCGCGCGGAATCGCCGTCGCAGCAGGGGATCACGCGGGCGCCGCTTCGCACCAGGCGCGGCGCGCCTTCGTAGAACATCAGCCCGACGGGTGGATTCACCAGCTTCATCGGGCTGGAAGCACCGGCGGGGATGTCGGTTGCGCGATGCAGGTACTTGCTGCCAACCGGGCGCGCGGCGCGCACTGCGTCCATCAGGGCGCGAAATTGCTCGCGCGACAGGCGCGCCACCCGCTCCACGTATCCGCGCCAGTCGAGGGGCCAGCCGAGCTGTTCGATTAGCGCGCGTGGCTGGCCGAAGGGAAAATCGAATCCGCCGACCCAGGGACCGGGTTCGGCAAGCAATGCCTCGAAGGCGCCGAAATCCGTAATCTCCCGCAGCGATGCAACGACAAGGCGCCCGCGCGAAAGCTCCGCCTCGGCACAGACGATCGGTTTTGCCCGCCGCGGCCGGCTGGTGAAATCGACGCCGAGGACGCGCAAACAGTCACACGCCGTTTTTCTGGGCGGACTTCATCTTCACGCCGGCGGTCAGCACGAATTTCATCGCTTCTTCCCGCGACATCGCGATCGGCGTCAGACTCTCCCGCGGCAGGAAGATGGTGTAACCGCCGATCTGATAACTCATCGGCAGATACACCGCCACTTCGCCTTCGCCGCCGATGCCTTCCGGCACGTCGGAAAAGTCGGTACGCGTAATGAATCCGAGCATGCGCATGTCGGTTCCAGGAATCTGCAGCGAGACTACCTGCAACGCCGCCTCCTCGCCTTCCCGGCGCTGGAACAACCCGAAGAAGTCCCGCAGCGCACTGTAGACCGACTTGACCAGCGGCACGCCGAGCACCAGCCCCTCGAACCAGCCGAAGATCCGCTGGACGATGTACGCCCGCATCAGCATACCGACCACGAACACCAGCACGATCGCCAGCGCGAGACCCATGCCTGTGCGATAGTAGGTTTCCGGAATCAGCCATTGCAGCGGCGTGCCGAGAATATCTTCCACCACGGCAAGCAGCCAGATGACGAGATAGACGGTGGCCAGGATCGGCAGCACCGTCAGCACACCGGTGAAGAGAATCTTGCCGAGGGACTTCATGCGTTTTCTCCGGGAATTTTTTTCGGGCCCGACTTTACCAGACCGACCGGCAGGGACTCAGGGGGTGCAGGGAAAGGCGCGCGAAAGCGCAGAAAAAACCAGCAGATGCGCGCGCTGGATGCGGCGTTCGGGATGCGCCTGCAAATAGCTCACGATCGCGGGCACGGCATCGAGATAGTCAAAGCCTTCGGGCGGACAGAAGTACATGTCCTCGTTGCGGCGCCACGCGGCCCAGCCATGGCCCCAGGAGAATCCCTCCAGGAAGCCGATGCACAGCATCGCATCCGCATGAACCGCTGCTTCCGCCGGGGTCTCGCCGCCGATCAGTCTTTGCGCGGCAGAGCACGCCACCAGCAGACGCTCACCATCCTCGCGGGCGATCCCGTCCGTCGCATGCGCCATGCCGGGCGACGCGAGCATGACCAGCATCGCCGCGGTGATCGAAAAAGTCGCAGAAAATCTTGACAAGTTCATGCAAACAAACGAAATTCACCAACCAGAAGCCGGTCGCGGCCGATTTGCTGTCAGGACACCGCGAATCCGCGTATCTGGCTGAGCAGGCAACACAGACTAACTGAAAGGGGCTCGAATGTCCTTACTGGACATGTTTATGGTCGGCGGGGTAGTCCTGCTGGTCGTCCTGATCGTGATTCGCAAGAAGCAGCGCTGACAGCCCGGCAAGCCCGGGCTTCTTTTTGTCCTTGCTGCTCAACCTCGGCCCTTGAGCAGGGCCCGTACCGCGTCCGGCCGCGGGAGCGGTGCAACTGCTCCGTATCCAGTACAAGTGAGCGCCGCGGCGGCACTCGCATAGCGCAGCGCGTGTTTGAGCGCATCGCCGGCAGCGCACCTCGCCATCAGCGCACCGGCGAAGCAGTCTCCCGCGCCGGTCGCGTCCACCGAAACCACCTTGAACGACGGCACCGTTATTCTTGCGTGCCCGTCGCTTGCAACCGCACCCTGCGCACCGAGCTTGAACACCACGCGCTTCGCGCCGCGCGCATGGCACCACCCGATCACCGCATCCGCATTCGACGACCCGCACAAGGCCTCGGCATCTTCGGCCGACAGCAGGAAATCGTCGACGAACTCAAGCGTCTGTTCCACCACGGCACGGGCACGTTCGACTGTCCACAGCCGCAGGCGGATATTTGCGTCATACACCAGGCGCACGCCCGCTTCGTGCGCGATACGCACCGCCGCCGCCACGGTTTCGCACGCGCCCTCGCTGATCGCCTGGCTGATTCCCGAGGTATGGAAAAAACGGCTGTTGCGGATCATCTCTGCCGGCAGATGCTCCGGCCGCATACGGCTGGCCGCCGAACCCCTGCGCAGATAGCTGAACACATGGCCTGTGCGGCCATGCGAAATGAAATACACCGCCGTGTGCGCTTCCCGATCGGTCGTCACCGCGGAGCGGTCCACGCCTTCCCTGTCCCACAGCTCAAGAAACTGCCGGCCAAACTCGTCGTCGCCGAGCCGCGTGATGTAGCCCACGCGCGCACCTTGGCGCGCGGCGGCGATCGCGCAGTTCATGGTGTCGCCGCCGAACCCCTGCAGGTACTCGCGCTCGCGGCCGGGAATCTGGCTGAACTCGTACATCGGTTCGCCGAGCGAAACGATATCCAGCTTCGGATGCGTGCCGCCGCTCACGCGGACTCTTGCGCGAGCTCGAGGAAGTGCTTCGCGTGGCGCATCACGCCGGCACAGTCGCCTGCAGCCAGCGCCTTGCGGTCGATGACGTTGTTGCCGATGCCGACCACGCACGCGCCGGCACGCAGGTAATCGCGCAGGTTGTCCGCCGACACGCCGCCGGTCGGACACAAGGGGATCTCCGGAAACACCGCATGCAGTGCGGCAAGATGCGACGGTCCGCCCGAGGCCGCGGGAAAGACTTTGACGATGTCCGCGCCGTCGCGCCAGGCTGCGAGCACTTCGCCCGGTGTGAAGCCGCCGGCGAGCGCCAGCCGGCCGGCGCGTTTTGCAGTTGCAGCCATGCCCGCAACGAGGCACGGCGATACCAGGTAATCGGCGCCTGCATCGAGGCAGCGCTGCGCAGCCTCGACGTCCAGCACGGTGCCCGCACCGACCAGGAACGCAGCATCCAGTCTGCTGCGCAGCCGTCCTATCAGTTCAATCGCACCCGGCATGGTCAGGGTCACTTCGACCGTACGGTAACCCGCGTCGATCAGGCAGTCGATCGCGCGTTCGGCCTCATCACGATCCGGCAGCCGCAGCACCGGTATCACGCGCGTCTCGATCAACCGGTCGCACAGCGACCCGGCCGAAGACGCCGTCATCGCCGCGCACCGCCGGGCAAGCGGGACCCGAGGGACAACATTGAAAACCGCGAGAGAGAAGACGGACGCATGCGCGGCAGTTTACCGGAACCATTGGAAATGCCGCCAATACGACCGTCTTAGCGCACGGAGAACAGACAGGAAAACACGGACCACCAAGGGCACCAAGAACACCAAAGAAATGCCATTTTTTCTGCTTCTCTTGGTGCCCTTGGTGAACTTGGTGGTTCGCTTGGGATTTTGCTGTGAATCTGTGTTTTTTGTGGCGAGAGCCAGCCTACGCGGCGTTCGCTTCCAGCAGCGCAGGATCGATGGCTTCGCGCACTGCGTCGTCCACGTTATCGATGAACACGAAGCGCAGTCTCTCGCGCGCCTCCGCCGGCACCTCGTCGAGTTCCTTGCGGTTGCGCGCGGGCAGCAGCACCGTGGCGATGCCGGCACGCAGCGCGGCAAGTACCTTTTCCTTGATGCCACCGACCGGCAGCGCCAGCCCGCGCAGGCTGATCTCGCCGGTCATCGCGATGTCGCCGCGCACCGGTTTGCCGGTCAACAGCGAAACCAGGGCGATATACATGGCGACCCCGGCGCTCGGTCCGTCCTTCGGCGTGGCGCCCGCCGGAACGTGCACGTGGATGTCGCTCTTGTCGAAGCTGTCCGCCGCGATGCCCAGTTCCGGGACGCGGGATTTCGCCAGCGACAGGGCCGCCTGCGCGCTTTCCTTCATCACGTCGCCCAGTTGCCCCGTCAGGATCAGCTTGCCGGAGCCCGGCACTTTCGACGCTTCGATGAACAGGATGTCTCCGCCGACCGGCGTCCATGCCAGCCCGGTGGCGACGCCCGCAACCGCGACCCGCATTGCAATCTCGTTCTCGAACTTGCGCGGACCGAGAATCGCAGGCAGATCGTCCGGTGCCATCGTCACCGTCTGCGCGGTGCCTTCGGCAATCTTCATCGCAACATGCCGGAACACCGAACCGATTTCACGCTCGAGATTGCGCACGCCCGCTTCACGCGTGTAGTCCGCGATAATCGAGCGCAGTTCAGCTTCGCCCAGATCGCACTGCTCCGGCTTCAATCCGTTCGCCTCGAGCTGACGCGGTACCAGGTAACGCCGTGCGATCTGCAGTTTCTCCTCTTCCGTGTAACCGGGAAGCGGGATCACTTCCATGCGATCGCGCAGCGGCCCGGGAATCGTCTCCAGCATATTCGCGGTGGCAATGAACATCGCCTTCGACAGATCGAACGGGACACCCAGATAGTTGTCGCGGAAGGTCGCGTTCTGCTCCGGGTCGAGCACTTCCAGCAGCGCAGACGACGGATCGCCATGGAAGCCGCCCGCGCCGAGCTTGTCGATCTCGTCCAGCATCACCACCGGGTTGTTGGTTCCGGCCTTCTTGATCGCCTGCACGATGTTGCCTGGCAGCGCGCCGATGTAGGTGCGCCGGTGCCCGCGGATCTCGGCCTCGTCATGGGTACCGCCGAGCGAGACGCGCACGAACTCGCGGCCCATCGCGCGCGCGATCGACTGGCCAAGCGAGGTCTTGCCCACGCCGGGCGGGCCGGCGAAACACAGAATCGGGCTCTTGCCCGAGGGATTGAGTTTGCGCACCGCAAGAAACTCGAGGATGCGGCGCTTGATCTTCTCCAGGCCGTAGTGATCCTCGTCCAGGATTCCGCGCGCCTCCGCGATATCGATACGGTCTTCCGACGCCCTGGACCAAGGCACCTCGATCCGCCAGTCGAGATACGTGCGCACCATCGAGTACTCGCCTGCGCCCTCGTGCATGCGCTCCAGGCGCTTCAGTTCCTTGCGCGCCTGCTTCTCCACCTCTTCCGGCATGCCTGCCTCGTCGATCGCCTTTTCCAGCTCGGCAACTTCCTCGGCCCGCTCGTCGGTCTCGCCGAGCTGCTTCTGGATGGCTTTCATCTGCTCGCGCAGCACCACTTCGCGGGAGCGTTCATCGATCGCTTCCTTGGTCTTCTGGTCGATCTCGTGCGAAATCTTCAGCACCTCGATCCGGCGCGCCAGATGTTCAATGATCTTGTCGAGGCGAGCGGTGAGGTCGAAGGTTTCGAGCAGATCCTGCTTCTGCTCCATCGGCAGATCCATCACGCCTGCGATGAGGTCGGCAAGCTGCGCAGCGGAAGTCATGCCGCGCACCGCGTTGGCGAGCTCGGCCGGCGCCTGCGGCAGATACTGCAGCGCCTCCGCCGCGCGCTCCTTCAGCTGCAGCGCACGCGCCTCGATCTCGGTGCTGCGTGACTCCACCTCATGAATCCGCTCTATTCTCGCGACCATGAACGGCCAGCCATCGAGGAACTCCAGCACGCGGAACCGCGTTTCACCTTGGCAGACGACATGGTGCACGCCGTCCGGCGTGGTGAGGTAACGCATGACACTGGCAGCCGTACCGACCCAGTGCACATCGTTTGCCCCGGGAGCATCGACGGAGGCGTCGCGCTGCAACAGCAGGCCGATCTGACGTTCGCTGCGCGCCGCCTCCTGGGCTGCGGCCACCGAACCCTCTCGACGCATCGACACCGGAAGGATGACGCCCGGAAACAGTACGACATTGCGCACCGGAACCACGATGATCGCGTCCTCCGGCAGCGGCTTCAGAGCCGGCACGGCATCCCCGCTCGCGGCTTGCGCGCTTGCGGGGCCTGTCCCGACGTTCTCCAGCACGGAGTACCCCATCGGTCCTGTCATCATTTGCATCATTTCACGCTCCCTGGAAGCCGCGCTTGCCGAACAGCAAGACCAGGCATCCGTTGGTAATCTCCTGGCGCAAGAGTTCGACCGCCAGCCCATTCAGATCGATGCGCCGCTCGAAGCGGCCGTGCGGAATCTCCAGACGGCGGATTGCGCCATGTCCCGCCACCGGCAGCGGACGTTCCGCCACGACCGCCAGCGTCACGCCGTCGAACGCAACCTGCACGTCGCCGGCCGCGACGCCGGGCAGCGCAACCACCACCAGCAGTTCGCGATCGGTCTCGAAGATATCCACCGGCGGCGCCCAGCCTGGCCGGCCCGTCTTCTGCCGATCCGGCTGAAAGAACTGGCGGTGCATCTTGTCAGCGCGGTCCAGCAGATCCAGCGCCTGAGCCCACATGTGTTGGTGAAGATCCCGGGAATTCATGTTTTTGCCTTGAAACGGCAGCGCTGCTCGGCGAAATCCGCATGCGGATACCGCGCGGGCAATAAATGCTGCCTACGCTAGTCCAGATGGGGGAGGTCAGGCGCGATTTCAATGGCACCGGGAACCGCGCTGGTTGGCCCGCGTCCGTTATCATCTGCATCGGACATACGAGATGGGTGCTGAAAATGGCCTGGTTTTGGCTGAAAGCCGTTCCCTGGGGAACCATTATTGCGAATGCGCCGCAGCTGGTGGATAGTGCGCGCAAAATCATCGAGCGGCGGAACTTCGCTCAGCGGCCGGACGGCGATCCGGCAAACGCCGACCCGGTCGCGCTGGCAAGGCGTGTGGAAGCGCTGGAAGCGAGACAACAGCAGATTGCGGAACTGGTGGAGTCGCTCGCGAAAAGCAACGAGCAGTTGATACGCGCGCTTCAGGTTCTGCGCATCCGCGCAGTGTGGGCAACCCGCTTCGCGATCCTGCTGGCGATCATCGTGGCCGCACTCGCCGCGTGGATTGCATTTGGCTAGGTAACGCCCTGACGCAACTACACAACGCGCGAGAGCCGGTTTCCGCCTCCGGCCTTGCCTCGTCCCGCTCCCGCAACTGCAGTCATTGCGAGGGAGCGAAGCGACCGCGGCAATCCCGTTTTGCCTCGCCATGAGGCCGAAGGCCGAGAGCGACGCACCTTCGTGAACTAACCCCAGAAGGAATCGGCACGCGATCGCCGCGGGCCCTGGCCTTCACGCTGACGGCAAAAGGCAATCCGCCGAAGCTACCCCGAGGGCAAACTGCGTCCCTGCTTTCAGCGCCTGCGGCCCCGCGCCGGGAACTCGCGCGCTTCGTTTACGCGAAGCGCCTGGCCCTTGAAATCCTTGCCGTTCAGGCCCGCAATTGCCGCGAGCGAATGATTACGGCCAGGCATGTCGACGAAACCGAAACCCTTGGTCGCGCCGGAGAACATATCCCGCTTCACTTCGGTGGACTTGACCTGGCCGAACGGCTTGAACAGCTCCATCAGATCGGTCTCGGTCACTTCAGGCGCCAGGTTTCCGACAAAAATGTTCATTCCAAGTCCTCCTCCAAATAGAAACGTCTCAAAATACTCAGCCTCGACGGTCGCGGTTCGATCCGCCGCCGAACAGTGCGGCAACCGCACGAAACGCGGCCGGCATCGCGCCGGACAATCGCCCCTCGTCGCGCGGAGCTGCCTTCTCTGCCTGCACAGGTGCGGCCGCGGCCTTGCCGCGGTTCCGGCGGCGTGCCGGCTTGCCGTTCGCCCGCGTACCGTTCCCCGGAGCGCGGTCGCGACGCTCGTCGCGTCCGGCAGGCGTGCGCGTGTTCTGCTTGCGCTCATCGCCGGTCCGGTTTGCGGAACCCCGTTGCGCACGCGAGCGGCCGCGATTGCCCGGCTTCTGCCTCTCGCGATCCCCGGCATCTTCCTCGGCGCTACCGGCCGCGCTTCCGGGCTCGAAGCCTGCAACTGTCACCCGCTCCACGCGATGGCCGGTAAGCCGTTCGATGTCGGCGAGAAAACCTTTTTCTTCCGCGCATACCAGCGAGACCGCTACGCCGGAACTGCCCGCGCGGCCGGTGCGGCCGATGCGGTGCACGTAGTCCTCAGGCACGTTCGGCAGCTCGTAGTTGACCACGTGCGGCAATTCCTCGATATCCAGCCCGCGCGCAGCGATGTCCGTCGCGACCAGCGCACGCACCTCGCCGTTCTTGAAACCCGCCAGCACGCGCGTGCGCGCACCCTGACTCTTGTTGCCGTGGATTGCCGAGGCGTTGATGCCATCTTTCTGCAACTGTTCGGCCAGCCGGTTGGCGCCGTGCTTGGTGCGGGTGAATACCAGCACCTGCTGCCAGTCTCCCGTGCCGATGAGGTGCGACAGCAATGCGCGCTTGCGGCCCTTGTCCACCGGGTGCACCACCTGCGCGATCAGATCGGCGGTCGCCTGCTCGTGGGCAACCGCCACCGCCACCGGCGAGTTCAGGAACGAATCCGCAAGCTGGCGGATTTCCCGGGTGAAGGTCGCGGAGAAAAACAGGTTCTGGCGCTGCTTTGGCAGTGCCTCGAGCACCTTGCGGATATCTCGGATGAAGCCCATGTCCAGCATGCGGTCGGCTTCGTCCAGCACCAGGATTTCGACGCCCGACAGGTCCACCGTGCGGCTGCGAATATGGTCGAGAAGCCTGCCAGGCGTGGCGACAAGAATATCCACCCCGCGCCGCATCGCGTCGATCTGCGGGTTGATGCCGACTCCGCCGAACACTGCGGTTGACTTTATTGCGAGGTGCTGCCCGTAGGTGCGGAAGCTTTCTTCTACCTGCGCTGCGAGTTCGCGCGTCGGGGTCAGCACCAGCACGCGGATCCTGCGTTTCTGTGCCGGCTTCGCCGCCAGCAGCTGCAGGATCGGCAGCGCGAAGCTGGCGGTCTTGCCGGTGCCGGTCTGGGCGCCGACGATGACGTCGCGGCCCTGCAGCACCGATGGAATCGACTGTGCCTGGACGGGGGTGGGTTGCGTATAGCCTTCGCCGGCTACCGCGCGCGTAAGCTCGGCACGCAGGCCGAGCGCTTCGAATGAAGTGCTGATGACAATCTCCTGAATCGGCCTGCGGAGCGCATGCGCTCAGAACCGGTTCAGGCAGATAAAACTTGTTGTTTGAATTCGGGGAAGGGAGCAACCACGAACGGCAGGCACGCGGACCGGATGACGCGAATCAGTGCCAAGCGCGCACTATACCGACCAGAACCGGAAATGTCCCGGCTTTTTTGCGTCAGGGAGCTGCGTGAGGCACTGAGTCCCGCGCCCCCGAATCCGCAGTCCCGGGTACTACCTTTTGTTCGCTCTATCCGCACGCCCCGATCGCACCGCATACAGTGCAGAACTCGCAGCCGTCCTTGCGGATCACAGTGGCGTTGCCGCATTCGGTGCAGCGTTTGCCCGAGAAAACATGCGGCATATCTGCTTTCGTGCGCACCGCGTCCGGCGTCTCCATCACGCCCATCTCGTCCAGCGGAAAACCGCGTTCGTCGAGTACGCCGAGCATGGCGTAGCGGTGGATGATCAGCCGCGCCACGTAGGCCACCGTGCTGGGGAAATTCTGCTGGCGATTCTCGCCCGGCACGCGTGCCATGAAGTCGCCCAGCGGTTCGGCATAGGTGAGCAGCTTACGCAGCTTCATGCCGATCCACGCCGGATCGATCACGCGCATGTCCAGCGACAGCAGCTTGCACAGCCCGTCCAGCGCGCGCGGATAGACGCCGGCCATCCACACCGAGTACGGCCGCCGCTGCCCGGACGGCAGCACCAGCTCCTTGAGGAGCAGCACGAAATCGTCGCCGGAACTCGGATTCAGTACATCCACCGACCACGACATCGTGCCGTCTGTACCGGTCTTCGGTTCTTTCCTTGCGAATAATACATCCAGCACCGGCGAGCGCTCGTCCGGCGCGGACAGCCCGCCGAGCTGCTCCACCCGCCAGTTCACGATGCGCGCAAACGCCGCCACCACGCTCGGCACGCGCTGCAAGGATCCGTCCGGCGGCATCGGGCAGTCGAAGGCATCGTCGCTGGACGTCTTCGACAGGATGCCGAGCTTGGTGCGTAGCCACGCCTTGTCGCGCGCACGCATGTCCATCGACAGCGTCTTCGCCACCGCGCCCAGCCCGCGCGGCTGCTCGGCGCCGTTGACCCAGGTCTCGAACGGTTTCGGCGCGCCGCCGCCTTCGCCCGGCAGCTCGCCGACGAACAGCGCGAAGT
>DATKEK010000378.1:0-20944 GCA_035512195.1 Burkholderiales bacterium
CCACGGCATGAAAGCGGTTCTTCCGGGCGAATTCCCGGAACGGGCGTTCTCGGTGCAGTATGCGCGCAAGGATCTGGCCTACGCGTTGCAGCTGGCCAAAGAGACGGGCGTCGATGCGCGCGGCGCGCGTATGGTCGATGGCTGGTTCGACGAGGCGATCGCCGCCGGGTTCGGAGACGACTACCATCCGGTCATCAGCCGGCTGATCGGCCGAAAAACGGATTGACGCGTGTCACACCAAATAATCAGAACGTTTCAGAGGAGAGTCAGGACATGTCGGGTTTGACGCTGGCGATTGCACGACAACTGGTGGATCGCGCCATGGCCAGGGCGCAGCAGGACGACCAACGGCCGATCTGTGTCGCGGTGTGCGATGCGCAGGGATTCCTGCTCGCCTTTACGCGATTGGAAGGCACGCCGGTGCGCAGCATCCAGATTTCCCAGTGCAAGGCCTACACCGCCGCGCGCATGGGCGCATCGACCGACGCGGTGCTGGCGCGGCTGAAGAAGGAGGGCATCGAGATCGGCTATTTCTGCGATCCTCTGCTCACCGCGCTGCCGGGCGGCAGCCCGCTCAAGGATGCAGCCGGCTCGCTGATCGGCGCCATCGGCATCAGCGGCCTGCATTCCTCCGAGGATCATGCCATCACCGAATTCGTCGCCGAACAAGTACGATCCGCCTGAACGCTTCGCTGCCGGCGCCGTTGCTCCGCGAAAGGATGTCGATGAACATCGAGAAGATCAAGGTGAAGGTGACGGAAACCGGGCAGCTCATGGACGTCGTGGTGCTGAACAAGCGCGCCACGGCCATCAGCGTGGTGCTCGGCGAAGGCGTTCACAGCGTCAGATGCGATCTCACACCCACGCGCAACGGACTGGCTTATGCCGGCTCCGTGATGGGGCGGGAGATCGTTTACGAATGCAGCCGCGACCAGGTGCAGGCCGACCTCGACCGACTCAACCCGGCGCTGCGTAAACCGCGCGGGCGCTGAGCGGATGCGGTTGCGCCCGGTGACTGCCTGATCGGGCCGCTGTGGGCCTCTGCTAGCATTCCTGCTCCAGGAGGGGAACGGGCATGACCGAAGCAACGGTACCTGCGCCGCGCGGGTGGATCTACCGCGCGCTGGATTGGGTCGAGCGGATCGGCAACAAGCTGCCGGATCCGGCGATGCTGTTCCTGCTGCTGATGCTGGCGGTGTGGGTTGCGTCGTGGTGGCTTTCGGGGTGGAGCTTCCGCGAAATCGATCCGCGCAGCGGCGATCCGATCGCGATCCGCAACATGCTTGAGGGCGAATCGCTCACCGCGTTCATGGCGGAGATGGTGCGCACCTTCGTCAACTTCCCGCCGGTGGGCATCGTGCTGGTGGCGATGCTCGGCCTTGGCGTGGCGGAGCACACCGGTTTCATCGCGGCGAGCCTGCGCGCGATGCTGTCGGTCACGCCGGCCAGGCTGCTGACGCCGGTGCTGATGGTGGTCGGCGTCGTCAGCCATATCGCGGTCGATGCCGGATACGTGCTGGTGATTCCGCTCGGCGCGGTGATTTTCTATGCCGCCGGGCGGCATCCGCTTGCCGGCATCGCGGCCGCGTTCACAGGCGTTTCCGGCGGGTTTTCCGCAACCTTCTTTTTGCCCTCCAGCCTCGACCCGCTGCTTTCGGGCCTGACGCAATCGGCAGCGCACCTGATCGATCCGTCGGTGGTGGTGAATCCGCTGAACAATTATTTCTTCACCACGGTGTCGAGCGCGCTGGTGATCGGAGTCGGCTGGTACGTCACCGACAAGGTGATCGAGCCGCGCCTGCGCGGCGTGCCGGTGGACGGCGACACCAGCCAGATTCCCGGAATGGATGCGCTGAAGGCGGAAGAAAAGCGCGGCCTGCTGTGGGCGGTGCTGGCGATGCTGTTGGCGGTGTTGCTGCTGATCGCGAGCGCGTGGCCGGCAGATTCTCCGTGGCGCTCAGCGGGCGGCGAACTGGCGGTGACACAGGCGCCGCTGATGCAGTCGATCGTGTCGCTGATCTTCGTAATTTTCGTGATTCCCGGCGTGGTGTACGGCTACGTGTCCGGCGTGGTCAAAACCCACCGCGACATCGTTGGCGGCATGAGCAAAGCGATGAGCGGCATGGGCTATTACCTGGTGATGGTGTTCTTCGCGGCGCAGTTTTTCTACGCATTCGCGCATTCAAACCTCGGTGCGCTGATGGCGATCAAGGGCGCGGCGTGGCTGCAGGCCATGGGCCTGCCGATGGCGATCACCGTGGTCGGGATCGTGCTGCTGTCCGGATTCGTGAACCTGATGGTGGGGTCGGCGTCCGCGAAATGGGCGCTGATCGGCGCGATCATGGTGCCGATGCTGATGGAACTCGGCGTCTCGCCGGACCTGACGCAGGCGGCGTATCGCGTGGGCGACTCTTCCACCAACATCATCACCCCGCTGCTGCCGTATTTCCCGCTGATCGTGGTGTTCTGCCAGCGCTACGTGAAGTCCACCGGCATCGGCACGCTGCTCGCGCTGATGCTGCCTTATGCGATTACGCTGCTGGTGGGCTGGACCCTGCTGCTGATCGCGTTCTGGGCGCTCGGCATCCCGCTCGGACTGGATTCGAGCTACCGGTATCCCTGAACGGCGGTTTCAGTCCGCGGGTTGCAGCGGGCGGCCACGCAACATGTCGACGAAATCGCGCCGCATGGCGGGCGTCATGCTGCGCATCGGGATGAAATCGACATGCCGTTCGGGTGCGTCCGGATCGAGCGCGATGCCCCATAGCGGCAGCGTGCTGTTCGGCAGCATCGCGTAACGCACGTCGCCGATCACCCGGGGCCGCTGCGGGTGCACGACGAGGTAATCGTCGGATACGCGGCGGAAGCGCTCGATATCGTTGGTCTGTACCGGGCCGGGCGGGGCGTCGAGCTGGTCCGGATGAAACCGCGGCAACGCTCCGCCGGGATACACCAGCGGTCTGCCCGACGCCACGCGCACCGCGTCCACGTGAAACACCTCTCCCGACAGATATACGCTGCGCCACAGAACCAGGTTCCCGAGCGTCGGCTTGACCTCCATGCGTTCGACCGCATGGCCGCGCGCCTGCGCAAGTTGCAAAGCCGCGGTCCCGGCGCGCTGGTGCTGCGCGAATCCGACCAGCAGGTAGAGCAGGGCGACCGCGACGCCGATGCGCGCGGGCACGGCGCTGCGCCATGCCAGCGCGAAGCCGAGGGCGACGAGGAGGATCAGCGAAAACAGCGGATCGAGCACCGCGATCACGTTCCATGCGATGCGCTGGTCGCTGAAGGGCCACAACAGGTGGGTGCCGAAACTGGTGCAGGTGTCGAGCAGGCCGGCGGACAGCACGCCGAGGGCGGCGTAGAGAAAGATGCGCGCGAACGTCATGCCGCCGCGCAGGAACAGCCAGGCCAGCGCCGCGATCAGCAAGGCGCCGAACGGAGCGAACACCAGGGAATGCGTGAAGTGCCGGTGATACTCGACCGTCAGCAGGGGGTCGCCTGCCGCGCGGATCAGCACATCGACGTCCGGCAGCAGGCTGGCGACTGCGCCAACCGCCGCCGCGCGACGCACCAGCGGGCCGGGCGCGACGCTGCCGGCGAGGGTCGCGCCGGCGAGACTGTGGGTAATCAGGTCCATGCTGCGTGCCGGACGCGAGTCAGGCCGCAACGCATCGCGCGAATGACTATGAGACAGGTTCTAGTGCACATCGATCTTGAAATTGCGCGGCGCCTCGGGCACGAGTTCGATCTCGAAATAGATGCGGCCGATCTCGCGGCCGTCGTTGGTCATGACCTGGAGCTTCCAGTCGCCGGGCTGGTAGTTCGCCTTTACGCCATAGCCGCGGAATCCGTCTTTTCGGCCGCCGACGATGTTGATCGGAATCGAGTCCTGCAGTGTCCAGCCGCGCGATCCGTCCTGCCAGAACCACAGCAGCGTGACCTGGTCGGCGAAACGGGCGGGAGAAAAAATGCGGAAGAACACGAACACCCGGTCGCCGGGTTGTGCCAGGAACTTCTGGTCGCCATTGTGCCAGACGCGCCAGGCCGGGCGTTCATGACTGAGCAGGTAGTCTTCTTGCGTGCGCTCGACGTGGTGGTAGACACCGATGAGCGGGATGGACAGGGGCACCGGCGGGATCAGCCGGAACAGATAAAGCACGAGAAACAACGCCAGCACCAGTCCGAACGGCAGGAGAAGCTGTTTTGTCGCCTGCGCCTGCCGCTCCGGCGCGCGCGTCCGGATGTGCCGGTGGATGAAGTAGACGGGAATGCACGCGACCAGCATCGAGAGCATGAACACCAGCACGCCGACCGAGCCGATGAAAACCGGAACCACGCCGGCTGCGAACGAGAGCAGGCAGATGGAGAAAAGCGCAAACCTGATCGAAAGCCCCAGCGCCTTGAAGCGGCGCGATTCGTTGGCCACCAGCAGGGTTACCAGAACACCCAGGAATCCGAACGAGGTGAACAGCGAGGAACTCTTGAAGAAAAAGATCGTGTACAGGCTGAGCAGCGAGCCCAGCAGAAAATGCACGATCAGGGTGTGGTAGTCGCTGTACAGACGCCGGAACAGGTGCAGGCCCGCCGGGTCGGGCGCCGGTTCCCCTTGGGCGAAGAAGGCCTGCAACAGGATGGCGGTGATGATGGCGAGATAGGCGACCTGCTGGGCGATCAGCAGCCACGAATCGATGCGTTCGGCCGTAATGACGTCGAACATGAAGCCGAAGGCAAACGCAATCGCGGTGACGTGGCGCTCGTTCTGATCGATGTAGAGCTTGAGCCGCTGCAGCGGGGAAGCTGCCTGCATCGCGTCCGGCATGGTCATTCAGTCAGGCCCCTGGAAAAGTGCGGCGTTCGGTTGGTCACGGGTCCGGCGCTACCGGATGGGTCGCGACGGATCATGACCTTCGCCTGTCCGGCCGGTCAACCGCGCCGACTGCCGTCACGCCGGGAGTGCGGGGGTCGTTGCCAAACGCATCAAGCTTAGGTGCGTTGTCCCGGTGGCCTGGCAGCAAGGGGCCCAAACCGACCAAAAGGAGAATGAACCATGTCGAGTGTAACAAACAGGTTGTTTCGAAACGTGTTGGTGGGACTGGCACTGGCGAGTGGGACCGTGTCGCTCGCCTTTGCGCAGAGCGGCGTGTATCTGGGCGCGAGCATCGGGCAGTCCAAGTTCAGCGACAGCTGCAAAGACGAGGCGGGCGTGATCCTGAGCAGTTGCGACAATAAGGATACCGGCTTCAAGCTCTTCGGCGGATACATGTTCAATCCGAATCTCGGTGTGGAAGTCGGTTATGTCAATCTTGGCGAAATCACGGCAAGTGGCACTTTCCTCGGTACGCCGTTTACGGCCGCTATCGAAACCACCGGTTTCACGGCGCACGCGGTGGGAGTTCTGCCGCTCAACGAACAGTTCTCGCTCCTGGGCAAACTCGGGCTGATACGCTGGGATGCCGATGCGAGCGTGAGTGCAGGCGGGGTGTCCGGAAGCGTCAGCGAAGACGGAATCGATTTCGCTTTGGCACTGGGTGCGCAGTACAACATTTCCCGCAGTCTGGGTGTGCGCGCGGAATGGGACTTCTACAAAGACCTCGGAAATAACGAGACAGGCGAAGACGATGTGCATCTCCTGTCTGTCGGCATCGTCTTTTCGTTCTGATTGAGGCGTCGTGCCTGCGGATTAGACGCGGTGTCGATATGACGCCAGGCCTGCCTCAATACACTCTTCGCGCTTAGCAGCATCGGGATATCCGGTTCCATTTCTGTTCATCGCGGAACCGGATGTACGCCTTGCGGCTCATCGGGCGTACGCCTGGATGGGCGCGAGCGTGATGTTGCAGATAGCGTTCGTAAGCGTCGTCGCCGGAGAGTTGGCGCACGAAACCCCACGCCTGCCGGACGGCCGCGCAAACGCGCGCGAACAGCTGCCCGGCGGCGGGCGATGCGCCGCTATCGTTTGGCGTGTGCATGTCGCGCTCAGCCATGGGCTGCGTTCACGGCGATATCGCCGGTGAGCCTGGTCGGTATGTACTGCGACTCGGCGAGCGGCAGTACGGACTTGCCCTTGAGGAATCGCCAGGACATGCGCAGCATGTCGAAGATCACCACCCACAGGATGACGGCGAACAGCAGTGCCAGTGCGGCGTCGATCTGCTGGCCGACGATCAGCTTGGGTGCGACCGCTGCCAGTCTTTCCGGCAGCTCGCCGGCGGCGAGCTTCGCCGACAGGTCAGCCGCGCCTGCCAGGAACCCGATCGCCGGGTTGGGGCTGAATACTTTTTCCCACGATGCCCAGGTGCAGATGATCGCGAGCCAGGTGAGCGGCAGGCCGGTCACCCACGCATAGCGCAGCTTGCCCATCTTGATCAGGATGCCGGTCGCCACGGTGAGTGCGATGCCGGCGAGCAGCTGGTTGGAGATGCCGAACAGCGGCCACAGGATGTTCACTCCACCGAGCGGATCGTGCACGCCCTGCCACAGAAAGTAGCCCCAGGCGGCGACGAAGATCAGGCTCGACAGCACGGTCATCGGGTAGGAAGACACGTTGCCCATTGGCTTCCACACGTGCTTCGCCATGTCCTGCAGCATGAAGCGGCCGACGCGGGTGCCGGCATCCAGCGTGGTGAGGATGAACAGCACCTCGAACATGATCGCGAAGTGGTACCACATCGCCAGCATGGTGCCGCCGAAGGTGCTGGAGAAAATGGTGGCCATGCCGACCGCGAGCGAAGGGGCGCCGCCGGTGCGGTGGAACAGGGTCGCCTCGCCCATCTCGGCGGCGAGCGCTTCCATCTGTTCGACCGTGACCGGGAAGCCCCACGAGGAAATCGTCGCCACCGCGATGGCGGGCTCGGCGCCGACCACGCCGGCCGGGCTGTTGATGGCGAAGAACACGCCGGGCTCGAGCACGCAGGCCGCGACCACCGCCATGATGGCAACGAAAGACTCCAGCGCCATCGAGCCGTAGCCGATCATGCGGATTTCCTTTTCATTGGCCAGCAGCTTCGGCGTGGTGCCGGAGGCGACCAGCGAATGGAAACCGGAGATCGCGCCGCAGGCGATGGTGATGAACACGAACGGGAACAAATTGCCCTTGAAGATCGGGCCCATTCCGGTCTCGGCAAACTCGGTCAGGTGCGGCATCTTCATTTCCGGCGCGAGCACGATGATCGAGGCCGCGAGCAGGAACACCACGCCGAGCTTCATGAAGGTGGAGAGGTAATCGCGTGGCGCCAGCAGCAGCCACACCGGCAGCACCGCCGCGCTGAAGCCGTAGATCATCACGAACCAGGCGCATTGCATGCCGTCCCAGTCGAACCAGCCGCGCAGCGCCTCGTTCTGGTCGATCCAGCCGCCGCCGGCGACACAGACGAGCAGCAAAATGAGACCGATCGCCGTGCCCTCGAGCACCCGCCCGGGCCGTATGCCGCGCATGTAGATGCCGATCAGCATTGCCACCGGGATGGTGCCGAGCACGGTGGAGGTGGCCCACGGGCTGTGCTGCATGGCCTTGACGATCACCAGTCCCAGCACCGCGATCAGGATCACCATGATCATCATGGTGCCGACCAGGGCCGCCCAGCCGCCGACCGGTCCGAGTTCGTCGCGCGCCATCTGGCCGAGGGAGCGGCCGTCGCGCCGGGTGGAACAGAACATGATCACCATGTCCTGCACGCAGCCGCCGAGCACCGCGCCGACCAGGATCCAGATGGTGCCGGGCAGGTAGCCGAACTGCATCGCCAGGGTCGGGCCGATTAGCGGTCCGGGGCCGGCGATGGCGGCGAAGTGATGGCCGAATACCACCCACTTGTTGGTGGGCACGTAGTCGCGGCCGTTGTTGAAGCGCTCCGCGGGTGTGGCCCGGGTTTCGTCCAGGGTGAGCACCTTGGCGGCGATCCAGGCGCTGTAGAAACGGAAGGCGACCAGGTAAGTGCAGACCGCGGCGACGATGAACCAGATGGCGTTGATGGATTCGCCGCGGTGGATGGCGATGCCGCCGACGGCGGAAGCGCCGAGGATCGCGATACCTGCCCAAACCAGTTTGCTCAGGACTGACACAGGCATGAGTCCTCCCGGGGATGATGTCCGGCGGTTTCGCCGGGTTGGTATTTTTATGACGACGGCAAGTCTACTCCAACCAGTTCGGTGCGGAAGAGGGGACCCTACGGGTGTTGCAGCGCAGAATGCTAGAATCCGGCGGTTTCGTCACATTCCCTCGCCATGTTCACATCGAAAGACACCATCAAGGACTTCGACTCCGAGCTGTGGATCGCCCTGGAGTCCGAACGCAAGCGCCAGGAACACCATATAGAGCTGATCGCCTCCGAAAACTACGCCAGCCCGCGGGTACTGGAAGCTCAGGGTTCTGTGCTGACCAACAAGTACGCCGAGGGCTACCCGGGCAAGCGCTACTACGGCGGCTGCGAGTTCGTCGATGTGGCCGAGCAGCTGGCGATCGACCGGGCAAAGACCCTGTTCAAGGCGGACATCGCCAACGTGCAGCCGCACTCCGGCAGCCAGGCGAATGCGGCCGTGTACCTCTCGGTGCTGCAGCCGGGCGACACCATCCTCGGCATGTCGCTGGCGCACGGCGGGCACCTGACCCACGGCTCGCCGGTCAACTTCAGCGGCAAGCTGTTCCACGTGGTGAGCTACGGACTGAACGAGCAGGAAGAGATCGATTACGCCCAGGTCGAGCGCCTGGCAAACGAACATCGGCCGAAGATGATCGTCGCCGGGGCATCGGCGTATTCGCTGGTGATCGACTGGAAACGGTTCGCGGATATCGCCGATGCCGTGGGCGCCTACCTGATGGTGGACATGGCCCATTACGCCGGGCTGGTGGCGGCCGGGGTGTATCCGAGCCCGGTCGGCATAGCCGATTTCGTCACCAGCACCACGCACAAGACCCTGCGCGGGCCGCGCGGCGGGCTGATCCTGAGCAATGCCGAGTTCGAGAAGCAGGTGAACTCCAGTATCTTCCCCGGCACCCAGGGTGGTCCGCTGATGCATGCGATCGCCGCCAAGGCGGTCGCGTTCAAGGAAGCGATGAGCCCGGGGTTTCGCCGTTACCAGGAGCAGGTGATCGCCAATGCCCGGGTGATGGCCAAGGTGCTGCAGGAACGCGGGCTGCGGATCGTCTCGGGACGCACCGATTGCCACATGTTCCTGGTCGATCTGCGGCCGAAGAAGATTACCGGCAAGGAGGCCGAGACCGTGCTCGGCAAGGCGCACATCACCCTGAACAAGAACGCCATTCCGAACGACCCGGAAAAGCCGTTCGTGACCAGCGGCGTGCGCATCGGCTCGCCGGCGATGACCACCCGCGGTTTCGCCGGAGGCGAAGCCGAGCAACTCGCCCACCTGATAGCCGACGTTCTGGACGCACCGCACGACGACCGCAACATCGTAAAGGTACGCGACAAGGCGATGGAACTGTGCCTGGAGTTTCCGGTGTATGGGAGCAAGGCGGAAGGATGAAGGGTGAAGGAGGAAGGATGAGGAAGAAGGGCGGAATCGGGGGTGGCAAGGTGCGCGGCGCGTGCTCCGTGCGTCATCCTTTCGCCTTCCGCCTTCATCCTTGCCCATGAAGTGTCCGTTCTGTAAACACGACGACACACAGGTCGTGGACTCGCGCGTATCGGAGGAGGGCAGCAGCATCCGCCGCCGCCGGCGCTGTCTCGCCTGCGACAAGCGCTTCACCACCTACGAGACGGTCGAGCTGCGCATGCCGCAGATGGTGAAATCCAACGGCTTTCGCGAGGAATTCAAGGAAGACAAGCTGCGCACCGGTTTCCTGCGCGCGCTGCACAAGCGCCCGGTGCCGGCCAACCTGGTGGAGGACGCGGTCGAGCGGATCAAGCAGAAGCTGCTCTCGCTCGGAGAGCGCGAGATCGAATCGCGCCGCCTGGGCGAGATGGTGATGAAGGAACTGTACAAGCTGGACAAGGTGGCCTACATCCGCTTCGCATCCGTTTACCGGGATTTCCAGGACGTAGACGACTTCCGCGACGCCATCAAGGAAGTGCAGAAACCGTCTCCGCGCCGCGGAGGGCGTTGATGGCAATCGCTGCGGATTACGGGTTCATGACCCGGGCGCTGCGTCTTGCCCGCCGCGGGCTGTACACGACGACGCCCAACCCGCGCGTGGGTAGCGTGATCGTGAAAGATGGCCGGGTGATCGGCGAGGGCTGGCATGCGCGTGCCGGCGAAGCGCACGCCGAGGTGAATGCGCTTGCAGAGGCGGCGGGCGGCGCGCAAGGCGCGACGATCTATGTCAGCCTCGAGCCCTGCACGCATCACGGTCGCACCCCGCCCTGCGTCGAGGCGCTGATTGCGGCAAAGCCAGCACGGGTGGTGGTGGCGATGACCGATCCCAACCCGGCGGTCGCGGGCAGCGGCCTGCAGCGCCTGCGCGATGCGGGCATCGAGGTCGAGAGCGGCGTGCTGGAAACCGAGGCGCGCGAATTGAACATCGGATTCGTGTCTCGCATGACCCGTGGGCGACCCTGGATCCGGCTGAAGATCGCCGCCGGGCTGGACGGCAAGACCGCGCTACGCAACGGCGTCAGCCAGTGGATCACCGGACCGGATGCGCGGCGCGACGGCCATCGCTGGCGGTCGCGCTCCTGCGCGGTGATGACCGGCATTGGCACGCTGAAGGACGACGATCCGCAACTGACGGTGCGAAACGTCGAGACGTCGCGGCAGCCGCTGCGCATCGTGGTCGACAGCCGGCTGCGCATTCCTCTGGATGCACGCATATTCGAGGGTGGCGGCGTGCTGGTCGCCACCGCCAACGACGACCGCGACAGAATTGCCGCGATCGAGGCCAACGGGACGGAAGTCGCGGTGCTGCCGAATGCGGAAGGCAAGGTGGACCTGCAGAAGCTGTGCGCGCATCTGGCTTCGCGCGGCGTGAACGAAGTGCTGGTGGAAGCCGGCATCAACCTGCATAGCGCGCTGCTGCGCGCGGCAATGGTGGACGAGCTGCTGATCTACCTGGCGCCGATATTTCTCGGCGATCGGGCCAGAGGGATGCTGGACCTGGGTGAAATAGCCGGTATGGACGAAGTGCTGAAACTGGACGTGCGCGAACTGCGGTCCTTCGGGCGGGATCTGCGCATGCTCGCGCGTCTGGCGGCGGGCTGAGATGTTTACCGGCATCGTACAGGCGGTCGGCGTGATTGCCGGGGTTCGGCCGGCCGGACGCAGTGTCGAGCTCGAAGTCGAAGCGCCCGGGCTGGAAATGACGGATGTCGCGGTCGGCGACAGCATTGCGGTCGACGGGGTCTGCCTCACGGTAACGGCTATCGAAGGCAAGACGCTGCGCTTCGATGTATCGCAGGAAACGCTTGCGGTCGCCGCCGGGTTTTGCGGGAAACAGCGGGTGAACGTGGAGAAGTCGCTGCGGTTGGCGGACCGCCTCGGCGGGCATCTGGTCAGCGGGCACGTGGATGCGGTTGGTGAAGTTGCGGCGGTGACGCCGGTGGATGGCAACCGGGAGATCGCCATTCGTTTCCAGGGCCCGATCGGGAAGTACTTCGCGCGCAAGGGCTCGGTCACGGTGAACGGCGTCAGCCTGACGATCAATGCGGTCGATCACCAGAGCTTCACCCTGAACCTGATTCCGCATACGCTTGCCATGACGAATCTGGGTGAACTGGCGCCCGGCAGGCGGGTGAACCTGGAGGTGGATCTGGTCGCGAGATACGTGGAGCGCATGTTGTCTGACGAAGGCGGGAAAAAGTGAGCGCACCGACGAGCGGCACGCGCGAGATCATCGCCGACATCCGCAACGGCAAAATGGTGATCCTGGTCGATGAAGAGGACCGGGAGAACGAAGGCGACCTGGTGATGGCGGCGCAGTTCGCGACACCTGAAGCGATCAATTTCATGGCGAAGCACGGCCGCGGCCTGATCTGCCTGACGCTGACCGAGATCCGCTGCCGGCAGTTGAATCTGCCGCTGATGACCGGCGCGAACCGCTCGCGGCTCGGCACCAACTTCACGCAGTCGATCGAGGCCGCGAGCGGGGTGACGACAGGCATTTCGGCAGCGGACCGCGCCCGCACGGTGCAGGCGGCGGTGCGCAAGGATGCGAAGCCGGAAGATATCGTTCAGCCGGGCCACATCTTCCCGCTGATGGCGCAGAAAGGCGGGGTGCTGGTGCGCGCCGGACATACCGAGGCCGGTTGCGACTTGGCGTCGATGGCAGGGCTGGAACCGGCTTCGGTAATCTGCGAGATTCTCAAGGATGACGGCGAGATGGCGCGCATGCCGGACCTGATCGAGTTCGCCGGAACGCATGGCATGCGCATCGGCACCATCGCGGATCTGATTCACTACCGCAGCGAGAACGAGTCGCTGATAGAAAAGGTTGCGAAACGGCGCATCGGAACCGCCTTCGGCGAGTTCGACCTGATCGCATATCGCGACAAGATTTCCGACGATGCGCATCTGGTGCTGGTGAAGGGAGAGATTTCCGGAGCAGCGGAAACGCTGGTGCGGGTGCATGAGCCGTTGTCGGTGGTCGACCTGCTGGACGCGGGCAGCACCAGTCATTCGTGGAATCTGAACGACGCGATGCGGGCGATTGCCGAAGCGGGTAGCGGCGTGATCGTGCTTCTGCACCGGACGGAAACCGGGGCGCAGTTGCTGGAGCGCCTGACCGCGAACGCGGCCAGCAGAATGCAGCCGGAAAAAATCGCGCTGCGTACCTACGGCATCGGCGCGCAGATTCTGCGCGATCTCGGGGTGAAAAAGATGAAACTGATGTCCGCGCCCCGGCGCATGCCGAGCATGACCGGCTTCGATCTCGAAGTGACGGGGTATCTGCAACCAGACGGAGAACGCGACTGAAGACGCGGAATCAGGGATCTGGAGAAGAAAGCGCACAACGCAGGACGCAGAGGAAAATCAGAATGAACCACCAAGGCACCAAGGCACCAAGAAGACAAGATGTGAGTTGCAGTTCGTGGTGTCTTGGTGCCTTGGTGGTGAGATCGAATTACTCTTTTCTCGGCGTTCTCTGCGTTGAGAGCGATGAACTGGTTACCTTACCGACGACCGTCGCGGCTGGCGGAGGATTTTCAACAAACCGTTAATACCCACCTGCACAACATGCCACCTGACAGCGACGTCTATAGATTCGAGCCGAACCTGGACGGCACCGGTCTGCGCATCGGCGTCGCGGTCGCGCGATTCAACGCGGAGATCGGCGATGCGCTGCTTTCCGCCTGCCTGGATGAACTCGCGCGGCTCGGTGTGCGACGCCAGGATATCGCGGTCGCCTCGGTGCCCGGCTCGCTTGAAGTGCCGCTGCTGCTGCAGAAGCTCGCGCTCAGCGAACGGTTCGACGGCCTGATCGCGCTCGGTGCGGTGGTGCGCGGCGAGACCTATCACTTCGAGGTGGTATCCAACGAATCCGCGGCTGGCATCATGTCGGTGCAGCTGGACAGCGGAATTCCGGTGGCCAACGGCATCCTGACGACCGATACGGAAGAACAGGCTTCCGCGCGCACCGGCGAGAAAGGCCGGGATTGCGCGCGCGCTGTCGTCGAGATGATCCGGCTTCTGGGGGCGATCGATGAAGGGCAGTAGACGCCGATCGCGCGAGCTTTGCCTGCAAGCGCTCTACCAGTGGCTGTTGAGCCCGAGCGATGCCGACCGGTTGCTGGCCGAGATCCGCGAACGTTCCGAAGCCGGTCCGCCCGATCAGGCCTACCTTGAGACCTTGCTGCATGGCACCCTGCGCGAGGCCGATGCGTTGCGCGATCTACTCAAACCGTTTCTGGACCGCAAGCCCGCGGAACTTTCGCCGGTCGAGCATGCCCTGCTCCTGATGGCGGCCTACGAACTGGCAAGCCAGCCCGATACGCCATATAAAGTAGTGATCAACGAAGCGATCGAGCTGGCGAAAAGCTACGGCGGTACCGACGGCCACAAATACGTAACCGGCGTGCTCGACCGGCTCGCCGCTGAACTCCGGCCGGCGGAAGTTGCGGCACGGGCGAAGGCAAGATCCTGATCCAATAAGATCCTGAACCACGGAGGACACGGAGGACACGGAGGACACGGTGGACACGGAGGAAAACCAAACAGATCATCGCAACGCAATGGAGCGTACAAGACGCAACTAAGCCTCAAAAATGGGTTCTTTCTCACTCTCTTCGTGTCTTCGTGCCTTCGTGTTTCGCTTTTGTCTGGCTTTTCTCAGTGTCCTCAGTGTCCTCCGTGGTGAGAATTCCGGTTTGCCAGGAGGAGACGATGGCGGAAGAGACGAAGAAGCTGACGATTTTCGACCTGCAGGCGAAGGCGGCGCGCGGGGAAAAGGTTTTCCAGGTCACGGCGGTGGATTTTCCGACCGCGCAGCTGGTGGATCGCGCGGGAATCGACTGCATCCTGATCGGTGATTCGCTGGGAATGACCGCGCTCGGCTACTCGAGCACGGTGCCGGTGACGATGGACGAGATGATCCATCACGCGAAGGCGATCTCGCGCGCGGTGAGGCGCGCGATTCTGGTCGGCGACCTGCCGCTCGGCGCCTATCACGCCTCGACCGCCGACGCCGTGAACAGCGCGATGCGCATGGTCAAGGAAGGCGGCGCCGACGTGGTGAAGATCGAGGGTGGGGAGGAGTTCGCCGCGACCGCGGCCGCGGTGGTCAAGGCGGGGATTCCGGTGATGGCGCATATCGGCCTCACGCCGCAGCTGATGTCGAAGCTGGGCGGTTTCCGGGTGCAGGGCAGGAATGCGACCGCCGGGGTGCAGCTGGTGAAGGATGCGTTGGCACTGGAGAAAGCAGGCTGCTTTGCGATCGTGCTGGAAGCGATCCCGGACCGGGTGGCGCAGATCATCACCGAGAAACTGACGATACCGACAATCGGCATCGGTGCCGGCCCGCACTGCGACGGCCAGAATCTGGTGCTGCACGACATGGTCGGCCTGTTCGACCGGTTCACGCCGAAGTTCGTGAAGCGCTATGCGAACTGCTGGGAGATCATCGGCAAGGCGCTGGCCGATTTTCAGGATGACGTGAACAAGGGCCGTTTCCCGCAGGTCGCGCACAGCTTCACCATGAAGGACGACGAATACAAGGCGCTGCTGGACCAGATCGAAAAGACCCAGGCTACGCCTCCGTTCGAGTGACAGCGAACACTCCGGTTGCGCGTGCGACGGGTTTCCCGGCTGCGAGGATCTTCACGGTTGCAAACGCCATCCTTGCGCCGATGCGGTCGATTTCTGTTGCGGTTTCGATCCAGTCGCCTTCACGCGCGCTTCCCAGATAGACGACTCCAAGGCTGGCGGTGACCAGCTGGATGGGGGGGATCCTGCGCGCCGTGCATGGCGTAGCCGAGCGCAATATCCGCAAGGGTGGCGAGCACGCCGCCGTGCACCAGCCCGCGGGCGTTCAGATGATGCTTCTGCGCGACCAGCCCCATCCGCAGCGCATGCCCGCTGCCGTGAAAGTGCAGCGGACCGATGCGCTGCAGGAACGGACTGGGCCGGTCCAGCGCGATGAAACCGTCCGGAATCATGTTCCTGCGACGCGCGTAAAGTTTCTCGCGGTGACCAGCGCGGTGGCAACGAGCTCGCGCCTGCCGCCACCTTCTGAAAACACTTCGACTGAACTGGTCGTCACGGTCCGGCCTGAGCCGACCAGGCAGGCGATCGCGACGAGCCGGCTGCCCAGCGCGGGATTGACGATTTTCATCGTGTAATCCAGGGTGGCCACGTGCGATCCCGGCGCAAGCAGCGTCAACGCCGCAGTTGCGCCGGCGAAGTCGGCGATCGCACCGAGTATGCCGCCCTGCACCTGCCTGCCGTCGAAGGTGATCTCGGGCCGGATGTCCTGCGTAAAGACCGCACTGCCGATGTCCAGGGAATCCAGCTGCAAGCGGAGGAAATGCGCTGCCGGCATCACGTCGATGAAATCGCGCACCCACTGGCCGCGTGCCGTCTCCAGCGTATTCGCGATCATTGTTCGAGGTTCCTGCTCATGACGATGATCGCGGCATGCTAACCTCCCGGCTTGCACAGAAGGATGATTCATTTGCATCGGAGGTTTCGAAAAGCGCATGGCTAAACGACTTCCACCCCTGCATGCATTGAGCGCGTTCGAGGCGATTGCGCGGTTGCGCAGTTTCAGCCGCGCGGCGGAAGAGCTGGCGATTACGCAAAGCGCGGTCAGCCGGCGTATCCGGCAACTCGAGGAGCAGTTCGACACGCGTTTTTTCATTCGTAGCCCGCGCGGCGTCGCGCTGACGGCGGACGGCGAAAGGCTGCTGTCGACGGTGCAGAAGGCGCTTGCCGAACTTGCGGAAGCCGCGCGTTGCGTGTCGGGCGCACGCGAGCGGTTGCGGGTGAGCGTGGCCCCTGCCCTGGCGAATCTCTGGCTGGTGCCCAGGCTCGGGGAGTTTCAGGCCGCCTGTCCGGAGGTCGATCTGGAGATCCATGCCACGCTCGAAATCGCGGATTTGCGTGCAGGCGACGCCGATGTCGGCATTCGCTCCTGCCCGGGAGGCTGGCCCGGCCTTCAGGCAGTCAGGCTCACGCAGGAATTTCTGATTCCGGTGTGCAGTCCGGAGTATCCGCGCACAGTCGGCGGGCTGAAGCGCCCGGCCGACCTCGACCGCGCGGTGCTGCTGCGAAACGACCGTCTTGGCTGGGGCAGCTGGTTTCGCGCGGCGGGACTGAACCGGGCGGAACCCGACACGGGCCCGCTCTACAGCGAAGTCGAAAGCATGCTGCGCGCCGCAGCGAACGGGCGGGGGGTCGCGCTCGGCCTGAGCACGGTGACCAACATCGCGATTGCGCGTGGCGAACTGGTCCGGCTGTTCGATGTCTGCGTCCCGTCTCCCTTCAGCTATTACGCGACGTGCACGGCGGCCGGGGAAAACCGGCGCACGGTGCGCGCGTTCATCGATTGGTTGCTGGCGCAGTTCGGCATGCCTGCGGCCGCGTGACGCGGAGAAATTGTGCCGGCGTTAGAATTGCCGTGTGTCCAGAGAATTCGAACTGATCGAACGCCATTTCACCCGCGAACCGCGCGGTGCGGTGCTGGGAGTCGGGGACGATGCGGCGCTGCTGCGGCCTTCTGCCGATCGCGATCTGGTGGCGACTACCGACACGCTGGTCGAAGGCGTGCATTTCAGTTCCGACGTGGATCCCGAGGCATTGGGACACAAGGCGCTGGCGGTCAATCTTTCCGACCTGGCGGCAATGGGTGCGCAACCGCGCTGGGTTCTGCTCGCCCTGACGCTGCCGCATGCGGACGACGACTGGCTGTCGCGATTTTCGCGCGGTTTCATGACGCTCGCCGATTCGTTCGAGGTCGATCTGGTCGGCGGGGATACCACGCGCGGGCCGTTGTCGATCTGCGTGACTGCGCTGGGGGAGGTCGATCGGGGCGCGGCGCTGCGCCGTGATGGTGCCCGCGCCGGGGAAGATGTCTGGGTTTCCGGCGTGATCGGCAATGCCGCGCTCGCGCTGTTGCACCTCAAGGGAGACGTGCGGTTGAAGGATCCCGATCTGGGCAAGTGTCTCGCCAGACTGCACACACCGAAGCCGCGGGTTGCGCTCGGCCGGCGTCTGGTCGGTATCGCGAGCAGTGCGATCGACGTGTCGGATGGCCTGGTGGCGGACCTGGGACATATCGCCGGACGCTCGAATGTGCGCGCGGTGGTGGAATATGCGCGCGTTCCCTGCGCGCCTTCGGTGGTTTCGATCAAGGGGCACGATCCGATCCGCAGGGCGATTCTGGGCGGCGGCGACGATTACGAACTGTGCTTTACCGCGCCGCGCGACCGCGCGCGGGACCTGGAGAAACTCTCCGGCGAGCTGGGCGTGGGCCTGACCTGCATCGGGCGCACAGAGGAAGGACAAGGCGTGGCGGTGTCGAACGAGGACGGTTCTCCAATGCCGATCGAGGCGGCGGGTTTTGACCACTTCCGGTAATCCGGGCGCGCGCCCGACCCTGCGGTTCGTGTTTTCCCATCCGGCGCACTTCATTGCGTTCGGCTTCGGCGCCGGTTTGTCTCCCGTGGCGCCGGGAACGTTCGGCACGCTGCTGGCCTTTCCGATCTACATCGGACTGTCGCGCGTGCTGTCCGATCCGGTGTTCATTTTCGTGCTGCTCGCGCTGTTCGTGCTCGGCGTCTGGGCCTGCGAGATTACGGGACGGAACCTCGGCGTGCACGATCACGGCGGCATGGTGTGGGACGAAACCGTCGCCTTCTTGCTGGTATTGTTCCTGATTCCGCAGCATCAGCTGACGTGGGCGGCGTTCGCGTTCCTGCTGTTCCGCCTGTTCGATATTCTCAAGCCACCGCCGATCGGCAAGGTGGACATGACCGTGCGCAACGGCATCGGCGTGATGCTCGATGACATCATCGCGGCGTTCTACGCGCTGCTGTGCCTGGCGGGCTGGAAACTGGTCTTCGGCTGAAGGAGATTCGTGGACCGCGACCTGTACGAGCTGGCCGAACGCGTGGGCCTTGCCCTGAATGGGCGCGGGTTCATGCTGGCGACCGCGGAGTCCTGCACGGGAGGCTGGATCGGCCAGGCGGTCACCATGGTGCCCGGAAGTTCGGCATGGTTCGACTGCGGTTTCATCACCTACACCAACACGGCGAAAAGCAACCTGCTCGGCGTGCGCGAGGAAACGCTTGCCAAGTACGGCGCGGTGTCCGAGCAGACGGTCGTGGAGATGTCAGCCGGCGCGCTGGCCAGAAGCCGCGCGCAGATTGCGGTGGCGGTCAGCGGGATTGCCGGGCCGGATGGCGGCAGTGCCGAAAAGCCGGTGGGCACGGTGTGTATCGGGTGGGCTGTGCGGGGTTCTTCGCCGGCGGCACAGACTTTTGTATTGTCAGGCGACCGCAATGCGGTCAGGCGCGCCAGTGTGATCGCGGCACTCGAGGGGTTATTGACGAGGCTGTGAAGGTCGGTCCGGCGGACCCGGCTATCGTTGCGGACCGCTCCCCGGATTGCCGCCGCGGCCCCAGCCCTGGCCGGGATGGTTGCCCTCGTGCACGACGCCGCTGACGCCGCCGGTCGCCGGCGTGTCGACATTCGGCGCGGTAATGCCGATCTCATTGAACCCGACCCCTCCATTCCCGCCATTTGCGGGCGGAGGGTTGTTGCTGCGCAGGCTGTCGTCGATATCGGATACGGCAGCCGGCTGCGGCGGCGCCAGATCGGCGGCCTGATCGGTGAGCGCCGGCCGGGTGTTTTCGTCCAGCACGAAGTAAGACTGTCCGGCACCGAGTTCGAGGCAGCCGGCGGCGTTGCACACCTCGATGCGTCCGCCGGCAACGCTGCCGGTTACGCTCGGGCCGACATACTGCACCGTGTACTCGGTGCCGCGGATGCCGGTGGTGGCGACGCGCGTCGCCATCTTGTAGGCATCGCGGGTAAGCCGGCCGATCTCGCCGGTAATCGTGCGCAGGCCGCCCTTCAGCAGGCTCATGCCGAGGCGATCGGACGGGTCCGGCTTGCCGGCATAGCGAAAGTCGTCGATGCGGAACTCGGAGTTAGGGCTCAGGGAAACGAAACTGCCGTCGGCGAAGCGCAGGTGCGCGCGCCCGTCGGCCTCGGTGACGACGGTTTCGCCGGCGCGGATTTCCCCGGTGCGGGAAAGCGGCCGCTGCGATCCGTCCGCCGCCACCAGGTGCACGGCCCCGAACACGAACTGCGCCGTAGCCGCCGGCTCGGCGTGCGATGCACGCGGGGCCAGCGCCAGCGCGAGCAATGCGAGGCACAAGAGACGAATCAAACGCGTAGCATGGCTGGGCATGGCTAAACCCATCCCTTGACCTACCCTGCGTGACAGGGTTGTTGCATGACGTGCTGCATCCTGCATTGTTGTACGTCGCCCGTATCCCCGGCAGATGCCCCATCGGGCGGGCAGTCGAAAACCGGGACCGTGACGAAGCAAAAGGTACTCCGAATCAAGGTGTTCGTACAGCCCCCGGCTTGCGCGCGGATCGGCGGACTCCTGCGCAGAAAAACCCGCAATTCGCGACTGCACCCACCTGCCGCGCGGGCGCCTTATGCCATAATCGCCCGCATCGAGAAGGCACAAACGAACAACGGGGCGAAACGAATGGACGAAAACAGACAGAAGGCACTGCAGGCCGCGCTATCCCAGATCGAAAAACAGTTTGGCAAGGGCTCGATCATGCGCTTGGGCGAGCACGACCTGGCCAAGGACATCGAGGTGGTCTCCACCGGCTCGCTCGGGCTGGATCTGGCTTTGGGAGTCGGCGGGTTGCCGCGCGGGCGGGTGGTGGAAATATACGGCCCGGAGTCTTCGGGCAAGACCACCCTGACGCTGTCGGTGATCGCCCAGATGCAGAAAATCGGCGGTACCGCCGCCTTCATCGATGCCGAGCACGCGCTCGACCCGCAGTACGCGGCCAAGCTGGGCGTCAAGGTCGAAGACCTCCTGATCTCGCAGCCGGACAACGGTGAGCAGGCGCTGGAGATCGCCGACATGCTGGTGCGCTCAGGTTCGGTCGACGTGGTGGTGGTCGATTCGGTGGCGGCGCTGACGCCGAAGGCCGAGATCGAAGGCGAGATGGGCGAGCCGCAAATGGGACTGCAGGCGCGCCTGATGAGCCAGGCGCTGAGGAAACTCACCGCCAATATCAAGCGCTCGAACACGCTGGTCATCTTCATCAACCAGATCCGCATGAAGATCGGCGTGATGTTCGGCAACCCGGAGACGACCACCGGCGGCAATGCGCTCAAGTTCTACTCTTCGGTGCGCATCGACATCCGCCGGGTCGGCGCGATCAAGAAGGCCGACGAGGTGATCGGCAACGAGACGCGCGCGAAAGTGGTCAAGAACAAGGTGGCGCCGCCGTTCCGCCAGGCCGATTTCGATATCCTCTATGGCGAAGGCATTTCCCGCGAGGGCGAGGTCGTCGAGCTCGGCGTG
>DATKEK010000379.1:0-2630 GCA_035512195.1 Burkholderiales bacterium
CCACGCGTCTCTGCAATCGAGTGCGGTGGTGCACGGCCCGGATGCCTTGTCTCGCTTTTCTTGGTGTCCTTGGTGGTTCGCCTGAGTACTTCAGTAAGTCGCGCGGCCGCCGGAGAGGTCGAAGACGGCGCCGGTGGTGAAGGAGCAGTCCTCGGTGCACATCCATGCGACCATCGCGGCGATTTCTTCAACCAGGCCGAAGCGGCCCATCGGGATCTTGGAGAGCATGAAATCGATGTGGCTCTGCGCGACCTGTTCGAAGATCGGCGTCTTCACCGCCGCCGGCGTCACGCAGTTCACCGTGATGCCGTTCTTCGCGAGTTCCTTGCCGAGCGATTTGGTCAGCGCAATCACCGCGGCCTTCGATGAGCTGTATGCGGAGGCGGTCGGGTTGCCTTCCTTGCCCGCGATCGAGGCGATGTTGACGATACGCCCGTAACTGTTCTTCATCATGTGCGCGGCCACGGTGCGGCAGGTGTAGAACGTGCCGTTCAGGTTGATGTCGTGTACGCGGAGCCATTCGTCGACCGGGTATTCCCAGACCATTGCGTTCTTGCCGGCGACACCGGCGGAATTCACCAGTGCATCGACCTTGCCGAAGGCGCCGACGGTTGCATTCATCGCGGCCTCGACGTCCGCAAGCCTGCTGACATCGACTTTTGCGGTATGAATCTTCGCGCCGCTGATGGACTTGGCCGCATCGGCCATGGTTTTCTCGTTCATGTCCCAGATGCTGACGTTGGCACCGGACTGCGCGAGCCGCTGCACGATCGCCAGCCCGATGCCGGACGCGCCGCCCGTCACGATCGCACTGCGGCCGTTCATGTCGAGACTGTTCATGGTTCTCCCCCTGCTGGATTTTGAGTTCTTGGTCGGGCGGATGCGCCGACGACGCGCAGGCCCGGAAGGCATTGAATTCTAGCACCGCGGATATGCCACCGCCCGCCCCCGGCGGGCATGAAGGCAGCAAAGCGAACCAAGAAAGCAAATTCAGTTCAGGGATCTCTTGGTGTTCTTGGTGTTCTTGGTGCGCTTGGTGGTTCGTGTTGACTTCTTCGTTCGTATGCCTATCTGCGGGACTCAGAATCCGTTGGCGCTACCGTAGCGTTGAACTTCTCGAAAAATTGCGTCGCCATCTTCTTCGCGACGCCGCCAACGAGGCGCGAGCCGATCTGCGCGAGCTTGCCGCCGACCGTGGCGTGCGCCTTGTACGCGAGCAGGGTGGCTTCGCCGTCCGGGGTGAGCGCCACCTCCGCGCGGCCCTTGCCGAATCCGGCCACACCGCCGGTGCCCTCGAACGCCAGCGTGTAGGAGTTTGGCGGGTTCAGGTCCTCAAGGTGCAGCTTGCCGTTGAACTTCGCCTTGACCGGGCCGATCGCGGCGGTCATCGCGATCCTGTACTCGGTGTCCGAGACCTTCTCGATTTCCTGGCAGCCGGGGATGCAGGCCTTCAGAACCTCCGGATCGTTCAGTGCTTCCCAGACTTGCTGCTGCGGCACCGGGATCGATTCTTCTCCGGTCATGTCCATGCTGGTTCTCTCCTGTTGCGTGTTTTCCGGCGCGCTTCTGACAAGGCGGCACCGAGCGATGCGAGGCTGTCGATATCGTGCGCCGGCAGGAATGCATCGACGTGCGGCAGCATGGCGCGCACTCCGGCCGCGAGCGGCTGAAAGTCCCGATAGCGCAGCAGCGGGTTCAGCCACAGCAACCGGCCGCAGGACTTGCGCAGGCGCTCCATCTCGGCTGCCAGGCCGCGCGCGCCCTCCCGGTCCAGCCCATCGGTGATCAGCAGCACGGCGGCATTCTGCGCCAGCACGCGCCGCGACCAGCGCAGATTGAATTCCTTCAGCGCGGCGCCGATGCGCGTGCCGCCGGACCAGTCCGCGACTGCCTGCGCTACCGCGTCCAGCGCGATATCCACGTCGCGATGCCGCAGGTGCCGGGTGATATTGGTCAGCCGCGTGCCAAACACGAACGTGTGCACGCGGTCGCGGTCGTTGGTGACCGCATGCAGGAAATGCAGAAGCATACGCGAGTAGCGGCTCATGGAGCCCGAAACGTCGCACAGAATGACCAGTGGCGGCGGATGGCGCCGGTTCGCGCGGGTACGCAATGGAATGATATCCGCGTAGCCGCGCAGGCTCGCCCGCAGCGTCGCGCGCAAGTCCACTTTCAGGCCTTGCGGGTCCGGCGCCATCCGCCGCATGCGAATCTCCGGTATCGGCAGGTGCAGATTCGCCACCAGCTTTTTCGCCTGCGCGAGTTCGTCCAGTGACATGCTGGCGAAGTCCTGACGGCGCAGCCGCTCGGTGTCCGAGGCAGCCGCGGCAACGTGCGGTTTCCCGGGTTGATCCCGATCGCGCGGCGCCGAACCCGTCAGCGCCAGCGCCTCCGCAACCCGACCGCCGAGTTCCTGCGCGCCGGCGTCCGTTCCGGCAGGCGCTGCGGCAGCGGGGACGGCCGGGCCCGTGCCGCGCCGGTCCCAGAACACCCGGAACGCCTGGTCGAAGACATCGAACTGTTCGCGCCGGCTGAGAAACACGGCTGCAAGCGTCCAGTAGAAATCCTCGCGCCTTTGCACGCCGGCGATGTCCAGTGCCTGCAACGCACCGAGCACGCGGTCCGACCCG
>DATKEK010000380.1:0-3137 GCA_035512195.1 Burkholderiales bacterium
GTTTCGGCATTCGTCCGAAGTGGCTGACCACCAGGCCGCCGAACGTATCGAAATCGTCGTCGCTGAAGTCGGTGCCGAACGTCTCGTTGAAGTCCGCAATCTCCGTCTGCGCCTTGACGCGGAACTGACCATGACGGTCGCGGACGATGTTGGCCTCGGTTTCGTCGAAATCGTATTCGTCCTCGATGTCTCCGACGATCTGCTCCAGCACGTCTTCGATGGTGACAAGTCCGGCAACGCCGCCGTACTCGTCGACCACGATGGCGATGTGGTTGCGGTTGCTGCGAAATTCCTTCAGCAGCACGTTCAGCCGCTTCGCCTCCGGGATGAACACCGCCGGACGCAGCATGTCGCGCATGTCGAACTCTTCTTCCTGGTAATAGCGCAGCAGGTCCTTGGCCAGCAGGATGCCGATGACGTCGTCCTTGTTGTCCTCGATAACCGGGAAGCGCGAGTGCGCGGTCTCGATTGCCTGTCCGATGATTTTCTCCATCGGATCCTTGATGTCGATGAAGTCGATCTGTGCGCGCGGAACCATGATGTCCCGGGCCTGCATCTCGGAGACTTGCAGGACGCCCTCGATCATTGCCAGCGCGTCCGCGTCCATCAGATTGCGTTCGTACGAGCGCTGCAGCAGCTCGATCAGCTGCTCGCGGTCCTCCGGCTCGCGCATCAGCAGCGCGCCGAGCCGTTCCAGAAGTGTGCGTCTACTATGAGATTCGTCCATGGAAGAGCAAGGATGAAGGCGGAAGGATGAAAGCCGAAGTGAAGGCACGCTCTGCGTGCCATCCTTCCTCCTTAATTCTTCCTCCTTCACGCTTGCCTTTTGCTCCTTCATCCTTGTTCATAGGGGTCATCGTACCCCAGCCGGGTGACGATTTCGGTTTCAATCGTTTCCATCAGTTCCGCTTCCTCCGGCACCTCGTGGTCGAAGCCCTGCAGATGCAGCATTCCGTGCACCACGAGATGGGCAAAGTGCGCGTCTGGCGCCTTCGACAGTGACCGTGCTTCATGCAAAACCACCGGCACACAAACTGCGATATCGCCCGACAGCACCGCGGTGTCGGCGTAGGGAAAGGTGAGCACGTTGGTGGCGTAGTCCTTGCCGCGATAGTTGCGGTTCAGGGCCCGGCCTTCGTTCTCGCCCACCAGCCGCAGCGTGACCTGCGCGTCCTCCACCAGCCCCGCGCTGGCCCAGCGCCGAAAACGCGCGGGCGACGGCAGCCCTTCGCGCGGCACCCGGTACTGCACCGTCAGCTCGAGCTGCGGCCGTGCTGGCGAAGGCATCCGGGACTCATTCTCCCTTGTCCAACTGCTTCTGTTGTTCTTCGTAGGCATGCACGATCCGCTGTACCAGAGGATGGCGCACCACGTCCTCGCTCAGGAACTGCGTGAAGGCGACCCCGCGGACATCCTCGAGCACCTTGCGGGCATCGATCAGCCCGCTCTTCTGCGCCTTCGGCAGATCGATCTGAGTGACGTCGCCGGTGACCACGGCGCGGCTGCCGAATCCGATGCGGGTCAGGAACATCTTCATCTGCTCCGGCGTGGTGTTCTGCGCCTCATCCAGGATGATGAAGGAGTGATTCAGGGTGCGCCCGCGCATGTAGGCCAGCGGTGCGATCTCGATCGCTCCGCGCTCGAACAGTTTTCCGACCTTTTCGAACCCCATCAAATCGTATAGCGCGTCATACAGCGGCCTGAGGTAGGGGTCGACTTTCTGCGCCAGATCGCCCGGCAGAAAACCGAGCCGCTCGCCGGCTTCGACCGCCGGGCGCACCAGCACGATGCGCTTCACGGCGTCGCGTTCGAACGCGTCGATCGCGCAGGCCACGGCAAGATAGGTCTTGCCGGTGCCCGCGGGGCCGATGCCGAAGGTGAGATCGGTTTCGAGTATCTGCCGGAGGTACTGCACCTGACGCGGTGTGCGTCCGTGCAGATCGCGCCGCCGTGTATGCAGCACCGGCGCGTCGTCCGTCGGTACGGCGACATTGCTGCCGCGGGTGACTTCGATCAGGCCGAGCTGGATCTCCTCCAGCGACAGGTCGCTGTCGGCCTGGCCATAGAAACGCTGCAGCACCTCCGCGGCGAGCCGGCTCTGCTCGGGACCACCGTTGACGATGAAGTTCTCCCCGCGGCGCGCGATGGAGACGTCGAGCGCGGTTTCGATCTGCTTCAGGTTCTCGTCGAGCGCGCCGCACAGGTTCGCGAGGCGCTGGTTATCGACCGGAGAGAAGCTTATCTCGACCGGTTTCAATGGACTGTTTCGCGCACGCAAACCTCGCCGCGCAAAGAGTGCGGCAGCGCATCGGTGACGCGCACCTCGATCATCCGGCCGACCAGCCTGGGATCCCCCGGGAAATTCACCACGCGGTTGTTCTCCGTTCTGCCGGCGAGTTCGGCGGCATCTTTCCGGGACGGGCCTTCGACCAGCACGCGCTGCACCGTGCCGACCATTGCCCGGCTGATCGCCTGCGCCTGTTGTTCGATCCTCACCTGCAGCCGTGCCAGGCGCGATTGACCGGTCTCCTGCGGGACCTGGTCTGCCAGCGCCGCCGCCGGGGTGCCGGGCCGCGGGCTGTACATGAAGCTGAAGCTGGCGTCGAAGCCGACTTCCTCAACGAGTCTGAATGTCTGCTCGAAGTCGGCATCGGTTTCGCCGGGAAAGCCGACGATGAAATCCGACGTGATGCAGATGTGCGGGCGTACCGCGCGCAGGCGGCGAACGATCGATTTGTATTCGAGCGCGGTGTAACCGCGTTTCATCGCGGCCAGGACTCTGTCGGAGCCGCTCTGCACCGGCAGATGCACATGGCTGACCAGCTGCGGCACGTGGGCATAGACGTCGATCAGGCGCTGCGTGAATTCCCTGGGGTGCGACGTAGTGTAGCGGATACGCTCCAGTCCCGGCATCTCGGCGAGATACTCGAGCAGCAGTGCGAAATCCGCGACCTCGCCGTCGGCCATCTTTCCACGATAGGCGTTGACGTTCTGCCCGAGCAGCGTAATGTCCTTTACGCCCTGGTCCGCCAGCCCGGCGACCTCGGTCAGTACGTCGTCGAAAGGCCGCGACACTTCCTCGCCGCGGGTATAGGGCACCACGCAGAAGCTGCAGTACTTGCTGCAGCCCTCCATGA
>DATKEK010000381.1:0-2393 GCA_035512195.1 Burkholderiales bacterium
ATTCGCTCCGGGTACACCGAGTGCAGACCTGAAAATACCGTCTGCTTCATCAGCTCAGTGTGCAGCGCGGAGACGCCGTTTACGCGATGACTGCCGATGAACGCGAGGTTGCCCATTCGAAGGGAACCGCCGTTGTCATAATCGACGGTGGTGAGTTCGTGCACGTTGACCTTTGCCGACGCGGCCTCCGTCGATGCCATGAACTGCCGGTCGATGAAATCGATCAACTGCAAGTGACGCGGCAGGATTCTCTGGAACAGCTTCAGCGGCCAGCGCTCCAGCGCCTCCGGCAGCAGCGTGTGGTTGGTGTAGCTCAGGCACTCGCGCGTGATCCGGAAGCTCTCGTCCGCCTGCAGGCCGTGTTCGTCCACCAGGATGCGCATCAACTCCGGCACTGCAATCGCCGGGTGAGTGTCGTTCATCTGGATCGAAACGAACTCCGGCATCGACTTCAAGTCGTGATGGTCCTGCAGAAAGCGGCGCACGATGTCCTGCAGCGACGCGGAGGTGAAAAAGTACTCCTGGCTAAGGCGCAACTGCCGCCCCTGCTCCGTCGAATCATCCGGGTACAGCACGCGGGTGATCGTCTCCGCAAGCACTTCCTGTGCTGCGGCGCGAAGATAGTCGCCCTGGTTGAAGCGCGACAGGTCGAACAGCCCCGCCGGTTTCGCCGACCAGAGCCGCAATGTATTGACGTGCTGGCCGGTCCAGCCGGTAATCGGCGTGTCGTTCGCGCTCGCGATCACCGTCTCGGCCGGCTGCCAGCGCAACTCCGGCGCCTTGTCAGGGTCTGCGGCGCCGCCGAAGTTCACCATGTAGCTCGAATCGGGACGCTCGAATTCCCACGGATGACCGAGCATCAGCCAGTTCTCCGCCTGCTCCACCTGCCAACCGTCGGCCAGACGCTGGCGAAACAGGCCGTGCTGGTAGCGGATGCCGTAGCCCATGGCCGCTATGCCGACAGTCGACATCGAGTCGAGGAAGCAGGCGGCGAGCCTGCCGAGCCCGCCGTTGCCGAGCGCCGCGTCCGGCTCGCTTGCGATCGTTGCCTCGAAATCAACACCCAGAGAATCCAGCGCGCCCCGGCACACCTCGGTAATCCCGAGATTGGACATCGCATCCGCCAGCAGTCGGCCGATGAGAAACTCCATCGACAGGTAGTACACGCGCTTGGTTCTCTGTCGATACGTTCTGCGCGTCGTCTCCATCCATGCATCGACGATGAGGTCGCGAATCGCAAGCGTCAGCGCGACGCACCAGTCCCTCGGCACCGCGTGGCTGCTGTCCTTGCCCACGGAATAAACGAGGCGGTCAAGCAGGGCCTGCCTGAACTCTTCTATGGTTGGCTTTTGCATGAATTCTACGTTGAAACCAGCGGGCGCATTAAACACCGGAAGGGCGCGCACGCGCAACGCGGCATCCTGTGAAAAAGCCGGTTGTGCTCAGCCGGAACTCATGCTATTGGCAGATATTCCCGGCCGATGCCGTCACTAGGGGCCTGTAAAAAGCGGAATCGAATCTCGCTTGGTCTGGCGGCGCCTGGCTTGGTCTTCACTCAGGCGATAGCTACCGCTATCGGCTTCGCACCTAGACCGGCGCCAGCCACCGCCATTGGTTCGCGATCCCACTTCCGCTTCCGCTGTTACAGGGCACTAGCTGTTTCTGAGGTAATCGTCGGTTTTGTTCAGCCAGTCGTCGCGCCGCGGGGACCACATATCCACTTCCTCCACGTCGCCGATGCATAATGCTTCGTGCGGCAGATTGGACGGAATGACCACCACTTCGCCGGGACCGACGTCCACCACCTCGGTGCGGTCGACACCGAAGCTGAATCGCATCGTGCCCGACACCACCTGGGTGATCTGCTCCATTTCGTGACTGTGCTGCGGCACCAGGAAGCCATCTTTAAACCAGATGCGGGCCACGGTCATCCGCTCGCCGGTTACGATCTTGCGATGCATCCTGTCGTTGACAATTTCCAGCGGAACGTCGTCCCATCGGATCAGTTGCATTGTTTCCTTCCCGGTTGCGGCCGTTGTCACTGGACGAGGAATCCAGCCGCGAACGGATCTTCGCTGTCGATCCAGATCGTGTTGTGGCCGGTCGAGATGGCCGAACCCTCGATGGACGGCACGATCGCGTCGTAGTCGCCGAGCCTTGTGGTGCTTTCGACGCGTCCGATAAAGCGGCTGTGGATGTAGCTCTCGTGCACGAAGCAATCCCCGGCCGCGAGTTCACCTTTCGCGGCAAGGTGCGCCATGCGGGCACAGGTACCGGTGCCACACGGGCTGCGGTCTATGGCGGCATCGCCGTAGAAGACCGCATTTCTCCCATCCGCTCCGGCGGATACCGGCTGGTCCGCCCACAGCACGTGGCTCACGCCACTGATGGAA
>DATKEK010000382.1:0-25508 GCA_035512195.1 Burkholderiales bacterium
GCATCGAGGCATCGCTGACCGGCCACCTGGTATTCGCAACCCTGCACACGAACAGCGCGCCGGAATCGATCATCCGTCTGCTCGACATGGGCATGGACCCCTTCAACTTCGCTGACGCGCTGCTTGGGGTTCTTGCGCAACGTCTTGCCAAGCGCCTGTGCAGCAAGTGCAAGACTCCGCATGTGGCCAATCAGCAGGAGATCAAGGAACTGCTCGACGAGTACTCGCTGGAGCTGCAGAACACATCGAGCTGGAAGAAAGACGCGAAGGGCGCCTATGAGGTGGTTTATCGCGACTGGACCAAACGCCTTGCCGATGACAAAGGGCAGTTCACGCTGTACACGCCCGTCGGCTGCGAAGTGTGTGGCGGCACCGGTTACAAGGGCCGGGTCGGATTGCATGAACTGTTGCTGGGCACCGACACGGTGAAGAAGCACATTCAGGAGCATTCGCGCGTGGCTGAGGTTCTGGCGACCGGTCTTGAGGAGGGCATGAGAACGCTCAAACAGGACGGCATCGAGAAGGTTCTACAGGGCATCACCGATATCCACCAGGTCAGGGCGGTCTGCATCAAGTAACACCTTTGCCCACGCCCACCGTGCCCGCACTGCCGGACTGCCGCCCATGAATGCGCCGACCGCCTCCGACCTGCTGAGACGACTGGATGAGCTGAATGAGATCGGCATATCGCTGTCGAAGGTAAAGGACACGCCCAAGCTGCTGGAGGCGATACTTGTCGCCGCCAAGAAGATCACCAATGCGGACGGCGGCACGCTCTATCGCGTGGACAATGAAAAGAAGCAGGTGCATTTCGAGATCCTGCGCACCGACTCCCTCGGCATCGCAATGGGCGGCACCACCGGAACCGATATCCCGTTCTACCCCGTGCGCTTGTACGACGACGACGGCAATCCGAACAACTCGATGATCGTCGCGTATTCCGTGCTGCACGACGCGACGGTGAACGTGGCGGACGCATACACCGCAGACGGTTTCGATTTCTCCGGGACGAAAAGCTTCGACCGCAAGACCGGCTACCGGTCGAAATCCTTCCTCACGGTGCCGATGAAGAACCACGAGGACGAGATCATCGGAGTGCTACAGCTTATCAACTCCGTCGATCGCAATACCGGCGAAATCGTGTCTTTCTCGGAGGCGAGCCAGCAGCTTGCGGAATCGCTGGCTTCGCAGGCCGCGGTCGCGCTTACCAACCGGCAACTCATCAGTCAGCTCGAAGACCTGTTCGAGTCGTTCATCAATCTCATCAACGCCGCGATTGACGACAAGTCCCCATACACCGGCGGGCACTGCCAGCGGGTTCCCGCGCTAACCATGATGCTGGCGGAGGCGGTGAACCAGACCGCGGCCGGCTCGCTTGCCGAATTCGGCATGTCCGACAAGGACCGCTACGAACTGAAGATTGCGGGATTGCTGCACGATTGCGGCAAGGTCACCACGCCGGTTCATGTGGTGGACAAGGCCACCAAGCTGCAGACGATCTTTGACCGTATCGGCCTGATCGACAGCCGTTTCGAGATCCTCAAGCGCGATGCGGAGATCGCGATGCTGAAGGCCAGGCTTGCCGCGCCGTCCGGTCCGGGGGGCGAGTGGGCGAAGGCGGAACGCGAGTTCAAGGTCAGGCTGCACCAGATCAACGAGGATCGCGAGTTTCTGCGCTTCGCGAACTACGGCACCGAGGCGATGCCGCCCGAGGACCAGGAGCGGATCAGGCGGATATCGAGAGCCTATCGCTGGCGAGACGAAAGCGGCAACGAAGCGGACTTCCTGACAGAGGACGAACTGCAGAACCTCACGATACGTTCAGGCACTCTGACCGCGGAAGAGCGTCAGATCATCAATCACCATATCGAGGTCACGATCACCATGCTCGAGTCGCTGCCGTGGCCGAAGCACCTCAAGAACGTGCCCGAGTACGCGGGGGGGCATCACGAGCGGATGGACGGCAGGGGCTACCCGCGCGGGCTCAGGCGGGAGGAGATGTCGGTGCAGGCCCGCGTGATGGGCATTGCCGACATCTTCGAGGCGCTCACTGCGAAGGACCGACCGTACAAGAAGGGCAAGACGCTGAGCGAGTCGCTGCACATCCTCGGCAAGTTCAAGCTGAACGGGCATGTCGATCCCGACCTTTTCGACGTATTCGTGCGTGAAAAGGTCTACCTCAAGTATGCCGAACAATTTCTGGACCCCGAGCAGATAGACGAGGTCGACGAATCCCATATCCCGGGCTACCCGGCGCACTGACAAACTGCGTCAGTAACTGCCCGCGTCACCCCTGCGTCCCTGTCGCACTGATCCGCAACGGAAATCCAGCATTTGAAGATCGCATGACAGGCGACACGAGGCGCTCCTGATTGCGGCTCTAGAAAGCCATTTTATCTTATTGTTATTTAGAGTATTAATGGGATTTTCACCGGGGTCGTGATGATGCCGCATAGCCGCGTGATGCTGCTGGCACGCACCTTGCCATACTCCACCCGAACACACGGGAGATCGGGTGTGTTTTTGATAATCAACCTCGAAGGAGTCATGTCATGAAGGCCGTCCAAAAGGGTTTTACCCTTATCGAACTGATGATCGTGGTCGCGATCATCGGTATTCTGGCCGCGGTGGCGCTGCCCGCGTACCAGGACTACACCGCCCGCGCCAAGATGTCTGAAGTCATACTTGCGGCGTCCGCGTGCCGCACTAGCGTAACCGAAGCGATTCAGTCCAGTTCCGTCCTCCCGGGTGCGGGCCAGTGGGGCTGCGAAACCAGTTTGACAACCGCCGGGGCCTCCTCGAGGTACGTGGACTCGATCCAGACCAACACCGCGGGCGAGGTGCTCGTCGTGGCTCAGGGCATCAATACCACCGTCAACGGCAACTCGATCATCCTGAAGCCTTGGGCTGACGCGGCCGGTACGTTTGTTCCTGCGGCCGGCGATGCGGTCGCCCGCTGGGACTGCGGCCCGAATCCGGCGAACACTGCGGATATCAACAAGTTCCTCCCGGGTTCCTGCCGTGCGGTGATCGTGAGCGCAGGCGGTCACACCGAGAGCCCGAGCTGATATCGGGGTGGCAAGCTGATGTACGGGGCGTATGCGCGCCCCGGCATCATCCGAAAGGGTGTCCGAATGGACACCCTTTTTTTTGACAGCTATTGTTCATTTGCCCCATCCAACCTCCGGGACCGATGACTCGTCGTTTTGTCCGGTCGGATGGCAGCGAGCGACTTGAGCGAAGACGATCATGAACCACTCGATGGTGCCTGCGGGGAATAGGACCTTCGAAAGGCAAGGTGCGGTATTCGTCGCCCTTCTGCTGCTCGGGGCAGCATACCTCGTGTTCAGTCCGGTATGGTTACCCAATATTGCCTGGTACCGTTACGACAACGCCCGGCTGATGCAATTGAGTCTGCTGGTAACAGCCGCGCTGGCGGTAGCTGTTCCAGGAATCGCAACGGCGCTGGTGCTGCGCTGGCAAGCGATCGCGACCCTGCCCCGCGGCCTGATCCTCCTCTTCGTCGGCGGAGGCGCGTTGAGCGCAGCCGCATCCGCTGCGCCGCACGTCGGCGCGCTCGAAGTCAGCCTGGTGACACTGCTGCTGCTGTTTGCCATCAGTATGTCGGCCGTCGTATCCCGAATCGGCGCGCGGGCCGAGCAGACCCTCGCGGTCGCTATCATTTCGGGCGCCGGTCTGCTGGTTCTTCAGTTCTGGATCACGCAGTGCCTTCTGCTGATCGAAGGCGAACCCTTCATCTGGACGAGCCCTTTTCTGCAGTTCGCGAACGTACGCTTCTTCAGCCAGTATCAGGCTTACACGTTGCTGGTGGTGCTCCTGCCGCTCTTCCTGTTCAAGGTCGGCAAGGTCGGCCGGCTGTTGATTTACTTGATCGCCGCGAACCTCTGGTCTCTGCAATGGATGGTGGGTACCCGCGCCGTGTGGATCGGCCTGCTTGCGGCCGTGACCGCGGTAGCGGTCTTCGGGGGCGAAGGCCGCTTGAAATGGATTCGAACGCATTTGAGCCTGATCATTGTCGGCGGGTTTATTGCCTTGGTGTTCACCCAGGCCGTGATGCCGTTTGCCGAGGCTGAACCCCTTCCCAGGAAGAACGCACTCGTAGGCAGAAACTGGAACAGCATGAACGAGCGCATCGTGATGGCGCGCGGGGCCGTGGAACTCGTGACACAGCGCCCTTTGCTCGGCATCGGGCCGGGGCAGTTCGGAATGAACTATGACAGCACGCTCGCCGCGCATCCCCACAATTCCGCTCTGCAGCTGTTGTCCGAGTATGGCGTCGTGGCCGGAGGTGCCGGCATCGGCCTGCTGCTGTGCATTGTTGTGTTCGCAATACGGCGGATTCGGGCTAACGTGAAGCTGGAGCCGACCGATGTCGCGCTCAGCGCACCAATAATCATGGGCCTCACAGAGTCTCTGTTCAGCGGAAACCTGATCATGCCGCACAGCCAGATCTTGCTGTGCGTGCTGCTGGGCTGGCTGCTTGGCAGACGCGCCGCAGTCGCGGTCCAGCACACCCAAGCCGAAGCCCGAAGCAGCCTTGCGCGGACCACCATGGGATCGGTCGCGATGCTTGCTGCGGTGGTGACCGTGATTCTGGCAACGGAATATCACCAGGTAATCGGCTCAATGCCGTTCTGGCTGCAACCCAGGCCGCCGCACTTCTGGCAGTACGGGCGGTTCGATGCGTGGTAGTTGCCGGGCGCGCGGCAACTCGCGACAACGGCTTGGCCCGTCGGACTCCGGTCTATTTGCGATAAACCGAGGCTTTCAGCGGCAGCCCGTTGCTGATATACGAGTGAAAGTACTCGAGGTTGTTCAGTTCCTCGCCGCCTGCTGCAAACGGCACTGCCCGCATCGCTTCCATGCAGCGCTGATAGCGCATGTGCAGGGTGTTTAGATTCTCGCCGCCCCGGAATACCGGGAAATGCGCCGGCTGTCCCAACCCCGGAGAGATCAGTTCGTCGCGAAAATAATTGCCGGCATGGTTGATGTGGCATGAGGCGCAGGCGAGATTCAGCTGTCCGATGCGGCGGTAGTAGAACGCCTTGCCCGCACGGTATTTGCGGACCGCGCCGGGACTGTCCACACGTACGTTTAGCCGCATGCCGTCCGACAGCGTACGCGCGTAGGCGGTCAGTACGCCCATCGTTTCGCGGTCGTCATATCGGAATGTCGCCTCACCGTTCTCGCGCAGGCAGCGGTTGATCGCCATCTCGAACGTCACCACCCGGTCCGATTCGACGTCGTAGTAGGGGTAGTTGCCCGCGACGTTGAGTCCGCCGTTCGGAAAGCAGTCGGCGAAGCTGCCGCCGTTTGCAAAGCGCTGCTTCCACAGGCGCTCACCCCGAGAGATCTCCCCCTGGAATGGCGGAAACTCCATGATGCTGTCGTACTGCGACTTTGCGTCCGCGCTCAGCATCAGCGCGCCGTGGACATACTCTTCCAGGGCTATGCCTGGAAAGCGTTCCTGGAAAAACTGGAGTAGCTCCTGCCGTTCCTGTTCCGGCGCCGCGTGGCCCGGCCAGCTTGCCAGCATACAGCTCAGCGCGATCGCTCCGTAGAGTAACTTTTGCATCGGGTCGCCAGCCGCCAAACGCACTCAGCCTGCCTTTGCCTCGATCGTGGCGGTGTCGCCGCGATTGTCTTCCCAGGTGATCGCGATCCGGTCGCCGGGCTTGGCGCCGGTCACCCGGAAATTCAGAAAGGGATTGCGTGAGACCGCCTGACTCCATTGCGCATCGAGCACGGTCCTGCCGTTATGCGTCGCGTGCACGCGCTTGATGAAATGCAGCGGGACGATCTGGCCGGACACCGGGTCCTTGCGCAGCCCGGTCTCCATTGGGTGAAAGATCAGCACCTTGACGTCCGCCACGTTGTCCTGCAGCGTTACTCGGATGCGCATCGGGTCAGCCATGTCCGTGTCCTTCTCCTTCGGGCTGAATCAGGCGCCGCAGCCGCCGATGGTTACTTTCACCTCTCGCACGGTGCCGTAGAACTTTCCGTCGGCTTTGACCACGATCCGTAACGGGGACGACTCGTTCATCTTGATGCGGGTCGCGACGAAAGGCTCGATGCCGGCGACGAATTCGAAACTCGCCGCCAGCGGCTGCGGGTTCTTCTCCGCGAAGATATAGACCGTCTGCGTGCCGGGAATCCGGCTGGTGATCTCCAGCGGCACGATCGCGCCGTTCTCCGCGATCTCCGGCGCCTTCAGCAGGATCTGGCCGGAATCCGCGATCGAGTCCGCGCCGATGTGCTTCAGGCTCTCCGCAACAGCCTTGGCCTCGAACGCAGACTTGTTCCATTGCGCAGCCAGCGCACGCAGCGGTGCGAACGCGAGCAGGACCAAGGTTCCGCAGTTGCGGAGAAACCGGCGTCGTCGTGCTGGAGATGCGGTGTTCATGCGTGTGCTAAAGCGTATACAAATAATCTATAACAAGATCGATTTCCCGATCGGTCAGAATCCGGTGCTTGCCGTAGGGCGGCATGATCGTATCGGGGTTGCCCACGGTCGGATCCCAGATCCGTTTGCGCAGTTCTTCCCGATCGGGGAATCGTTCGCGCATCATGATCAAAGGCGGGGCGATGTTCGCCAGGGTCACCGCCTGCTCATCGCGCGGCGCGGAATGGCAAGCGAGGCAGTTGCCCTTGTCGAAGTCATGGGCGATCTGCCGTCCCGTGCTGATCCCGTCTTCCGCGCCGCCATGGGTGCCGGCCATCAGGAAAAACAGGCCTGCAATGACCACCATGCACGCCGACCAGCGGCTGCGACTCAACCTGATCATGCATTCAGACCGCAGCCGGCCAGCGCGGTTCGCGCGCAAGCTTATTCGACCTCTGCAAGCCAGTGACCGGATTTCCCGCCGCGTTTCTCGATGAGCCGGATGCCCTCAATCCGCATGCCGCGATCCACCGCCTTGCACATGTCGTAGACTGTCAGCAACGCCACGCTGACCGCCGTCAGTGCCTCCATCTCGACCCCGGTCCGCCCGTGGGTTTCGGCGGTTGCGACGCAAGTGACGGCCTGGCCCGCCTGATCGATATCGAACTCGATGCCCACGCGGGTAAGCGGGATCGGGTGACATAAAGGGACGAGCTCCGACGTTCTTTTGGCACCCTGGATGGCAGCGATGCGCGCGACGCCGAGGACGTCGCCCTTTTTCGCGCCGCCTTCGGCGATCGTCTTCAACGTATCCGGACGCATGACGATGCGCCCGGCGGCGACTGCCACGCGCGAGGTCTCGGGCTTGTCGCCCACATTCACCATATGCGCCTGTCCCTTGGCGTCGAAATGCGTCAACTTGCTCAACTGCAGTATCCTCCGGAAAACCTGCGGCGCCCGGCCCAGTCAGGAACTAGAACGCCTGCGTGGCTATCATAGCATCGTGAAACTGGTGTCTATTCTGCTCCTCTCCGTGCTGTTGTCGGCGCCGGCGTTCGGCAACGAACTGCCGGAGCTCGGTGATGCCTCGCAGGGCGCCCTGTCTCCGCTTCAGGAACGGCGCTTCGGCGAAGCGATCATGCGCCAGATCCGCACCAGTCCGGCGTACCTGGACGATTCCGAAGTGGCGGATTACCTGAACGCAATCGGCTATCGCCTGGTGGCGAGCGGGCCGGAACCTGGCGGGCATTTCGAGTTCTTTGCGATCGATGACAACAGCGTGAACGCGTTTGCGCTCCCAGGAGGCTACATCGGGGTGCATTCCGGATTGCTGCTGACCGCGCAAAGCGAGTCCGAACTGGCCAGTGTGCTCGGGCATGAGATTGCGCACGTCACTCAGCGCCATATCGCGCGCATGATCGCTGCGCAGCAGCGCAGCGGGCTTGCCTCCATGGCTGCGCTTGCGGTGGCGATTCTTGCGGCACGCTCGAATGCACAGCTGTCTCAGGCGGCCATTGTCGCAGCGCAGGCGGGCTCGATTCAAAGCGCGCTCAATTTCAGCCGCGAGCATGAGCGCGAGGCGGACCGGATCGGACTACAGATCGTGGATAAATCCGGCTTCGATGCTCACGCAATGCCGGTATTTCTGGAGCGGCTGCAGCGGTCGTCTCGCCTGTATGAAGGCGGGGCGCCGTCGTACCTGCGCACCCATCCGCTGACCTTCGAGCGGGTGGCGGACGTGCAGAACCGGACCCAATCGATTCCGTTCCGGCAGGTTCCCGACAGCCGCGAGTTCCATCTGGTGCGTGCGCGCCTGCAGGCGGCACAGGGTACGCCCCGAGAAGCGGTCGAGCATTTCGATACGCGGCTGCGCGACAAGAAGTACATGAACGAGGCCGCCATGCATTACGGGCGGGTGGTCGCGCTCATGCGGGCCAACGACCTGAAGCAGGCCACAGAGGCCATGCCGGATCTGCAGCGGCTGGCCGACGACCATCCGATGGTCAAGGCGCTGGCCGCGGATGTGTTGGTCCGCAGCGGCGACCTGGAGCAGGGCCTCACGCTTTACGAGGAGGCGCTTCGAGCCCATCCGAGCCGCCGTGCCCTGGTGTTCGGCTATGCCCGGAGCCTGCTCGAACGCGGGCGCCCGCAACAGGCGGTGGAGTTTCTCTCGAACCAGTTGGAACGCGGCCCGGTGGAGGCGCGGCATTATGAGTTGCAGGCGCGCGGCTACGACGCCCTGGGGCAGAAACTGATGCGTCATCGCGCACAGGCGGAGGCCTATCTTCTGAAGGGCAGCCTGGCACGTGCCATCGAACAGTTGCGACTGGCACAGTCCAGCGGAGATGGCGATTTCTTCCAGCAGTCGAGTGTCGAAGCGCGCCTCAGGGAACTGATCGCGTTGGACGCCGACCAGCGGCGTCGCGACTGAGACTCGGCATCTGACGACGCCCTTCACGCACGCGCCAAATCCGCGATTTCACTCAAAAAACTCGCTTTATATCCTTGTTTTTCCTATCATAGCCGGCAGGCCTGTTAGCCAGAACGGGGATGGCGTGCCAGCCATGGAAAAAGTCGGCAAGTATGAGATCGTCCGCGAGCTTGGCAAAGGCGCAACCAGCGTGGTGTATCTCGCGAGGGACCCGTTCGCCAACCGCAACGTGGCGATCAAGCTGGTTCGGCCCGAGGTGCTCGCGGACCAGGATTACGGCAGGCGCTTTCAGAAACTGTTCCTGACCGAAGCTTCGCTGGCCGGCAAGCTTTCCCATCCGCATATTGCAGCGATATACGACGGCGTCGCCAACGAGGACGGCAGCTACCTCGTCATGGAGTACGTCGCGGGCGGGACGCTGGAGCCGCACGTCAAGCCGGACAATCTGCTGCCGGTGCAGCGCGTGATCGAAATCGCGTTCAAATGCTGCAAGGCACTGGATTATGCGCATCGTCACGGCATCATCCACCGTGACATCAAGCCGGCCAACATCCTGATGGCTGGCGAGTCCGACATCAAGATTACCGATTTCGGCGCCGCGCTCACCATTACCACCGAGACCACGCAGATATCAGGGGTCGGCTCGCCGGCGTACATGTCGCCGGAGCAGCTGAAGGAGGAGTCGCTCAATCACCAGACCGACATGTTCTCGCTCGGCGTCGTGATGTACCAGCTGCTGGTCGGGCAGCTGCCGTTCAAGGGCAGCACCAGCTACAGCATGGTGCACCAGATCATCAATGTGGACCCGCCGCCGCCAAGCAGTTTGCGCCCCGACACCCTTGCGGTGGTCGACGCGATCGTCATGCGTGCTTTGCAGAAGTCCTCTGCCAGCCGGTTTGCCACCTGGGACGAGTTTGCGCAGTCGCTGGCGGACGCGTTCAATAATCTGCAGAACCCCGAGGACCCCGTCCCCGACGCGGAGAAGTTCAGCATGCTGCGGCGTCTGGAGTTCTTCGCCGGCTTCAGCGAGGTGGATCTCTGGCAGGTCTTGCGGATCGCGGAATGGGTGCGTTTCGGCTCGGACAGCGTGGTGATCCGGGAAGGCGACGTCGGCAGCTCGTTCTTCGTGCTGGCATCCGGTGAAATCAAGATCACCAAGCAGGGCAAGCTGTTGAACATTCTTCGTGCCGGAGAGTGTTTCGGCGAAATGGCCTATCTCGGCAAGCGCCAGTTTCAGCGTACCGCCAGCGTGATCGCGGTCGGCGACATCATGGTCATTGAGATTCGCGCAGAAGTGCTGGGGCATGCCACCGAGTCCTGCCGGCATGCCTTCAATGCCGCCTTTCTGGAACTGCTGGTGTCGCGGCTGGAAGCGGCGAATACCCGGCTGTCGCAGCTGCTGCTCGATCGCAGGATCAGCATTTTCTGAGATTCCGTCCGGAACGATCGCGCGCGGCGGCTGTTGTATCATCTCCAGGGCGAACACAAGCCGGACTGTATCGTCTGAAATGAGCGGGTTTTCCAACATAGATCCCCAGGCACTGCATGCACTGAGAGCACGGCGCGATATCCTGCTGGTGGATGTGCGATCGGACGATGAAACCAGACGCGGAATGATCGAGGGGGCAAGGCATATTCCCTTGCAGCTTCTTCCCGCGCAGGTTGAATTCCTGGACCGCGGCAGCGCAGTGGTGTTTTACTGCCAGTCCGGCGCGCGCTCGATGCAGGCAAGCGCGTTTCTTGCCGCGCGCGGCTGGCCGGAGGTGTACAACCTGGCCGGCGGCGTGATGGCCTGGGTGCGCAGCGGGCTCCCGGTGCGCGTCGCAGAATAGAGATACGGCGCGAAGGGACGCAGCGCAATGCAACCGTCAGATGACATTTCCTACGACCGCGAACTGGATGCACGCGGGCTGAACTGCCCGCTGCCCATCCTGCGCACCAAGAAATCGCTGAACGACATGGGCTCGGGACAAGTCCTGAAGATACTGGCGACCGATCCTGGATCGGTGCGTGATTTTCAGGCTTTCTCCAGGCAGACCGGCAACGACCTGCTGTCGGCATCGGAGGACCGGGGCGAGTTCCGGTTCTATCTCAGAAAGAAATGAACCGGCAGATGACGGCATGGACGTCGATCGATTGATCACCGAGTTCGACCGGGCGCTGCGCACGCTGTGCGGTGTTGCCTCATCCGTGCGCGCTGTGCCGGGCGCCGGGCTCCCGGAGGAAACGTTGAGCGATTCCGAACGGCGGCATGCCTGCGCGCTGATGCGGGTGAACCATGCCGGCGAGGTGTGCGCGCAGGCGCTCTACCAGGGGCAGGCCATCACCGCCCGCAGCGAAGCGGTTCGCGAAGCCCTGCAGCAGGCAGCGCGCGAGGAAACCGAGCACCTGGCCTGGACCGCGACTCGTGTGAGCGAACTTGGCGGGCGCGTCAGTGTGCTGAATCCACTTTTGTACACCGCCTCCTTCGCGGCAGGCGTGGTTTCCGGGGTCGTGGGCGACCGCTGGAATCTCGGCTTTCTGGCGGAGACCGAGCGGCAGGTGGAAGGCCACCTGCAAGGTCATCTGGACAAACTGCCGGAGCGGGATGACAAGAGCCGCGAAATCGTCCGTCAGATGAAAATCGACGAGGCGCGACACGCTGCAACCGCGCATGCGCATGGCGCGGCGGAGCTGCCCGGTCCGGTGAAGCACGCAATGCGGGTCACCTCAAAACTCATGACCGGCTCAACCTATTGGGTCTGAGCCCGCGGCGAGCTCCACGATTTCGAAGTCGTGCGTGATCTCGGCGGTCCTGCCGAGCATGATGGACGCCGAACAGTACTTCTCCGCGGACAGCTGAATCGCCCGCTCGACATGTTCGCGCCTGATCCCGTGCCCGCGCACCACGAAATGCAGGTGTATGCGGGTAAAAACCTTGGGATCCTGCAGTGCGCGCTCGGCATCCATTTCGATCACGCAGTCGGTGACGTCCTGTCGCGCTTTGCGCAGGATGGACACCACGTCATAGGCGGTGCATCCGCCGGTTCCGACCAGCACCGCTTCCATCGGGCGGGGGCCAAGGTTGCGCCCTCCGCCTTCCGGCGCACCGTCCATGATGAATGCGTGCCCGCTCTCGGTTTCGCCCATGAAGGCTACGCCCTCGATCCATTTCACTCTTGCTTTCACTGATTTGCCTTGTTCCCTGGGGATATTCGAATTGCCGGCTGGCGGATCGCGATGGTATCAGCGGGCGTTGCAGCATCGGCGCGTCCGCGCTTGCCGACTCGCTACCTCGTCAAGACAGGTAGCGCGCCATTTATCTTTTATAAACATATACATGCATGCACAAGACTGTTTTCGAAAGCGGCAAATAAGTTAGAATGCGACTTTTTTCCGTATCGCGGACAGGGCGTATGGCTGAAAACGTGAATCAGGGAAAGCGCCGGATGCTGGTTGCCGCCACCGGCGTGGCAGGCGCGGTGGCCGGCCTCGGGGTCGCAACCCCGTTTGTCATGAGCATGACTCCGAGTGCGCGGGCCCGCGCGGCCGGCGCACCGGTGGAGGTCGACCTGACCAAGCTCGAACCGGGAATGATGATGACCGTGGAGTGGCGCGGCAAGCCGGTCTGGATCGTGCATCGCACGCCGGCCATGCTCGAATTGCTGGAGAAATCGGAGCAGGACCTGGCCGATCCCAGGTCGAGAATCCCGATGCAACCCGAGTACGCGCGAAACCAGCAGCGATCGATCAAGCCGAAGTTTCTGGTGCTGGTCGGCATCTGCACGCACCTTGGCTGCTCGCCGTCGCAGAGGCTGGAAGCGGGCACGGCGAGCGGATTGGGAGAAGACTGGCCGGGCGGTTTCTTCTGTCCCTGCCACGGCTCCAGGTTCGATCTTGCAGGTCGCGTTTACCGAGGTGCGCCGGCGCCCGCCAACCTGGAAGTGCCGCCGCACACCTATCTTTCCGACGCCAGACTCGTGGTCGGCGAGGACAGCACGGGAGCCTGACGCGATGACCCGTATGACCGCCTTGTTGAGCTGGATCGACGAGCGTTTTCCGCTGACGTCGACCTGGAAGCAGCATCTCTCCGAATACTACGCGCCGAAGAACTTCAACTTCTGGTATTTCTTCGGTTCGCTCGCGCTGCTGGTGCTGGTGATCCAGATCGTCACCGGCATTTTCCTGACCATGCACTACAAGCCCGATGCCGAGCAGGCGTTCGCATCGGTCGAATACATCATGCGGGACGTGTCGTGGGGCTGGGCAATCCGCTACATCCACTCCACCGGCGCCTCGATGTTTTTCGTCGTCGTCTACCTGCACATGTTCCGGGCGCTGATCTACGGGTCGTACCGCAAGCCGAGGGAACTGCTGTGGATCCTGGGCGTGCTGATCTACCTGTGCCTGATGGCTGAGGCCTTCTTCGGCTATCTGCTGCCGTGGGGCCAGATGTCCTACTGGGGCGCGCAGGTGATCGTAAATCTGTTTGCCGCGATTCCGCTGATCGGGCCCGACCTCGCGGTATGGATTCGCGGAGACTACGTGGTGTCGGATGCGACGCTGAACCGTTTCTTTGCCTTCCACGTGATCGCGATTCCGCTGGTGCTGCTGGCGCTGGTCGCTGCGCATCTCGTGGCACTGCACGAAGTGGGGTCGAACAACCCCGACGGAGTCGAGATCAAGAAGAAGAAAGACGCTTCCGGCAGGCCGCTGGACGGTATTCCGTTCCATCCCTATTACACGGTCAAGGATCTGGTGGGCGTAGTGGTGTTCCTGATGGTGTTCACCGTAATCGTGTTTTTTGCGCCGGAGATGGGCGGCTACTTCCTGGAGCACAACAACTTCATACCGGCCGATCCGCTGAAGACGCCAGAACATATTGCGCCTGTCTGGTATTTCACGCCTTACTACTCGATCCTGCGCGCGGTGCCGCCTTTCCTCGGCTCGCAGTTCCCCGGCGTGCTGGCCATGGGCCTGGCGGTGATTGTTCTGTTCTTCATGCCGTGGCTGGACCGCGGCGCGGTGAAGTCCATTCGCTATCGTGGAGCCATCTACAAAACCGCTCTGACGCTGTTTGTCGCCTCGTTCCTGCTGCTTGGTTATCTCGGCACCGAGCCCACCACCGTCTGGGGGCAGTTCGGCGGCTGGCTGGGCGGCGCCGAGCGGGCGACGGTGGCCGCGCGCATCGGCACCATCGTCTATTTCGCGTTCTTTCTGCTGATGCCGTGGTACACCAGGATCGACAAGACCAGGCCGGAGCCTGAGAGGGTGACATGCTGAGAAGCTTACTGATTGCGCTGCTGCTGACCCCGCTTGCCGCAGCCGCGGCCGGCGGAGGGCAGAAGCTGGATCGCGCAAACATCGACACCCGCGACGCGATCTCGATCCAGCGCGGCGCACAGGTGTTCGTGAACTACTGCCTGAACTGCCACAGCGCGGAGTACATGCGCTACAACCGCCTTACGGATCTCGGGCTGACCGAGGACCAGATCAGGGACAACCTGATGTTCGTGAGCGACCGGGTGGGCGACACCATGCAGATCGCGATGCGTGCCGGCGATGCCAGGCAGTGGTTCGGCGTTGCGCCGCCGGATCTGTCGGTGGTCGCGCGATCCCGCGGCGCCGACTGGCTCTATACCTATATGCGCACGTTCTATCGCGACAGCTCGGGCACCACCGGCTGGAACAACCTCGCCTTTCCGAATGCGGGCATGCCGCATGTGCTGTGGGAACTGCAGGGGATACAGCGCCTGGAAACCACCGTGGAAGAACGCGCCGGACACAAGGTTGAGAGCCGCAGGCTGGTGCTCGAAAAGCCCGGCACCATGACATCGGCCGAGTACGACCGGCTGGTACGCGACCTGGTGAATTATCTCGTGTACATGGGCGAGCCGGCGCGCACGCAGCGCGTGCAGATCGGCATTGCCGTGCTGTTCGCACTGAGCATCCTGCTGGTGCTGACGTGGTTGCTCAAACGCGAATACTGGCGGGACGTGCACTGAATCTCCGCGTGGAGGACTAAAAAAAATGATGACACTGTATTCAGGCACAACCTGCCCTTTCAGCCAGCGCTGCCGTATCGTGCTCTACGAGAAGGGCATGGATTTTCAGATCATCGACGTCGATCTCCACAACAAGCCGGAAGATCTGGCGGTGATGAACCCGTATAACCGCACGCCGGTGCTGGTCGAGCGGGACCTCATCCTTTACGAATCCAATATCATCAACGAGTATATCGACGACCGGTTTCCGCACCCGCAACTGATGCCGGCGGATCCGGTGATGCGCGCCCGCGCGCGGCTTTTCCTTTTCCGATTCGAGAACGAGCTGTTTGCGAACGTGGACGCAATCGAGCGTGGCACGCAGAAGCAGGCGGACAAGGCGCGCCAGGTCATCCGAGACAATCTGACGCAGATTGCGCCGGTATTCGTGAAGCAGAAGTTCATGCTGGGCGACGAGTTTTCGATGCTTGATGTCGCGATTGCGCCGCTGCTGTGGCGGCTGGATTTCTATGGCATCCAGATGCCCAAGCAGGCAGCGCCGCTGATGAAGTATGCCGAGCGCCTGTTCAGCCGGCCGGCCTATATCGAGGCGTTGACGCCGTCCGAGAAAGTCATGCGCAAGTGAAGGAAACCCCGACCACTCCTTACCTGATCCGCGCCATTTTCGAATGGTGCTGCGACAATGCGCTCACGCCGTACATCGCGGTGAAGGTAGACGAGACAACGCGCGTGCCGATGGAATTCGTCAAGAACGGCGAAATCGTACTGAATCTCAGCCCGGACGCAACCCGCAACCTCAAGATCGGCAACGAGCTGATTCAGTTTTCCGCGCGCTTCGCCGGCATATCCCGGGAGCTGTCGATTCCGATCGCCGCGGTCGGAGGCATTTTCGCCAAGGAGACTGGACAGGGGCTCGCGTTCCAGGCGGCCACGCAGCCCGCCGACGATCACGATGCGCAATCCCGTACCGACGAGGACGCACCGGATGACGGCGGGCCGGCAGCGGCAGGCCGGCGCTCTCACCTGCAGGTGGTGAAGTAGCGGTTTCGTTGGGTGCGTGCTCGCGCCTATAATCGCCCTCCGGGCCGGCATAGCTCAGCTGGTAGAGCAGTTGATTTGTAATCATCAGGTCGGGGGTTCAATTCCCTCTGCCGGCACCATCCTGCTGCGGAATCAGCCGCAACAATCACGAATGCACGGGAAATCCTGTCACAGACAACGGACGCTCGGCTGCGCTTTGATCGCGCTGGGCATCCTTGTGGCAGGCGGGCGCCCGTATGCGCAAACGGACATGACGTTCGAGCAGGCGCAGGTGCGCGCGCATCATGCGCGCAACCTGATGGATACAGCCGATAGCAAAGTCCGCAATCTCGAGCGCAGGGAAAAGTCCGCCTACCGCACGCTGTCGGCTGCGCAGCAGCTTTACGAAGAAGCCAAGCAGGCAGCGCAGAAAGCGAGCGAAGAACTGCAGGCTGCACAGCAGGAGGCCGAGGAAGCGCGTCAGCGCTGGGAAGCCGAGTCGGCAAACCTGCGGCGTATACACCGTCAGCGCGAATGACCGCGGCGCGCGTCAGTCAGGCACGTACAGCACGAACAACAAGACACGAACAAGAAATCTCATGAAGATCCACGAATACCAGGCCAAGGAAATCATCCGGAAGTTCGCTGTCCCTACCCCGGCAGGCTACCCCTGTTTCTCGGTCGACGAGGCGGTGGACGCGGCGAAACGCCTCGGCGGGAAAGTCTGGGTGGTCAAGGCGCAGATTCACGCCGGCGGACGCGGCAAAGGGGGCGGCGTCAAGCTCGCCAGATCGCTGGATGAGGTACGCAGTCTCGCCGGCAGCATCCTGGGCATGCAGCTGGTGACGCATCAGACCGGAGCACAGGGACAGAAAGTCCGCCGGTTGCTGGTCGAACAGGGCGCGGATATCAGCAAGGAACTCTATGTTGGCATCGTCGTCGACCGCGGTAGCCAGAAAGTCTGCGTTATGGCCTCCTCCGAAGGCGGGATGGACATCGAAGAAGTTGCTGCACTCACACCGGAGAAGATCCATCGTGTGTTCGTTAACCCGCAGACCGGGTTGACCGCCGCCGAAGCCGATCGCCTGGCCGAAGCGATCGGCGTGCCGGACGCCGCACAGTCATCGGCCCGCAACGTGCTGCAGGGCTTGTACCGCGCATTCTGGGAAACCGACGCCTCGCTTGCCGAGATCAATCCGCTGATTCTGACCTCAACGGGCGGCGTGCTCGCGCTGGATGCCAAGATGAACTTCGACGAGAACGCACTGTTCCGGCACCCGGATATCGTCGAAATGCGCGACCTGGACGAAGAGGATCCGGATGAGATCGAGGCTTCGAAGCACGGCCTGTCCTACATCTCTCTGGACGGCAATATCGGCTGTCTGGTCAATGGTGCCGGGCTGGCGATGGCGACCATGGATACGATCAAACTGTTCGGCGCCGAACCGGCGAACTTTCTCGACGTCGGCGGCGGCGCCACCACCGAGAAGGTGACCGAGGCGTTCAAGATCATGTTGCGCAACCCCAGGCTCGGAGCCATCTTGGTGAACATCTTCGGCGGCATCATGCGCTGCGACGTGATCGCGGAAGGCGTTGTCGCGGCGGCAAAACAGGTGAAGCTTTCCGTGCCCCTGGTCGTGCGGATGAAAGGCACGAACGAAGAAATCGGCCGCAGAATCCTCGCCGACTCCGGCCTGCCGATCATCTCAGCGGACAATATGGGCGAAGCCGCGCAACGCGTGGTGGCGGCGGCGAAGGGCGGGCACTGATCATGGCGATTCTGATCGACAAGAACACCCGGGTGATGACCCAGGGCATCACCGGCAAGACCGGCCAGTTCCATACCCGCGCGTGTCGCGAATACGCAAACGGCAAAGCGTGCTTCGTGGCGGGCGTGAATCCGAACAAGGCCGGGCAGGATTTCGAGGGCGTGCCGATCTTCGCCACCGTGGAGCAGGCCAGGCGCGAAACCGGCGCCACCGCATCGGTGATCTACGTACCGCCGGCGGGCGCGGCGGCGGCAATCCAGGAAGCCGTCGATGCGCAACTCGATCTGGTGATCTGCATCACCGAAGGCATTCCAGTGCGCGACATGATCGAGTTGCACGACCGCATGCGCAAGCAGGGCAGCCGTACCCTGCTGGTCGGGCCGAACTGCCCCGGCGTCATTACGCCGGACGAAATCAAGATCGGCATCATGCCCGGTCATATACACAGAAGAGGTCCCGTCGGCGTGGTGTCGCGTTCGGGAACGCTGACCTACGAGGCGGTGGCGCAACTAAGCGAGCTGGGTCTCGGGCAATCCTCGGCGGTCGGCATTGGCGGCGATCCGGTGAACGGCCTGAAACATGCGGACGCGCTCAAACTGTTCAACGAAGATCCCGCGACCGAAGCGGTGATCATGATCGGCGAGATCGGCGGCACCGACGAAGAAGTGGCCGCCCAATGGGCGAAGGACAACATGCGCAAACCGGTGGTCGGCTTTATTGCCGGGGTCACTGCGCCGCCGGGAAAGCGCATGGGTCACGCCGGCGCAATCATCTCCGGCGGCAAGGGAACCGCAGCCGAGAAACTCGCGGTGATGGAAGCATGCGGCATCAAGGTCACCAGGAATCCCGCGGAAATGGGCAAGCTGCTGAAGTCCGTGCTTCGCTGAAGTTCCGCGCAGCGTATTCCGATGGATTTCGGCAGCCCGCAGTTCTGGATCGCGGTCGTTCAGATCATCCTGATCGACCTCGTGCTGTCCGGCGACAACGCCGTGGTTATTGCCCTTGCCTGCCGCAATCTCCCGCCAAGGCAGCGCCGGCTCGGCATTTTCTGGGGCGTACTCGGCGCAATCGCATTGCGGGTTGCGCTGACGTTCTTTGCGGTCAGCCTGCTGACGGTTCCATACCTGAAGATCGTCGGTGCGGTGCTGCTGCTGTGGATCGGGGTGAAGCTGATCCAGCCCGAGCACGACAGCGGCGGTCACCAGATCCAGGCCTCCGGGAATCTGCTCGGCGCGATCCGCACCATTATCGTGGCTGACGTGGTGATGAGTCTGGACAACGTCATCGCCGTGGCGGCGGCTGCGCGTGACAGCCTGTTCCTGCTGATCTTCGGTCTGGCGCTCAGCATTCCGCTGATGGTGTGGGCGAGCCAGCTGATCCTGCGGCTGATGGACCGGTTTCCGTTCATCATCCTGATCGGCGGCGGCCTGCTGGGCTGGGTCGGACTGTCGATGGCGGTTCACGACCCGGTGGTGAAGGACTGGGTCGCGGCCGAGGCGGCCTGGTTGAACTGGCTGGCGCCTGCGGTTGGCGCGTTGCTGGTGGTGGGAACCGGCAAGCTGCTGGCGTCCAGGCGCGTGCCCGCGGAGAAGAAGATCATCGATCTGGCGGAAGAAGACCGCGGTCCGCGATGATCGCGCAAGGAGGCGAACCATGCTGAAAATTCTGTTGCCCACCGACGGATCAGACGATGCACTGCGCGCGGTCCGCTATCTGACCGAGCACGCGCACCTGTATCGCGAATCGCCGGAGGTGCATTTGCTGAACGTGCAGCTGCCGATCGCTTCCGGGGCGGTGAAGATGTTCATCTCGCAGGAACAGTTGAATGACTACTACCGCGAGGAAGGTCTGAAGTCGCTGGAGCAGGCGCGCGCGATGCTGGATACCGCCGGCATTGCCTACCGGCACCATATCGGCGTTGGCGAGCTTGGCGCCACGATCGTCGACTATGCAACGGAGAAGGGCTGCGAACTGATCGTGATGGGCAGCCGCGGTCTGGGCGCAATCAAGGGCGCGATGCTCGGCTCGGTGGCGATGAAGGTGGTTCACCACTCGCAGGTCCCGGTCCTGCTCGTCAGATAACTCGATCCCCATCATCTGCCTGCCGCGAGATTTTCGCAGCCAGGCAGTCGGCACACAGGCATGCGCCGCCGGCCTCTCCCGAAACTGCATGGGGAAAGCCTGTCGCGCACCAGCACGGCGCGCGATCCGCGATGCCGCAGTGGAACTCCTGCGAGCATCGCGGGCATCGCGCGTTGTTGTCCGGCGACGGTGAGGAATCGCGATCAGCCATCGCCGGCCGGCGGCGTCCATTTCTCTTCTGCGAGCGGCCTGTAAACAGAATCAAACGGGCGCATTGCAACGATTCGAGAAGAGGTCCTTACGCCGCATTTCGAACATGCCTTCCGCGGTCGCTAGTCCGTTTTTGCAGACAGCCGGCTGTTGGCCCAGGTCAGCCTGTCGATCAGGATCCGCAGGAAAGCCTTGTTGAACTGTTTCTGTAGCGCATCGGAGGCCTGCTGCAGTGCCTGGGCATTGATCTCGATCACCGTAAGCGCGGTGCTGGCGGTGATCGTGGTGATGCGGCGCGCGCGAATGTCCTCGAAATACAGCAGTTCTCCGAAGCAGTGACCCGCGCGCAGCGTGTCCAGCGCATGTCCCGCCTTGGAGACCTGCGCTTCTCCGTCCGCGATGACGAAGAAGCTCTCGCCGACATCGCCCTCGCGAATAACGGCTTTATCCGTAGGATGCTGTCTCCATGCGCCGATCCTGAGAATCTCCCAGATCTCGACGTCGCGAAAATCCCGGAAAAACGACAGTGCCTTGACGGCGGCGAACTTTTCGCTGTCAGTGACGGAATCCGCTGGAAGTTCGAGATGACGGTAGGTCTGGGTCAGCGCCCGGCTGAACTCCACCCAGTTCTGGAAGCGCTGCCTCACGTTCTTCGCCAGCGCGCGCATCACCACTTCGTTCAGCGCCGCCGGAAGATCGACCCGGTGCACGGCGGGAGGCACCGGCTCCATGTGCGCGATCTGGTACAGCAGGCTCGCCTTGTTCGACGCAACGAAGGGCAGTTTGCCGGTGAGCAGCTGATACATCACCACACCCAGCGAGTAGATATCGGTTTGCTGGTTCAGTTCCTGTTCCAGCACTTGCTCCGGAGACATGTATGCGGGAGAGCCGATGCCTTCCAGCATGGTGTGTTCCGATGCATCGAACTTGGCGGCACCGAAGTCGCTGATCTTGATGTCGTTGTTCGGCCCGATCAGGATGTTCGCCGGCTTGATGTCCCGGTGAATGACGCCATGGCGTTGCGCGAAATCCAGGGCGAGGCTGCATTTAAATGCGATCTCCACCACGCGCTCCATCGGCAGCAGCCGCGACATCTCGCAATAGTGCTCGAGCGTCGGGCCGTCGATGTACTCCATGACGATATAGCTGAAATCATCGGTGACGTCCGCGTCAAAGATCTCCATGATGTGCGGATGCATCAGCTTGCCGACCAACGCTGCTTCGTTCAGGAACACCTTGTGAAAGCGCCTGCGCGTCTCGGTATCGACATCGGTTTCGGCGCGCACCACCTTGATGGCGACCTCGCGATTGTTGAAAGGGTCGCGCCCGAGATAGACGCGCGAAGTGGCGCCGCGCCCGAGTTCGCGCATGACCGGATACTTGCCTACTCGGGCAGGAGGCGTGCTCATGCGCTACCGGTGCCCGATGCGCTACCTGGGCGAGGGGACCTTCATCCCGCGCTGCACCGCCGGACGTGCGCCGATCTCGCCGAACCAGCGATTGACGCCCGGAAAGTCGTCCAGCACGACCTGGTGCCATTCGTGCCGCGCGATCCACGGATAGGTGGCGATATCCGCCACCGAGTACTCCGAAGACAGAAACTCGCGGTCTGCCAGATGCCGGTCGAGGACGCCATACAGTCGCCGGGTTTCCTTTTTATAGCGCTCGATCGCATACGGTACCGGTTCGGGCGCGGCGCGCAGGAAATGATGCGTCTGGCCGAGCATCGGGCCGACTCCACCCATCTGGAACATCAGCCACTGCAGCGTCTCGAAGCGATCGGCCTTGCGTTCCGGCATAAAGCGGCCGGACTTCTCGGACAGATAGAGCAGAATCGCACCCGACTCGAACAGTGCGTATGGAGCCCCGTCCGGTCCATGCGGGTCGACGATTGCGGGAATCTTGCTGTTCGGGCTGATGGCGATGAACTCCGGAGTGAACTGCTCGCCTCTCCCGATATCGATTGCATGTGTGGTGTAGGGCAGCCCGAGTTCCTCGAGCATGATGGAGACCTTGCGGCCGTTGGGTGTGCTCCACGTGTACAGTTCGATCAAGGGGTATTCCTTGCCTGGATAAACGCGGTCATTTTAGCCGAAACGACCTTGTTTCCCTTGCCTCGAAACCGTGGTGCACGCAAAGCCACCCTGCCCGGATCTCTCTGCCAGACACGCGAAAGCGGACAGCCTGGCTGCCCGCTTTCGCTGCAGCGCCGTTCAGCTCAGCGGTTGCGCGCCTGCCGTTTGCCCTTGCGGTACTCGATGAGTTCCTGGTGGCTGACAGTGCCGCTGTTGTCGGAATCGATCGCATCGAAATTTCGCGCGATCTTCGGCAGCGCCTGCGCCTCCTCGCGGTCCAGCACGCCGTCGCCGTTGGCATCGGCTGCGGCAAACCGCTGTTCTCCGCGCTCGCGGCGCAACTGTGCCTGCGCGTGCATGTGCGTGCGGATATCTCCCAGCGTAATGCTGCCGCTGTTGTCGGCGTCGATCGCGTCGAAATTGCGTGCAATGCGCGGCAGCGCTAGTGCTTCCTGCCGGTCGAGCATGCCGTCGCTGTTGGTATCGGCACGGGCGAAGGCCTCGGCAAGTCGGCCATGATGTTCCTGTGCCTGGACCGGGATCGCGCACGCGAAAAGCGCAGCAGAAATCGCAGCAATCCGGAAATTCATTCGGGGCATGTCAGTCTCCTTCGGTTGTGATGGACGCACCAGCACAACGCGTCGGATCTAGCCCGGTTGACGCACCCTTTCCAATGCATCGGTGACCGCCGCCAGGCGCGCGGTGCCAAGCTGCCGCGCAATCTCCGCAGGATCGGAAGCCCTGGCCGCAATCGCGCCGGCATCCACGCTCCGGGCTGCGTTCGCGGCCGCGTGCAGAATCGCCGCCGGCGCGTAGTCGAGCTTCTCGTAGCCGGGACGTCCGTGAAAGTCACAGGCGCAGGCGGCAAGCAGATGTTCGAACCGCTCGGGTTTGCGGAACACGTCGGCAGCCGACAGGATCTTCAGCACCGTCGCGGCACGCAGTTCGGTCGCTCGGTGCACGTCCCCGTGAAAGCGCGCGCAGAGGATCGCGAGATCGCGGCAGTCGTTCGGCACCCGCAGGCGGGAACACAGCGTGCGGATCAGCCCGACACTCTTCTGCTCATGTCCGTGATGCTTCGGCCACAGTTCGCGCGGCGTAACGCCCTTGCCGAGGTCGTGCACCAGTGTCGCGAAGCGCACGGTCAGCGGCTCGCTGCGCCCTGCGGCGAAATCCACTGCCAGCATGGTGTGCACGCCGGTATCGACTTCGGGGTGATGCTCGGGTGGTTGCGGCACGCCGAACAGCGCGTCCAGTTCCGGGAGTACCCGGGCCAGCGCGCCGCAGGCGCGCAACGCTTCGAACATGCGGGACGGCCTGCTTTCCAGCAGTCCTTTCGAAAGCTCCTGCCAGACGCGCTCTGGCACCAGGTGATCGATTTCTCCGCTCGCGACCATCTCGCGCATCAGACGATCGGTTTCCGGCGCGATCGCGAAGCCGAATCGCGCAGCGAAGCGCGCCACCCGCAGCACGCGCACCGGGTCCTCGACGAATGCCGGCCCGACATGGCGCAGCAGGCCGGCCTTCAGGTCGGCGACACCGTTGTGTGGGTCGATGATCCCGCCGTCCGGATCGCGCGCGATCGCGTTTATCGTCAGATCGCGGCGGGCAAGGTCCTGTTCCAGGGTGACGTCGGCAGTCGCGTACACTTCGAAGCCCTTGTAACCGCGTCCGCTCTTACGCTCGGTGCGGGCAAGTGCGTACTCCTCGTGCGTGTCGGGATGAAGAAAAACCGGGAAGTCCTTGCCGACCGGCCTGAAACCAAGCCGTTCCATCTCTTCCGGCGTCGAGCCGACCACCACGTAGTCCTGGTCCTTTACCGGCAGGCCGAGCAGCTGGTCGCGCACCGCGCCGCCGACTGCGTAGACTCTCACGGCTCGTACTCCGCGATCATCTCCGCTTCGATCAGGGCCTCGCGATACCAGCGTTGCATCGCGGGCAGCGCCAGCATGCTGTCGGCGTATTCGCGCGCCGGACCGTCGAGCTCGACCTGGTAGGTCTGAAACCGCGTGACCACCGGCGCGAACATCGCATCAGCGATCGAGAAGTTGCCGCACAGGAAGGGGCCCGCCGCGGCATGCCGCGTGCGGCAATCGGTCCAGATGGAAACCACGCGCTCGATCTCTTTCAACACCTCGGGTGTGCGGCCGCGCCCCGGGAGGCTGTGCCGGACGTTCATCGGCATGTGGCTCCGAAGCGCGGCAAAGCCGGAATGCATCTCGGCGCTGATCGAGCGGGCCTGCGCCCGCACCTGCCGGTCGCGTGGCCACAGGGTTCTATCAGGGTATTGCTCCGCGAGGTATTCAAAAATCGCAGCCGTATCCCACACGGTAACCGCCCCGTCGATGAGCACCGGCACTCTGCCCGCGGGAGAATAACTGCGGATCCGCGCGTTGCTGTCCGCTGCATGCAGCGGAATGCGGACTTCGTCGAAGGCGATTCCGCAGTGAGTCATCAGTATCCAGGGCCGCAGCGACCATGACGAGTACGCTTTGTTGCCGATGACCAGGGTGAGGGCCATGTCCAGCGTGGCTCGGTCAGCGATCAGCGACCGGCGCGTAGCCGCAGCGTGTAGAACTTGGCGCGGGGCACGCGGCCGCCGAGATAGCCGGGGGCGACGGCCTCAAGTGGCGTCGGCTGAAACCCCGGCAACGCCGGGAAATCGCAACCGCAGACGTTGTCCACCTGCATTGAAAAGTAGTTGTCCCGGGTCATGAGTTTCAGCGGAAGCCATTCCATCGCCCATGCCTGCAGGTAAGACAGGCGGTCGTTCAGCGGAATGATCGGCCTGCTCACTCCCGACAGGCGGCACACATACTCGACCAGCGCCTGCAGCGTGTACACCTTCGGGCCGCACAATTCGTAGGTCTGCTCGAAGGTATCCGACATGCCCAGGCTTGCGACTATCGCCTGCGCGACATCTTCCACGAATACCGGCTGGAACCGCGCCTTCGGGCATGCCAGCGCAATCACCGGCAGCCGCCGCGCCAGCTTTGCAAACAGGTTGAGAAAACTGTCCTCGCGCCCGAACACCACCGATGGCCTGAAGATGGTGGTGCGTATGCCACTTGCCTCGCCGACGCGCACCTGCTGTTCCCCGCCTGCCTTCGAGCGCAGATATTCGCTCGGCGCGTCATGAGATGCCTGCAGCGCGGAAACATGAACCAACCGCCTGACCGCCGATTCCCGGCAGGCGTCGATGATCTTGCGCGGAAGGTTCACGTGTATGCGGGTGAAATCGCCTTTGCGTCGCTCGTGCAGGATACCGGCCAGGCTGACGACCGCGTCGCAACCGCTGACCAGGCGCGCGAGCTGCGCGGGATCATGCACATCCGCTTCGATCACATCCGCGGTCGGCAGCACGATCAGTTCCTGTTTCACCCGCTCTCTGCGACGGGTCGGGATACGCACGCGCACCCCCCGCCCGGCCAGCAAGTGCGCCACTTGCCGACCCAAAAAACCGGAACCTCCGATGAGGCAAACCGAACGTATCTTCATTTCCAGAGACAGGTAGTGAGGGTACAACTGGGGGCC
>DATKEK010000383.1:0-10581 GCA_035512195.1 Burkholderiales bacterium
GCCCCGAGAAGCGTGCATCCTTCCGGGTCTGCACCAGTTCGATGATCTTGCCGGCATCGATCGGCGGCTCCGGCACGAACTGCAGCACGATCGCATCCGGGCCGGCGTCGATGCGCGCGATGCCGAGCGGCTTGCCGAGGATGCGCAGGCGATGGGTTTCGAGCAGGCATTTCACCGGCTCGGGCGCCGGGCCGAAGCGGTCGACGATTTCTTCGTGCATGGCTTCCAGAGATTCCGCTGTTTCGCAGTTCGCCAGCCGCTTGTAGATCACCAGCCGCTGGTGCACGTTGGCGCAGTAATCCTCCGGCAGCAGCGCCGGGGCGTGCAGGTTGATCTCGGTGCCGAGATTCAGCGTTCCGGTCAGTTCGGGCTCGCGGCCGGCCTTGAGCGCGCGCACCGCGGCGTTCAGCATGTCGGCATACAGCGTGAAGCCGATCTCCTGCATGTCTCCGCTCTGCGACTCGCCCAGCACTTCGCCGGCGCCGCGAATCTCGAGATCGTGCATTGCGAGGTAAAAGCCGGAGCCGAGTTCTTCCATCATCTGAATTGCCTCCAGGCGTTTCTTCGCCTGGCCGCGCAATGCCTCGTCGTCCGGTGTCAGCAGATAAGCATAGGCCTGGTGGTGCGAACGCCCGACGCGCCCGCGCAGCTGATGCAACTGGGCGAGGCCGAACCGGTCGGCTCGATTGATGACGATGGTGTTCGCGCTGGGGACGTCGATGCCGGTCTCGATGATCGTGGTGCACAGAAGAACGTTGAAACGCTGCTGGTAGAAATCCCGCATTACCAGCTCCAGTTCGCGTTCCGGCATTTGTCCGTGAGCGACACGGATGCGTGCTTCGGGCACAAGTGTGATCAGCCTTTCTTCCATGCGGCGGATGCTGTCGATCTCGTTGTGCAGGAAGTAAATCTGTCCTCCGCGCTTCAGTTCGCGTAGCGCCGCTTCGCGGATCAGGCCTTCGCTGAAGGGCGAGACGAAAGTCTTGATCGCCAGCCGCCTTTGCGGCGCGGTGGCGATCACAGAAAAATCACGCAGGCCTTCCATCGCCATCGCCAGGGTGCGGGGAATCGGCGTTGCGGTCAGCGTCAGCACGTCCACTTCGGCGCGCAATGCCTTCAGCTGCTCTTTCTGGCGCACGCCGAAGCGATGCTCCTCGTCGATGATTACCAGCCCGAGATCCTTGAACTTGACGCCGCGCTGCAGGAGTTTATGCGTGCCGATCGCGATATCGATGGTGCCGTTCGCCAGGCCTTCGAGCGACACCGACTGTTCCCTGGCGGAGCGGAAGCGGGACAGCTCGGCAATTCTCACCGGCCAGTCGGCGAAACGGTCGGAGAACGTCTGAAAGTGCTGTTCGGCGAGCAGCGTGGTCGGTACCAGCACGACGACCTGCTTGCTGGACGAGACCGCGACGAATGCCGCGCGCAGCGCCACCTCGGTCTTGCCGAATCCGACATCGCCGCACACCAGACGATCCATCGATTTCGCCGAGCTCAGGTCGTCCAGGGTGGCGTCGATCGCCTGCGCCTGGTCCGGTGTTTCCTCGAACGGGAACCCCGCGCGGAACGCCTCGTAGTCGTGGGTTTGGAGTTCAAACGCGTGTCCGCTGCGTGCCGCGCGCTGCGCGTACAGATTCAGCAGCTCGGCGGCGGCATCGCGCACGCGCTGGGCGGCGCGCCGTTTTGCCTTGTCCCATTGTCCGCTGCCCAGCTTGTGCAGCGGCGCCGCTTCCGCCGCGGCGCCGCTGTAGCGGCTGATCACATCGAGCTGGGAAACCGGGACGTAGAGCTTGTCGCCGCCGTCGTACTCGAGCGTGAGGAACTCGGTCGCGCCATCGCCCAGATCCATGGTGGCGAGTCCGAGATAACGGCCGATGCCGTGCTGCGCGTGCACCACCGGGTCTCCGGGGCGTACCTCGGCGAGGTCGCGCAGCATGTTCTCTGCCGACACCCGGCGCTCGCGGGTTGCGCGCACGCGCGCCTGCGCCGGATAGAGTTCACTTTCGGTGATAACTGCGATGCCGTTATCGCGATCGATGAACCCGGCGTGCAGCGGACCAACGGTGATCGCCAGAGAACTCTCGTCCTGCTCGAATGCGCTCCAGCCGTCCACCGGCCGCGGGCGCAGCCCGTATTCGTGCAGCAGGCCGAGCAGGGTCTCGCGGCGCCCCGGGCCGTCGGCAATCAACAGCGTGCGCATGCCGCTGTTGTTCACGAAGTGCTTTAACGCCGCCAGCGGATCGTCTGCCCGGCGATTGACTGCAATGTCCGGCAGGGTGTCCTCGGGCCGCGCGCTTTCCGCCGTCGGTTGCGCAAATTCGATGCGCGTATAGGGCTTCAGTGCGCCGAAGAATTCATCTTCGCGCAGGAACAGCTCTGCCGGGGGCAGCAGCGGGCGGTCCGGGTCGCCGCCGAGCAGGCGGTGGCGCGATTGCGTGTCTGCCCAGAACTTGCCGATCGCCGGTACGAGATTTCCGTGCAGGCACACTACGGCGGCCTCCGGCAGGTAGTCCGCGAGTGTTGCGGTCTGCTCGAAGAACAGCGGGAGGTAGTATTCGACGCCCGGCGGCATCACCGATTGCGAGACGTCCTTGTAGATGCGACTGCGCGTCGGGTCGCCTTCGATCTTCTCGCGGAAACGGCTGCGGAAGGTGGCGCGCCCGGCATCGTCGACCGGGAACTCGCGCGCCGGCAGCAGACGGATCTCATTTACCTTGTAGATGCTGCGCTGGGTGTCGGCGTCGAATGTGCGGATGCTGTCGATTTCCTCGTCGAACAGGTCGATTCGGTAAGGCAGCACGCTGCCCATCGGGAACAGATCGATGACGCCCCCGCGCACGCTGTACTCGCCCGGTGAGACCACCTGGCTGACATGCGAATAACCCGCGAGCGTAAGCTGGGCACGCAGCGCGTCCACCGGGAGCGTCTCGCCGCGCTTGAGAAAAAAGGTGTAGGCAGCCAGGTACGACGCGGGCGGCAGGCGGTAGAGCATGGTGGTGACCGGCACCACTACCACGTCGCACTCGTTGTGCGAGATGTGATAAAGCGTCTCCAGCCGTTCCGAGACCAGATCCTGGTGCGGGGAAAAGGCGTCGTAGGGCAGCGTTTCCCAGTCGGGGAACAGGTGCGTGCGCAGCGCGGGCGCGAAAAAGCGGATCTCTTCCCTCAGCCGCAGTGCGTCCGCCGCAGTGTCGGTCACCACCAGCAGAGGCCGCGCGGTCTGCGCCAGGCGGGCGAGCACGAGCGCGTCCGCCGAGCGCGCCTGCGGCGGCCAGTGTGCTTTTTCTCCGCGAGCGGGAAGGAGAGAGTTCATCGGGCGGGAAAAGGCACGCATTATAGAGGAGCCGGTCGCGATCCTTGCTGCGGACCCATGCTCGCAAGGATAATGGCGTCCGATCCACTGAACGCCACTTCATGTCCGACTGCATCGCGCTGATCCCGGCCGCCGGCTCCGGATCGCGCATGGGAGACGTCCGGCCCAAGCAATACCTGCAGCTGCTCGGGCGGCCAATGCTTTTGCATACGGCCGAGCGATTGTGCGCGCATGCGCGTCTGCGCGCCGTCTACGTGGCGCTGTCCCCGCAGGACCGGCTGTTTTCCAGCCTGGAAACGTCGCGCGTCGCCGGCAAGCTGCATCCGCTATATTGCGGCGGCGAGAGCCGCGCGCATACGGTGCGAAATGCGCTGGAAGAACTGCGGCCTCGGGTAAGCGACGCAGACTGGATACTCGTGCACGATGCGGCGCGCCCATGCCTGGCGGTAGAGTTGATCGACCGCCTGATCGACGAACTGGAGCAGGACGAGGTCGGGGGGCTGCTGGCGGTGCCGGTGGCGGATACGCTGAAACGCGCGGATCGTGCGCAGCGCGTCGTCGATACGGTCAGCCGCGACGGCTACTGGCAGGCGCAGACGCCGCAGATGTTCCGGTATGCGCTGCTGCAGCGCGCGCTGGCGGCGGCCGATCTTGCACTTGTCACCGACGAGGCGGGCGCGGTGGAAGCGCTCGGCCTGTCTCCCAGGCTGGTGAGCGGCAGCACCGCCAACATCAAGGTCACTTTCCCGCAGGATTTCGCGCTGGCGGAGGCGATCCTGCGCATGCAGGGAGTTCGAGAATGAGAATCGGCCAGGGTTTCGACGTGCATGCGCTGGTGACAGGTCGACCGCTGATTGTCGGCGGCGTGCGTATCGCGTTCGACAAGGGGCTTGCCGGGCATTCCGATGCCGACGTGCTGTTGCATGCGATCTGCGATGCACTGCTCGGCGCGGCCGGACTCGGCGATATCGGACGGCACTTTCCGGATACCGATCCGGCCTACGCAGGCGCGGACAGCCGCGTTCTGCTGCGGAAGGTAGCAGTACTGATCACGCAATCCGGGTACCGGGTGGCGAATATCGATTCGACCATCATCGCGCAGGCGCCGAAAATGGCGCCGCATATGGCACAGATGACCGCAAATATTTCCGCCGACCTCGGCATTGAAGCTGAACGTGTAAACGTGAAGGCGAAAACCACCGAGAAGCTCGGTGCCATCGGGCGTAGCGAAGGCATTGCCGCCCAGGCGATTGCGCTGCTAGAGCGCGGCTAATGAATGCCAGGGCGCGGCTGTTTTTTGCGCTGTGGCCGGATCAGGCGGTACGCGGCGAATTGGCGGCTTGGGCGAGTGCGCTTCACCGGGAAGTCGGCGGCCGCGTCACGAAAACAGAAAGCATCCACCTCACCCTGCTGTTTCTCGGCGAGCTTGAGCCGGAGCGTTGCGAAGCGGCGCTGGAACTCGGATCGCCTGTTTCTTCGCCGTCCTTTGAACTCACGCTCGACGCTGCGGGCTGCTGGAAGCATAACGGCGTCGCATGGGCGGCACCGGGTGCGGTTCCGGCGCCGCTTGCAGCGCTGGCGGAGCATCTGCCTGCCGGCGCCCGCGACGCGGGCTTCGAAGTGGAGCGCCGGGCGTACAAGCCACATCTGACCCTGCTCAGAAAGGCGCAATGCCGGCCGCTGCAATGGCAGCCGCCGGCGCCGATCGTCTGGCGCGTGGAGCGCTTCGTGCTGGTGCGCTCGGCGCCGAACCGCGACGGCGTGCACTACGAAGAGATCGCCGGCTGGCCGCTCGAAGGCCGTTGAATCGGGGGGGGCGCCATGGCGGCGCAAAGTCACGTAGCGAATAAAAATGGGGAGATCGCGTGGGGTTATCGTCTTTGTGCCTTCGTGGCGAGACTCCGAGCAACCATGGGTGGTGCCGGGTGACACACCCGGTGTGCGTTCAATCTGTCTGCGGCACGATCGGCAGCTGCACCCGGGCCTCGAGTCCGCCCCCGGGCCTCGGCAGCAGGCTGACCGTGCCCCCGTGCATGTGGGCGGCGCGCTCCGCGATTGCCAGGCCGAGGCCCGACCCCTTGCTGTCGGCGCGCGACGCCTCCAGCCGGTAAAACGGCTGCATCACATGCTGCACCTGATCCTCGGGAATTCCGGGCCCCCGGTCCAGCACCTGCACGACCGCACGGTCGCCGTCGCGCACGGTGCGCACTTCCACTTCGCCGCCGCCATACCGCACGGCGTTATCGACAAGGTTGGTCAGCATCTGTTGCGTGGCGATCGGCTTGAGTGTCATGGGTGGCAGCGGCTGCAGTTGCGCGCGAACCGGACTGCCCATGCGCAGGTAACGCGCGCATACGCTGGACACGATCTGGTTCAGGTCCTCGCCCGTACGCGAGGGCTCGTTGCCGCCTTCACGCGCAAAGTCGAGAAACTGACTGATGATGGAGTCGATGTCCTCGATATCCTGGATCATGCCGCCGCGCAACCCGTCATCGGCGCTCTCACCGACCATCTCCACGCCGAGGCGAAGACGCGACAAAGGCGTGCGCAGATCATGCGAAATGCCCGCAAGCAGCAAAGCGCGGTCGCGGTCAAGCTGTTTCAGGTTTGAGGACATGCGGTTGAACGCGCGCGACAGGGTGAGTATCTCGGTGGGGCCTTTTTCGTCCAGCGGCGTCGGCGTCTTGCCGGAACCGATCTCCTCGGCGGCGGCGGTCAAGGCCCGCAGCGGACGATTTACCCGCAGCATCAGCAGCCAGGCACCGAGTATGGCGAGCGTAAGACCGAACACGGGCCAGCCCGTCCATGCCCAGGCCGATGCCGACCGGCGCGTTTCGGGTGAGAACACCACCCAGTAAGCCTGGTTGCGCACCAGGATCTTGATCCACACCGCACCCAGGGCGTCTTCCAGCAGTGCCAGTGCCTGCGCGTCTTCGGAGAGCTCCCTGCGAAGCTGCTCGCCGATCGTCCGCAGCAACGGCGAGGCCGGGAGATTGATCTCGTCCTCGTTCCACGCGGTAGCCGGCAGCAGCCGGATGTAATGTTGCGAGGGCAGGCGTTCGCTGAAACGCTCGCGCGCTGCAGGCGGCATGGTTTCCAGCGCCGCAGAGACGGTGCTGACCACCGCAGCGATCTGGTGGGCAAAGAACTCCGACTGCTGGCGGACGCTATAGCTGCGGTACAGACCGAACCAGATCAGCTGGCTGAGTACGAGCAGGATCGCGATCAGCAGCATCGACCGCGACAGCAGCGATTGCGGCAGCCAGCTCATCGCTCGTCATCGGGCACGAATACATAACCCACTCCCCACACCGTCTGTAGATATCTGGGTTTTGCCGGGTCGTCCTCGATCAGCTTGCGCAGACGCGATACCTGCACGTCGATCGAGCGGTCGAACACGCCGTACTCGCGGCCGCGCCCGAGCTCCATCAGCTTGTCGCGCGACAGCGGCATGCGCGGATGGGTGGCGAGCGCCTTGAGCATCGCAAACTCGCCGGTGGTCAGTCCCAGGTTCCTGCCGTTGCGGCTCAGGGTGCGGTTGCCGATGTTCAGTTCGAACTCGCCGAAACGCACCGGCGCCTTGCTGTCGTCGGGCGCACCGGGCAGGTTGGTGGCGGGAGATTGCCGGCGCAGGACGGCGTTGATGCGCGCCACCAGTTCGCGCGGGTTGAACGGTTTGGGAAGATAGTCGTCGGCGCCGAGATCCAGCCCGGTAATGCGGTCGGCCTCGTCGCCCTTCGCGGTCAGCATGATGATCGGCACGCGTTTGCCCGCCGCGCGCAGCCGCCTGCAGATGGACAGGCCGTCCTCTCCCGGCAGCATCAGGTCGAGGATGATCATATCGCTGTTTTCCTTGCCGATCACGCGATCCATCGCGGCGCCGTTGGGGACCGCGTGCACGCCGTAGCCCTGTTCGCCGAGAAAGCGATTGAGCAGATCCCGCAGACGCTGGTCGTCGTCGACCACCAGGATGTTTGCTGAGTTTGGCATGACTTTTTGGGATGGATCTTGGCTGCACCATTATAGAAAGACCGGGCGGGTCGTGCAGGGAGTGCCGTTGGCCGTGTCGCGCGAGGCGCGGTAAGCTGGTGTACGAATGACACAGCGCCTGAAAGTGGTTCGCGGGGATATTACGCGTCAGCAGGTGGATGCGGTGGTCAACGCTGCCAACGAGAGCCTGCTCGGCGGGGGCGGCGTTGACGGCGCGATCCACCGGGCGGCAGGCCCGGAACTGCTGGCCTTCTGTCGCGGGCTCGGCGGCTGCCCGACCGGCGAGGCGCGCATCACGCCGGGGTTCCGGCTGCCGGCAAAATGGATCATCCATACGGTCGGCCCGGTCTGGCAGGGCGGCGATGCGGGTGAGCCCGAACTGCTCGCGGCCTGTTACCTGAACTCGCTGGCACTGGCCATCAGGCAACAGGTGCGCACGATCGCGTTTCCGCTGATCAGCGCCGGCGTCTACGGCTATCCGCTGGACCAGGCGTGCCGAATCGCGATGAAGAGTATTGCCGATTGCCTGCGCGAGGACGATGCAATTACCGAGGCGAGAGTGGTGTGCTTCGGAGACGCGGCCTGCGCGGCTGCACAGAAGGCGTTGCAAGAGACGGGCGAGAGCTAAGCCAGCAGTTTGGCGAACCGGGCGGCCTCCACCGGTCTGCCGCCCAGATAACCCTGGTACGCACCGCAGCCGATGCCGCGCAGGAACTCCAGCTGCGCCGGCGTTTCCACCCCCTCGGCGATCACCTCCAGCTGCAGGCTCTTCGCCAGGTTGACGATCGCCTGCACGATCGCGGCATCGTTGAGGTCATCCGGCAGGTCGGTGACGAAGCTGCGATCGATCTTGAGCTTGTGGATCGCGAACCGCTTCAGGTAGCTCAGGCTCGAATAGCCGGTGCCAAAATCGTCGATGCTGAGCGCCACACCCATTGCGCTCAGGGTGTCGAGTATCTTCGCGGTTTCGCGCGGGTCCTGCATGATCGCGTTCTCCGTGAGCTCGATCTCCAGCAAGCGCGGCTCCATCGCGTGTCGGGTAAGCGCCCCGGCGACGGTTTCGATCAGGTCGCTGCGCCGGAACTGGAATGCCGAAAAATTGATCGCGATCGGCACCGGCCGGACCCCGGCCGCTTTCCATTCGCCAGCCTGGCGGCATGCCTGGTTCAGTACCCACTCGCCAACCAGGTGGATGACGTCCGACTCCTCGGCGATGGAGATGAAGCGCTCGGGCATCATCAGGCCGCGTTCGGGATGGTTCCATCGCACCAGCGCTTCGGCGCCGATCAGGCGGTTGCTCGCGGTGTCGAATTTCGGCTGGTAGTGAAGCACGAGTTCGTTCCGGTCTATGCCTCGGCGCAGCTGATTGGCGAGCAGCAGACGCTCGGTTGCGGGCGCAGTCAGTTCCGGGGTGAAGAATTCAAAGCGATTGCGGCCGTTCCTTTTCGAGTGATACATCGCCGCATCGGCGTTGCGCACCAGGTCCTCGATGGTGTGTCCGTCGTCCGGGTACACGCTGATGCCTATGCTCGCGGACAGAGTCAGTTCGTTGCCGTCGATGCTGACGGGCTTGCCGAAAACCTGCAGAATCTTGTCCGCCACAAGTGCGCCCTCGGCCGGCTCGCGCAGCGCAGACAACGCGATCAGGTACTCGTCGCCGCTGTGCCTGCACACGGTATCGGTTTCGCGCACGCACCTGCGCAGGCGCGCGGCGACCGTCTGCAGCACCGTGTCGCCGGCCTTATGGCCGAAGGAATCGTTGATCGCCTTAAAGCGGTCGAGATCGACGAACAACAACGCGACGCGCGTCTGCATGCGCTTGGCTGCTGCGAGCGCCTGCTGCAGCCGGTCCTGGAACAACGTACGGTTCGGCAGCCCGGTGAGCAGGTCGTGATGCGCGAGAAAGCGTACCCGCGCATCCATGTCCTTGCGCTGGGAGACATCCTCAGTGACCCACAGCACCTTGATCGGGTCGCCGTCCAGGTTCAGCAGTGCGTCGCCCTTGGTTCTGAGCCAGCGGTAGGAGCCATCGATGAGCGCGACGCGGTATTCGATGTCCAGGCTGCCGGTGCCGTCCAGGCACTGCAGCAGCACCTGGTCGAAACGCGGGCGGTCTTCGGGGTGGATGCTCGACAGGTAGCGATCGTAGGGAACGTCAGGCTCGCCGCTGCGGAATCCGAGCAGCCGCAGGCTCATTTCGGAAACGCGGATTATCCGGCTGCGGACGTCAAACTCGCAGGTGCCGATCTCGGCAAACGCCAGCGTGAGTTTTTCGCGGTCCAGGCTCGCCTGCAAAGCGTCGCCGGCATCCCGCGCAAGTATCTCGCTTGCCCGCAGGCGCGCCTCGAGCGCGCGCAGTTCGGCGTTCTTCTGTTTCAGTCTGTCGCTGAGAATGCGCAGGCGCTGTTCGTGATCCGCGCCGTTTCGCGAAGCGCCTGACGCCGCCGTCGCGCGCGGCTTCCCGGAACGCGTGCCCCCGCCGCTGCCGACGCGGCCGGCGTTAACACTGGCTTTCTTCTTTACAGGCAGGGGCGTGCTCGCTTGTCTCGTATCGGCTCTGCCCGTCCGTAGTGGGCCGGCAGAGCCGGGCTGGACTCGATGCTGCGCGCATTCTGAGTGAATTGCGCGACCGGAGCAAGCTTATGGATCGTTGGATTGGTGGTGTCGGGCCGCCCGGCATCGATCATCTCGATGCCGATGCCGTCACCGGGAATGCCTGGCTGGATGGGTACTCAGAAAGCCCTGGAAGGCGAGACTCGTTAACACGAAGGATCACGAAGGAATAGCGAGAAAGGGACACGAAGGACAACAGGAACCAATGCGGAGCGAGGAAACCGCGGGTGCCAATTGCCCGAACGAGTACTCGACTATTCGTTTTTCCCTCGTGCTCCTGGGTATTCCTTCGTGCTCCTTCGTGCTGAAAGAAATTTCGTGCCTAGAAGTTTACGTTGGCTTTGCCCTTCAGCTTCAGGATCTGGCGGGCGTCGTCCGGGGTGGCGATCTGCAGGCCCAGTTCTTCGAGAATGCGGCGGATCTTTGCGACCTGATCGGCGTTCGACTTGGCGAACTGCTTCGGGCCGATCCACAGACTGTCCTCGAGGCCGACCCGCACGTTGCCGCCCATTACCGCCGACTGCGCGGCGACGAACATCTGGTTGCGCCCCGCACCGAGCACCGACCACTGGTACTGGTCACCGAACAGGCGGTCGGCGGTGCGCTTCATGTGCAGCACGTCTTCCGGATGCGGGCCGATGCCGCCGCGGATGCCGAACACCGAC
>DATKEK010000384.1:0-9208 GCA_035512195.1 Burkholderiales bacterium
CACGCTTGCGGAAGTGGAACCCGCGGAGATCTCGCTACCTGCGTGAGCACACCAGGAACGTCTCGGAACACTTATCAGGCAACGGAAGCCAGAAACAAACCACCAAGAACACCAAGGGCACCAAGAAAAGCAACACGCTTAGAAACTCTTGTTGCCTTTGGTGCCCTTGGTGGTTCGCCCGATTATTCGTTGTTCTGTGCTACTCGACCTGGGGCACGATCACCCGCACGGCATGCGGGGTCACGCTGAAACGAAGCGGCGTCGATGCGAGTAGCTCGCCGTCGGCCTCGCAGCCGACCGGTACTGCGCCAGCGATCTCGACCGTGCGGCAGCGCATGGTTTTCACTTTCGCGTAGCTCTTGATCGAACCGTTGAACAGCCGGTGGATGTTGCGCAGCAGTTCGAGCCGCGTGATGTTCTGCACCACCGTAATGTCGAGCAGACCGTCGTCGAAATGCGCATCCGGTGCCACCAGCATGCCGCCACCGCAGTAGCGGCAGATCGCGGCAAACGCCACGAACACTTCGCCGGACACGGTCTCGTCCGGGGAAATCACCTCGAGCGTCTGCGCACGGTAGCTGGCGAAACCCATCGGCAGTGCGGCGAGGTAGGAGTACGCACCGAAGCGGGCTTCACGCGTGAGCTGCACGACGTGTGCATCGAAACCCGTGCCCGCCACGTTGAGGAAATGGCGCGGTTGCGACTCGCCGTGCTGCACCAGGCCGGCATCGTGGGCGACCCAGCGGCCGCGCGCAACCAGCCCGGCGGCTGCGCGATAGTCATGCGGGATCCGATGCGTGCGCGCCCAGTCGTTGCCGCGACCCACGGGGATCAGGCCCAGCGTCGCCTCGCCGGTGTCGAGCTTGCCGCTGCGCATCGCGCCGTTCAGCAGCTCGTTCAGCGTGCCGTCGCCGCCAATCGCAAGAAACCTGTGGAAACCCTGATTCGCGGCAGCCTCTGCGAGCTCGATTGCGTGACCGGCGTGCTCGCTGACGACAAGTTCGCATTCGACGCCTGCCTCGCGCAGCCGTGACTCGATGCGCGCGCGGTGACGCAGCCCACGCCCGCCGCCGGACACCGGATTGAGCACTGCGAACCACGCGCGGCTCATGTCGATCCGCTCGGCCTGTGCGCCGACAGCGACCGCCACGGAACGCGCGGGACGCACGCACGTCGCACCGAAGGTCCAGACTGCCCGGTTGGCCCCGGGATCGCTTTCTGGTATTCCCACCGCATCGGGTTTGTTGTCGGCAACTGCGTGACCAGGTGCGTGAATATAGCCCCAAACGCACGGGTTTGCGGAAACCGCGCAGTCCGCGACATACTTGAAGCTTCGCCATGCTGATCGACGCGGCAGGTTCCGGTCGATCCCAGCATTTACTACACGGAGGAGGCATAATGAATACGCAGAATCGCGACGAATCTGAAGAACGCGACGGTCGCTCAGACAGCCGCCGGGCGTTCATGCTCGGCGCCGCCGCGCTCGGAGCCGGCCTCGTGGCAGGCTGCAGTCCGGAGCAACCGCCCAGGCCGGGACGTTCACAGGGACGCATCAGTGCGCCCGGACAGTACATCACCAGCGACGGCGCGATGCTGAACTTCATCGAAGCCGGTAGCGGCACGCCGCTGGTGCTGATTCCGGGCTGGTCGCAGACCGCCGCCATGTTCCGCGCACAGATCGATGCGTTTTCCGCGAACTATCGGGTCATCGCGGTGGACATGCGGGGCCACGGCGGATCGTCGAAAACTTCGTATGGTTACCGCATCGCCCGACTGGCGCTGGACGTAAACGAACTGATGGAAGCGCTGGAGCTCGACAAGGTGACAATCGCCGGTCACTCGATGGGTTGCTCGGTAATCTGGAGCTACTGGGACCAGTTCGGCGGCCACCGAATCTCGAAAATCATCTTGATCGACCAGGCACCCACGGTCGTATTCTGGCCGGACTGGACCGACGAGCAGAAGCAGGTCGCCGGCGCCCTGTTCGACGCCAAGGGCCTGTACGACACTGCGGCCGGTATCGCAGGTGCGGACGGCGCGAAAGTAACTGAAGACGTGGTGCGGGGTCTGTTCTTCACCAAAGCCTACCCGAAAGAGAAAGCAGACTTCGCGCTGGCGGAGAACCTGAAGTTTCCGCGGCAGCATGCCGCGCGGCTGCTGGTGGATCACTGCACGCAGGACTGGCGCGACACGATTCCGCGCATCGGCGTGCCGACCCTGGTGGTCGGCGGCAAGGCGAGCTTTTTTCACCCGAAGTCGCAGGAATGGATCGCCAGCCAGATCGCCGGCGCGCGGGTCGAAATCTTCGAAGAGGACGAGGGCGGCGGACACTTCATGTTCATGGAGAACCCGGAGAAGTTCAATCGCATCGTGGCCGAGTTTCTCGCCTGAGCATACGAACGCACCCCGGAGCAACCATTAGCGCAATGGCAGGCATCCGCTTCGATACCTACTACCGCTACGACGAGCTGGTCCGCATACTTTCGGACTGGGTGCTCGCGCATCCCGAGCTGATCCGCATCGAGTCGATCGGCAAAAGCTTCGAGGACCGCGACATCTTCGTCGCGCGGGTGACGAATTTCCGCACGGGTGCGGACACGGAGAAGCCGGCGCTGTGGACGGACGGCAACATCCACGCCACCGAGCTTGCCGGCTCGATGGCCTGCCTGCACCTGCTGCACACTTTGCTGACGGGACACGGTCGCGACGCGGACATCACCCGCTGCCTGGACACGCGCGCGTTTTATGTCTGTCCGCGGGTAAACCCGGACGGCGCGGAATGGGCGCTGGCGGACGTGCCGAAGCTGATCCGCTCGAGCACGCGCCCCTACCCGTACGACGAGGAACCGACCGAGGGGCTGAAGCGCGAAGACATCGACGGCGACGGACGCATCCTCACCATGCGCATCCGCGATCCGAACGGACCGTGGAAGGTCTGTGCACAGGATCCGCGCATCCTGGTGCGGCGCGAGCCGGCGGAAACCGGCGGGGAGCATTTCCGCGTGTTGCCGGAAGGCAGGATCGAGAATTACGATGGCGCGACCGTCAAACTGCAGCCGCGCAAGCAACAACTCGATCTGAACCGGAATTTTCCGGCGTACTGGCGCGGCGAGGACGAGCAGCACGGGGCCGGGCCTTTCCCCGCTTCCGAGCCGGAGATCGCGGCGGTCGCACGCTTCATCTGCGCGCATCCGAATATCGCCGCGGGCGTGGCGTTCCACACCTACAGCGGCGTGCTGCTGCGGCCGTATTCGCACCTGCCGGACGAGCAGATGCCGGCGGAAGACCTGTGGACATTCCAGAAGATCGGCGCCAAGGGCACTGAGATCACCGGCTACCCGGCGGCATCCGCGTACCACGAATTCCGTTACCACCCGAAGGAAGTCATCACCGGAGACTTCGACTCCTGGGCCTACGATCACCGCGGCATGTTCGCGTGGACGGTGGAGATCTGGAGCCCGCAGCGGCAGGCCGGCATCGAGAACCTGAAGTACATCGAGTGGTATCGCGAGCATCCGCTCGAGGACGACCTGAAGCTGATGAAATGGAACGACGAAGTCCTGGCCGGCAAGGGCTTCGTCGATTGGTATGCGTTCGAGCATCCGCAACTGGGCGCGGTGGAGCTCGGGGGCTGGGACAGCCTGTACACATGGAGCAACCCGCCGCACGCGATGCTGGAGAAAGAGATCGCGCCGCTGACGCGGTGGCTGGTCTGGCACAGCCTGATTTCGCCGAAACTCGAAGTGCTGCAATCCTCCGCCACAGCAGTGGGAGCGGACACATGGCGGGTGCGCGTGGTGGTTCAGAACACCGGCTGGCTGCCAAGCTACGTCACGAAGAAAGCCGTCGAACGAAAGCTCGTGCGCGGCGTGATCTGCGAAATCGGGTTGCCCGCCGGTACCGAGCTGGTCACGGGCAAACCGCGGGAGGAACTCGGGCAGCTCGAAGGCCGCGCCTACAAGCCGGGCACGGCGAATACCTGGGCCGGCTCGACGGCCGACGAGACAACCGACCGCCAGAAAGCAGAGTGGGTGGTGCGCGGGAAGAAGGGCCAGACCGTCACTGTCACCGCCAGGCACGATCGGGCGGGCACGGTGGTTGCTCGTATCGATCTCAACTGAACACACTCGGCCCGCGTAACAGGCGGGCAGCGAATCTCATGCGACTTTCAGCTTTGTTTTTGGCGATCTTTCTCGGCATCGGCGCGCATTCCGCCAACGCCCTGGCGGACGAAGAAGGCGAGTTCAAGCGCGCGATGCGTCAGGCGGGGAAGGACTTCAAGGCCGCCGGACAGGAAATCGGCAGGGCGGCGACCACCGTCGGCAAGCAGGTCGGCAGCGGGACCGGCAAGGCGGTCAAGGGCGTCGGCCAGAAGATCGAGTCCGAAACGCGGCGGGCAAAAGATGCCAGGCCACCGGCAAAACGCAACAACACCAGCACGCGCACCGAGAAACAGGGACGCTCGTAGCGCCTACCCTCCCCGCCCGTCCTGGGCGATCAGCCAATCACAACGACATTATCCAGCGAGTCACTTTTGCAATCTCGTCTTCGGTCATTTCGGATTTCGGATGACCGATCCCGTCGCGCAGCGCCGCGGTAAACCGTGGCAGCGCCATGTCCGGGTTGCCCCTGAACTTCAGCGCGACTGCCTTGAACGGCGGTGCGATCTTGTACTGGGACACATCGTGGCAACTCATGCAGCCGCGATCGCGAGCCAGCTGCTCTGCACCCTGCGCTGAAACCGGCCACGTGAAAGCGGCGGCAACGACAGCAACGATAACCGGGGTTGTCTTCATGACTTCGCTCCTTTCCGGAAATTAAACAGACAGTGTTTGCGGACTCGCGACCTGCAACCGCACTCAATCTAACCCGCCACGAAGGCGCACATTTGATCGACGTCAATCCGGCGGGCAATCTCCAGGTTGTCGTGGCAGCGCGCCGCGGCGCAGCACCGCGCATCAGGACGGGTACTTTGCCTGCAGTTCCGCCACTTGTTCGGGAGTGAGCATCTTCATCCTGTTGCCACGCAAAAGCAGATAGAGTTTCGCGGTTTCCTCAAGTTCCTCTGTCGCGTACACCGCGGTCTCGAGATCCTTCCCGGCCACCACCGGGCCGTGATTCGCGAGCAGCACCGCATGATGCCTGCCGGCCACTTCGCGTACCGCGTTGGCAAGCGTGGGATCTCCCGGCGAATAGTACGGCAGCAGCGCGAGTTTGCCGATCTTCATCACGTAATACGCGGTGATCGGAGGAATCGGATCGACGGGATCGATGCCGTCCAGCACCGAGACCGCAACCGAATGCGTCGAATGCAGATGCACGATGGCGCCTGCGCCCGGCCGTTCTGCATACATGGACAGGTGCAAAAACGATTCCTTGGTCGGCTTGTCGCCGGAGACCAGCTTGCCGTTCTCGTCGACCTTGGAGATGTGCGCGGGATCGAGCCGCCCGAGACTGGAATTGGTCGGCGTCATCAGCCAGCCGTCGTCCACCCGGGCGCTGATGTTGCCGGAGCTGCCGGCAGTCAGGCCGCGATCGAACATCGACTTGCCGAACCAGCAGATCTCTTCCCGCAGTTTTGTTTCGTTCATTCTCAAGAAACCGCGATTAACCACCAAGACACCAAGAGAAGCGAACTTCATCTTGAGTTCAGAGAATTTCACCACCTAGGTACCAAGTAATACGCACAATGCGCAAACACGAGTTTCTTGGTGCCTTGGTGGTGAAATTCTATATTCTCGAACAAATGCGAGCTCAGGAAGCCTGCATACGGTCGAAGGCTTTGGTGAAGAAGTCCGGCGCGCCGAAGTTGCCTGACTTCAGCGCAAGCGCCAGCGTTGGTTCGCCAATGGAATAGGTCCACGGCACGCCGGGGTCGATTTCCTGGCCGATCAGCAGTCCCTGCACGCCGAGCGCGCTCACTACTGCGCCGGAGGTTTCTCCGCCGGCCACCACCAGCCGACGCACACCGGCCGCGACCAGGCCTCTTGCGATCTTGCCGAGCGCCTCCTCGATCAGCGCGCCGGCGTGTTCGCGGCCGAGCTTGTCCTGCGCGGCGCTCACCCGTTCTGGATCGGCGGTGGAATAGATCAGGCACGGCCGGTTGCCAAGACGGGTCCGCGCCCAGTCCAGTGCCTCGTTGGCCACATCGCGCCCTTCGGCAATCGCCACTGCGTCAATCTGGAACGCGTCGTGATTCCTTGCCATTTCGGCTACCTGCCCCTGGGTGGCGACCGAACAGCTTCCGGAGAGCACGGCGGCCGATCCGGTTACTGTCGGCAGTGCATAGCTCTGGCCCGACTTCAACAGGCCCTGCCGAACGAAATTCGCTGGTAGCCCCATCGCCATGCCCGAGCCGCCGGTAATCACCTTCATGTCCGCGCAGGCTTCGGCCAGCGTGACCAGGTGCTCGTCGGTGATCGAATCGAGGACCGCGTGACGGATGCCCTGCTGCTGCATTTGCGCAAAGGCCTCGCGCACGGCTGACGCTCCGCGTACCACCGTGCCGTGTTGCACCAGCCCGACCTTATGGGGGGTCTGCCGCTTGAGAACCCGCACCAGGGACGGGTCGGTCATCGGCGTCAGTGGGTGATGACGCATGCCGGATTCGGAAAGCAGTTCGTCGCCGACGAACAGATAGCCTTTGTACACGGTGCGCTTGTTGGTAGGGAAAGCCGGGTTGAATACCGTGAAACTTTCGCCAAGCGCGTCCAGCATCGCGTCTGCGACGGGGCCGATATTGCCCTTGTCGGTGGAGTCGAAGGTGGAGCAGTACTTGAAATAGTACTGCCGGGCGCCCCTTACCCGCAGCCAGTCCAGCGCCGCGAGCGACATGCGGATGGCTTCCTGCGCGGGATTGCTGCGGGACTTCAGCGCAACGATAATCGCGTCGCAGTCGGGCACTTCGAGATCATCGCGCGGCACACCGAGCAGCTGGATGGTGCGCATGCCGGCCTTGACCAGCGTGTTCGCAAGATCGGTCGCCCCGGTAAAATCGTCGGCGACAGCGCCGAACAGCAACGGCATGAGGCTTTTCTCCCGGTAGTTGCAGTGCCGCGAGACGCACGCGGGCGGCACAGTCGGTTATAGTTGGCGTCTGCTTTCTTCCAGCAGGAAAAGTCTACACCGAGTCATTTCAACCCGTGTCGTCACAAGGCGTTCCATGGCATTCTCGGAGAACCTGAAGAAGATCCCGCCTGTCGCTCATGTCGAGAAAATCGAACTGCTGCAGACGGACGGCACGGTCGAGGCAACGATCGAGAACAAGCCCGGGCAGTCCGGCTCGCTCGCCGTCTACCATTACCTTGCATCGAAGTACGGGATCATTCATGCCGATGCGGCGCGGGAAGGCCTGGAACTGTTCGCCGAGCACGCCAGCAACGCGCAGGCGAACCCGGGCAAGCATCCGAATATCGACCGCCTGATTCGCATCCATGACGAGAATCTGCGGTTCATCGCCCGGGTGTCGAACAAGGTAAAACCCAAGGGCTGAGCAGGACTGCGGGCTCAGGCCTGCTTCCAGTGCGGCGGGTAGGTCTTTTCGAAGTACGGCAGCGACTCCACCCGGGACATCCAGCTTTTCACGCGCGGCCCAAGCATCGCATCGATGCCGAGTTCCGGCTTGCGTTTCTGCATGCGCAGTGCGAGTGCGATGACCGGATACACCGCGTGGTCGGCGGCGGACAACTCTCCTGCCAGCCAGTCCGCGGTCAGCATATTTTCGAAACGTTCCAGTTCTCCGCCGAAAGCGTCGCGCGCTTCCGCAATCGCCGCCTCGTTCCAGTTTTCCATTTTCGTGAATAGTATCCGCTCGACCAGCCGTTCGTTCGCCTGCGCCAGGTAGTTGTCGTTCTCCGCCACGATGCGCCTGACGAACGCCCGTCGCGCCCTGTCGCCCGGAAACAGCATCGCGCTGTTGCCGGCATGGGCTTCGTCGAGGTATTCCACGATCGCGGCCGATTCGTACAAGGTGAACCCGCCGTCCGCGATTGCCGGCACCCGGCCGCGCGGATTGATGCGCAGGTACTCCGGGGACTTCAGCTCGCCGGAACTGAACGACATCGTGCGCAGTTCGTAGGGGATCTGCTTGTGCTCGAGCGCGAGCCACACGCGCCACGCGAAGGGTGATCCCGATCCATAGTAGAAAGTCAGCATGACGGCCGGCCGCCCCGGTTGGGTGGAAGACACGCCGGCAGCCACTCGCCGGCCGGAAGATGCTACTCCATGTCGATCCGGGATTGAGGGGGTAGACTGGAATTTTTCCTGGTTGGCCGCACGCCCGTACTTGCGTCAGTGTGAGGGATGCGCCGCCAGACCGCCGAATTGCAGCAATACGGATACTGGAATGGACGAGTCTGTATTGAAGGGAATGGCTAGATGGCCGAACGTGCCGTCGGTCTTCAGCTGGCTGTCGCTCGACCGCCGCGGGAACTGGCTGATCAAGGGGGAACGCATCGGCAATCCCGGGGTGATCGAGTTCATCGCGCGCAATTACGAAGCGGATGAACGCGGTCGCTGGTTCTTCCAGAACGGCCCCCAGCGCGTATTCGTAACACTTGCGTATGCGCCTTTCGTGTTGCGCACCATCGGCGGCGCGGGGCAGCTCATGCTGCAAACCCATACCGGGCAGGAGATCGAACACTTCAGCGGTGTCTGGCTGGACGAAGAGGGCACGCTGGTGCTGCGCTGGGCCGGCGGCGTGGGCACCGTGTCGGATCGCGACCTCGACGAAGTGGCGGGCCTGTTCTGCGATGCACGTGGAAATCCGCTTCCGGTGGACGCGCTTGCGAAAGCGCTCGACCCCGAATCCGCGCGGCGGCGCGCCGGGTTCTGGTTCAACTATCGCACGGAGCCCGTGCCGGTGGGCCGCATCCGCTCGACGCAGCTCGCGCAGAAGTTCGGGTTCGATCCGGATCCCCGGCCGGCGCCCGGTGAACCCGAGTGCTGAGGCTGCGGCCGGCGTGCAGGCTCCGCGCTGTGGCGCGATAATGCTATTAGCCAGACAGGGCATGCGGATGAGTATCCGATGTATCGGGACCGCAGCGTGTCGAGCGAGCAGTACGACGAACACTTCCGGGAAAGGCAGGTACCACAGTCCACGGCACTGCATTGCCTGCTCCACGGCCAACCGTATCTGGTGGGGCCCTTGGCACGGCTCGCGCTGAACCGGGATTGCCTGCCGCAGCCGGTACGCGATGCGCTGGACGGC
>DATKEK010000385.1:0-2334 GCA_035512195.1 Burkholderiales bacterium
AGTTGCCCGATCGCCTTGTGATACAGATCCTGGCGGTCGAACACGATGAACCCACGCAGGTTCACGCGATTCACCAGCAGCGAGCGAATCATCTTCACGCCATGCGGTTCCGGCTTGTTGTAATCGGCCACCAGTCCGCACAGCGCCACCCGCGCGAACGGACTGAACAGGCGGAACACGGTGTCCATCACTTCGCCGCCGACGTTCTCGAAATAGCAGTCGACGCCGTCCGGACACGCGGCTTTCAGATCGTCGTAGAGTTTGCCGCCCTTGTAATCCACGCAGGCATCGAAACCGAGTTCCTTCACCGCGTACTCGCATTTCTTCGCGCCGCCGGCAATGCCGACCGCGCGGCAGCCCGACAGCCTGGCGAGCTGTCCGACCACGCTGCCGACTGCGCCGGTGGCCGCTGACACCACCACCGTTTCGCCGACCTTGGGCGCACAGTGCTCCAGCAGGCCGATCCACGCGGTTGCACCGGGCATGCCGCACACACCCAGATAGGCCTGGATCGGCACCAGCGAGGAATCCACCCGATACACGCCCTCGCCGTCGGTCTTCGAATACAGTTGCCAGCCGAGATAGCCGAAAACATGGTCGCCGACCTTGAATTTCGGATGCCTGGACTCGATCACTTCGCCCACTGTGCCGCCCACCATGACGTCGCCGATTTCCACGTTCGCGGTGTAGGACTTGCCCGCGTTCATGCGGCCGCGCATGTACGGGTCGAGAGACAGCCACAGGTTCCTGACCACGAATTCGCCGGGTCCGGCCTTTGGCAGTTCGGATTCGACGATCCTGAAATTGGATTCCTCGACCCAGCCGCTCGGACGGCTGGCGAGCAGCACCTGCATGTTCTTCGGCATGCGTACTCCTGATGTGGAAATGGACAAGAAGGAAGCAGGGATTGTAGTGCGCGAGCGCAAGTCGTGCGACTTGGCGCCTGTATTGCAGGGATCGCGAGTCCGCCCGGGCAGGCAGGAAAAAGAAGGTCAGACCTTGCCCTCTCGAATCGCTTGGGGGCACGACCAGATCAGGCAAGGCCTGACCGTAGCCGGGCAGAAACAACCCGGGCCGGGGGTAGATGGCCCGGTGCGTCCCCGAAAAACGATTAAACGAGAGCAGGCGGACCGCGGCAGTAGAATCCGGCCGTGGTCGTCTGGTGAGGGCGTTCCACCCAGCGGGCCGACTGGACCGCGAGCAGTTCGACGGAAGGCGTTGCAGGCGCAGCGGGCGTCAGCGCATTCGCCGCGCCGGACAGGAACCCGCACTTCTCGCAGTCATCTGGGTCCCCGCTGCCCGTGTGGTACTGCTCGTCGGTGAGCCGCTCGAGGTCGCAGCAGATCGCACACGCAAGCGCGCTCTGCTGCACGAACAGCAGCAGGGAGAGCAGTAGCAGTCTGGCGAAAGTGCCGCGCATCGGCTGGGCTTGCGAATCGACGATTCGGGCCATTATAGGGAGGCTTGTGCGCTGTTTCCACAATTGATTTCTGTGGGCGGCATGGGCAAGTGCCGGGCGTGCGATGATGCTGCGCCGCAGCATCCGCGGCATTCAACACGTGCAATCGGAAAAACGGAGGCTTGATGGTATACGCGCTGAACGTTTTCAATCTCGTGCCGGGGCGGGAAGACGAGTACCGGGACTACTCGGTGAAGGCCGGCAAGATGATCTATGGCATGGGCGGACGGGTGGTGGCTTCCGGCCGCGATCCGGTCCGCAACATGCACGGCGACATCGAGCGTCGCTATCTGATCGTGGTGGAGTTTCCGAGCGAGGCAGTGTTTCAGGCCTTTCTCGATGAAGCGGAGAGGCAGGATATCCACGCGCTGCGCGAGAATGCGACCAGCGACTATATCTGGACTTTGTACCAGCCGTGGGACATGCGCGCCTGGGTGAAGCAGTCGCAGCCATGAAAAAGGGGAGGCTTGCGCCTCCCCTTGAAAGAACTGTTGCTAGATCGCTTTCTTAGTACGTCGCGACTGGCGCGCCAATCGAACCCGTGCCGCCTTTGATCGGAACAGGCGTGTAGGTGTACATGAAGCGGTAGACCTTGAGCTTGGACAGCTCGTCGAGATTCATGTTTTCCTGGTTCACGATGCCGTGGCGGGCCAGCATGTATTGGTGCACGCAGAACACGCACGCGGGGTCAGGATTCGGCACGGCTTCCGTCGGCCAGGTATCCGCACCCCAGACGCCGATTTTGACTTCCTCGGCCAGCCAGCGTGCGACTTCCATGCCGATGCCGGGGTTGCCATCGTTGTACTTCTTGTTGTCGGTGATCCAGTACTTCGTCCAGCCGGTGCGGAACACCACCGCATCGCCGGGCATGAACT
>DATKEK010000386.1:0-10024 GCA_035512195.1 Burkholderiales bacterium
GTCCATCAATTGCACCTGCACCTGCCGGTCGCGCGCAAACACCTCGGCGAGCTGCGCGCAATCGGTCTTGTTCAGTTCGGTCAGCACCATCCGGTCGCCCGACCGAAGCAGGCGGCGCACGAGCCTCGGGGAACCCGGATAGAAGCGCAGCCGCCGGTCGGGATTCTCATCGGTCACCGCGTCCAGGTAGGGCCGTACGGATTCCGGTGCATCGGTTCTGCCCCACACGCGGACGATACCGTCCTGAAACTCCACGTTCTTCTGCGCCCAGTCGTGCCGCAGGTCGTAGCGCCCGGTGCCCGCGTGCGAATCGAGATAAAGGAACGGCTTGTCCTTGCGCGCAAGATGCAGCACGAGCTGGGTGAGAACGGCATGTTTGAGCACGTCGGCAAAGTTGCCGGCATGGAACAGGTGGCGGTATGCGAGCATTCTGGACGGGCGTTGCCTGCACGGCGGCAGGGACGGCACAAGCATACCGCATGCATGCGTGCGTGCGGCCTCGGGAACGCGAGGGCTAAAGCTTGTCGTACTTGGTGGCGCGTCCGCGTGCCTTGTCTGCCGGGTACCTGATCTCGTTCAGGGCGAGCTTTCTGCCTGCGGCGTCGAGGGGATCGATGTCGAGCTTGTCGGCGAGCCTCACCAGGAACATCAGCACGTCGGCGATCTCCAGAGCGACCTCCGCGCGCACGTCCTCCGGCAGCGCCAGGCTCTGCTCCTCGGTGAGCCACTGGAAGTGCTCGACCAGCTCGCCTGCTTCGGCGACCAGCGCCATTGCCAGATTCTTCGGGCTGTGGAACTGGTCCCAGTCACGCGCGGCCACGAACTGCGCCAGCTTTTCCCGCAGCGCCTCCATGCTGTCGATCGTCTCGCCCATCTGCGTCGCCTCCGCCATCGTTTTCCAGGGGATTCTACGTCCATGCCGGGCCGTGGGATAATCCGCCTGCGCCATTCGCATGACTCATACGCAAGGAACCGAAACCATGGCAGAAGAAAACGGCACCGCAGAACTCAAGATGGATCCCGCGAACCTGTATCGCGAGGAGATTTACACCGATCGCCGCGCCGGCACGCTGCGAATCATGACGCCGGTGAAAGTCGACGGCTCGCCGGACGACGGCCGCCCGGTTCTTTATGTCGGCGAGGCACAGCTGATGACTCCGGTGGGGGCGCTGCCGCTGGCGTTCCAGATCGAGGCCACCTCGCTCGGCGAAGCGGCCGAAAAATTCGCGCCGGCGGCGAAGATTGCAGTCGAGCGCGCGGTGAAGGAACTGCAGCAGATGCGTCGCGAAGCGGCGTCGTCGATCGTCATCCCGGGAGGCATGCCGCCGGGAATGGGCGGCCTCGGCGGCGCCGGTGGCCTCCCCGGCGGCGGCAAGATCAAGCTGCCCTGAGCGCAAACGTCCGAAGCGCTCAACGCGGAGGCCGCAGAGGAAAGGCCGAATCAGAATTGCAAGACCAACATTCGAGGGCACCAAGCAACTGGGGGAGAATCAAACCCCGCGATCCGTTGCGGTCTTTGACTCTTCGTGCCTTCGTGTTTCGCCTTTTTTCGGGGCTTTCCTCTGCGCCCTCCGCGCCCTCCGCGTTGAGAGCCTGTTCTCATTACGGCCCGTAGGTGAGTTCGCGCGCCTTGCCCCAGAACACGCGGTACGCGAATATCGTGTAGACCACGATTACCGGCAGCACGATGCAGGCGCCGACGAACACGAATTGCAGCGATGCGGTGGCCGCCGCGGCTTCGCGGAACGTCATGCGCTCCAGCACCAGGTACGGATACAGGCTGTAAGCGAGCCCGGCGAACGCGAACACGAACACCCACACGGAGAGCACGAACGGCAGCCATTCGCGCTGTGACTTTCCGCGCTGCAGCCGCGCAAGAGAAACCCGGATGCCGATCAACGCCGCGCCGGTCAGCACAGGCAGCGGCGAAAGCCACAGCATCAGCGGCCATGAGAACCACTTGTCCATGATGGTGCTGCTGGCAAACGGCGTGGCCAGGCTGATTGCCGCCACGCCTGCCACGGTGAGCAATACCACGGCCTTTGCCCAGCGCAGCGCGCGCACCTGCAGTTCGCCCTCCGCCTTGATCACCAGCCAGGTCGCGCCGAGCAGCGCGTAGCCGCCGGCCAGCCCGGCGCCGACCAGCAGGCCGAACACCGTATAGGCCGCCCCACTTTCGAAACCGGTGACCACGCCCGCGAGCATGATGCCTTGCGCCACCGCGGTCACCAGCGAGCCGACGAAGAACAGGCGGTTCCACAGTACCTGGTGCCAGCCCGACGCCTTCACCCGGAACTCGAACGCGACGCCTCTGGTGATCAGCGCGATCAACATCAGCGCCACCGGCAGATACAGTGACGAAAGGACGATCCCGTGCGCATGCGGAAAGGCCACCAGCAGGATGCCCACGCCGAGCACCAGCCAGGTTTCGTTCGCGTCCCAGAACGGGCCGATAGAGGCGACCATCAGGTTCTGGTCCTCGCGCCGCGCGAGCGGCAGGAGGATGCCGACTCCGAGATCGAAGCCGTCGAGGATCACATAGGCGAGGATGGCGAGCGCCATCAGCACCAGAAAGATCAGCGGAAGATCGAGTTCCATACAAGTGTCCCTCAGGCGCGCGCCGGCTGCTTGGCGCCGGAAGTGATCGAATTTTTCTCACCCTCGCCGTCCGCCTGCTTGAGCGCGAGCTGGGTAAGCACCACCATATACGACAGCAGCAGCAGCGAATAAACGACCGTGTAGCCGGTCAGCGTGAGGGCGATGTGCGCCGCCGGCACGTCGCTGGCGGTTTCCGCGGTGGTGATCACACCGTAAACCACGTAGGGCTGGCGGCCGATCTCGGTGGTCAGCCAGCCGGCGAGCGTCGCCACCCAGCCGGAAAATGTCATTCCCGCGAACGACAGCAGCAGCCAGCGCGGTAATTCCCGCCGCCACAGGAACCACACACCCAGCCAGGACAGGGCAAGCATCAGCACGCCGACGCCGACCATCACGCGGAACGAAAAGAACACCGGCGCCACCGGAGGAATCGCATCGCCGAACGCGTTCAGGCCCAGTACCTCTCCGTCGAGCTCGTGCGTCAGAATCAGGCTCGCGCCCTTCGGGATCGAGATCGCATAATCGTTGCGCCGCTCGGTCTGGTTCGGCACCGCGAACAGCACCAGCGCAGCTCCGCGTTCGGTCTCCCACAGCGCTTCCATCGCTGCGACCTTCGCCGGCTGATGCTCCAGTGTGTTCAAGCCATGCAGGTCTCCGACCAGGATCTGCAGCGGAATCAGCGCCGCCGCCATCACAACGCCGACGCGGAACATTCGCCGCGCCGGCTCGAAGCTCCGGTTGCGCAGAAGCTGGAACGCCGAGATCCCGGCAACCAGAAATGCCGCGGTCAACCCGGAGGCGAGCATCATGTGCGTGAGCCGGTAGGGGAAGCTCGGGTTGAAGATGATCGCCCACCAGTCGGTCGCGTGAAGCTGGCCGTCGATCATCTCGAATCCCTGCGGGGTCTGCATCCAGGAGTTCAGCGCCAGGATCCAGAACGCCGACAGCGACGTGCCGATCGCCACCATGAACGCGGACAAGGTATGCAGCCAGCCGGGCACGCGGTCGCGCCCGAACAGCATGACGCCGAGGAAGGTTGCTTCGAGAAAGAATGCGGTGAGCACCTCGTAACCGAGCAACGGCCCGGCGATGTTGCCGGCCTTTTCCATGAACCCGGGCCAGTTGGTGCCGAACTGGAAGCTCATGGTGATGCCCGATACCACGCCGAGCGCGAACGACAGCGCAAAAATCTTCACCCACAGCCGGTAAGCCGACTCGAGCCAGCCGTCGCCGCCACGCGCGATGCGCACCCGCAGGTAGCACAGCACCCAGGCGAGCGCGATGGTGATGCTCGGAAAAAGAATATGGAAGGCGATGTTCAGCCCGAACTGGGCTCTGGCAAGCAGGAGGGGGTCGCTCAACATTTTTGCGCTCGACGATGAATCGCTGGTCCAGCCCGTAGTCTCCCACGTTTAACCTTGGTTGTTCGCGGCTCCGGTGTCAGTTCCACCGACATTCTGTCCTTGCCCGGGTTCCACGCAGATCGCTTACTTCACGCCGTGCTTGGCCCGGTAATGCTTGCTCAGCACCTTGCGCATCTGCAGGTTAAGGCGTGGATTGCGCGCGTTGTCCGGTACGGCTACCGATTTTCTCGCCGGCTTTGCCGCCGGCCTGGATTTCTTCTGTGTCATCGGGTCAGCGGATCGGGTGCCCGAACCTGTCAAGATCCGGAAACGCCACCTCCGATGTCCCCGCGCGGCTGGGCCGCACGACCACGGTGCCGGCGAGCTTGTCATGCCAGCCCTGTTTGCGCCTGTCCCATGCAACCCAGAAAAGGCCGAGACACAGGGGAAGTACAGATACGAAATATCCCAGATAACGGACGATGTACTGCAGCGTGGAAGGCTTGCCGCCATGGTTCGCGTCCACGATCCGCGCCCTGTACAACATCTTGCCCGGGGTCGCCTGCTTTGCCGACCAGAATGCAAGCACCGCGATCGCGGGAAACAGCCAGGTCAGCAGAAAATCCGCCGGACCCTCGATCACCTTGTCGCTCAGCAGGTATTCCCGACCGTAGATCGACAGCAGGACCGGCATGATGATGATCAGCATCAGTACGGTGTCGACCAGGCTCGCCACCACTCTCGTCCAGAAGCCTACGTATTCGAGTTGCTGCCCGGTCGCCATCTAAAAACCCCTTACCCGCCGAATCGGGGAGCGCGAAGCTCCGGCCTCCGCGCGTTCGCCAGCAGCCAGACGAGCAGCATCGTGAAGCAGCCGAGCACGAACACCTTGTTGATGAACCAGTTCGTGCGCCAGATCGTCCATTCCGGCGCGGCCAGAAACAGCACGAACTTGCTCACCACGATGACGATCTCCGCCACCGACACGATCACCGCGAAATGGAACGTGTAGCGCTGCCAGTTGAGCAGCGACCAGCCCAGCCATACGTGCACCACCGGCCACAGGTCAAGATAGACATAGGCGTCAACCGGCAACCCCTCGGCGGCCGCATAAGACATCGGGAAGATGTACTTGATGACCATCGTCCACGCCGCAAGTATGAACAGGAAGTGTGCGATGAAGCGGGCCATTCAATCTCCTGAGAAAATCTTTCTACCACGGAGGACACGGAGGAAAGCTGACAAGAGCGACACACACAACACGCCGCATCGCGGCTTGTTGAGGAGCGGGCTCACGTTTGCGAAGCCAACGTAATGTCGGCGCCAAAGACTGAAGTCACGAAGCAACACCGGGTTACTTCTTTGCGGCCTTTGCCAGGGATTGGCGTTTTGGGTTGCATTTTTTCCGTGTTTCTCCGTGTCCTCCGTGGTTCATTATTGCTTTTGTACTGTACGCGACTACGCCAACCTGAATGCAGCCTCACGCGTGAACTGCGCGATCGGCACATCGATCGGGCACGCGCCCTGGCAGGGCTGTCCGCTGCAGTTCAGGCAGGCGGAGGCACCGGCGCCGAGCTCAGCGTATTCCGCTTTTGCGAGCAGCGCGTCCCGGTAATCCACCGCGTACATGCGGGTGCGCAGCACCTCGGAGATCTGCACACCGCGCGGGCAGCTCGACTCGCACGAGTTGCAGCCGGGCTGGCACCACTTGCCCGCCTGCAGGTGCACGTAACGGTCGAGCAGCTCGCGATCGTATCCGCTCAGCACGGTGCTGCCGGACGCGGCAACATATTCGTCGATCTGGCCGACACCGGTCATCGACACGGTGACCGCATCCACGTGCGTGCTGGACAGGGCCCAGCGGAAGGCGGCATGCGAGAACGTGCCGTCCGCGCCTTCGTAGGGCCGCATGTCGTTCAGCCTGGCGCCCATCAGCACCTTCATCGCCATCACACCGATATCCTTGCTTTTTGCCTTCTCCAGCACCCGAGGCAGATCGGGCTGGATCGCCGACCAGTGAAAGGTGTGGCGCAGCCGGTCGTAGAAGCTCGGATCCTGTGCGAAGTTGTACGCAACCAGAATCACATCGACCAGGTCGTTTTCGATCGCGTAGTCGAGACATACGACCAGCTGGCCTCCGTGACCGGACATGCCGCTGAACCGGATCTTGCCCTGCCGTTTCGCGAGTTCCGTGAATTCGCGCCACTCCGGGTTCTGCATGCGCGAGACGTCGTTCACCGAGTGGTTGTAATAGACATCGACGTAATCGGTGCGCAGCCGCTGCAGGCTGCCTTCCAGAGACTTCATCATGTCGGCGCGGGTGTCGGATGCGCCGGCCTTGGTCTTGGTGGCGATGAAAACCCTGTCGCGCCTGCCCTGCAGCCCCTCGCCGATCGCGCTTTCCGATCTGCCCCAGCGATAGCTTTCGGCGGTGTCGAAGTAATTCACGCCGCGGTCCAGCGCATGCCGCACCAGGTCCGCACTCGACGAACTGGATGATCCGAAACAGATATCTGAAATTTTCAGGTCGGTGCGCCCGAAGCGCACATAACGACGGATGGCCGCATCCGTAGAGGAAGACTGCGCGCCTGCGGGCAGGCCCGCGAGACCAAGCGTCACGCCAGCGCCAATGCGCAGAAAATCGCGTCGATCGGTCATGCTTCAGCTCCTTTGCGTGGTGCGCAATGAAACCTTACCCGAACAAACGTGGTGGCGCCAAGCGTGTCGCGTAGTAGCAATCGGGAGAGATTCACCACAAAGGCACGAGGCAAAAAGAAACGCCAGGCACACGACCCATTCTTCTTCGCAGTTCTTTGTGTCTTGGTGCCTTTGTGGTAAGTCCACCCCATCAACATCTAGTAGGACTTCGGCAGGCCCAGCACTTTTTCGGCGATGAAGCAGAGGATGAGTTGCGGGCTCACCGGCGCCAGCCGCGGGATCATTGCTTCGCGCAGGTAGCGCTCGATGTGATATTCCTTCGCATAGCCCATGCCGCCATGGGTCAGCATCGCCTGTTCGCAGGCGCGGAAGCAGGCTTCGCCAGCGAGATATTTCGCCGCGTTGGCCTCGGCGCCGCAGGGCTTGCCCTGGTCGTACAGCGCCGCCGCCTTGAACACCATCAGGTTCGCCGCTTCGAGTTCCATCCAGCAGCGCGCCAGCGGGTGCTGGATCGACTGGTTCTGGCCGATCGGCCGGTCGAACACCACGCGCTCGTTCGCGTAGCCGACCGCGCGCCGCAGCGCCGCGCGTCCGAGCCCGACCGCCTCCGCCGCAATCAGAATGCGTTCCGGGTTGAGGCCGTGCAGGATGCAGTCGAACCCCTTGCCTTCTTCCCCGATTCGATCGCGTGCAGGCACCGGCAGTTTCTCGATAAACAGCATGTTCGAGTCGACCGCCTTGCGGCCCATCTTCTCGATCTCGCGCACTTCCACGTATTCGCGGTCGAGCGCGGTATAGAACAGCGACAGCCCGTCGGTGGGCTTGCCGGCCTTTGCGGCAGACGTCCGCGCCAGGATCAGCATCTTGTCGGCAACCTGCGCGGTGGAGATCCAGATCTTCTGCCCGCGCAGGATGTAGTTGTCACCCTGGCTCTGACCAGTCGTCTTGATGTTCGCGGTATTCAGGCCGGCATCGGGTTCAGTCACCGCGAAGCAGGCCTTCTCGCGGCCCGCAATCAGCGGCGGCAACCACCGCCGCCGCTGATCGTCGCTGCCGAACACCACCACCGGATTCAGCCCGAAGATGTTCATGTGTACCGCGGACGCACCGGAGAATCCCGCGCCGGACTCGCTGATTGTCTGCATCATCAGCGCCGCCTCGGTGATGCCAAGCCCGGCGCCGCCGTAGGCTTCCGGCATCGCGATGCCCAGCCAGCCGGCTTCCGCCACTGCGCGATGGAAATCCTCCGGAAAACCGCCCGCCCGGTCGCGATCCAGCCAGTACTGTGCGTCGAAGCGCTCGCACAGCTTCGCGACCGAGTCGACAATCGATTGCTGGTCGGAATTGAAAGAGAAATCCATGGAGAGCAAGGATGAAGGCGGAAGGATGAAGGGTGGAACAGACGCTAAACGGAATGTACGACAATGGTTCACGAGAAGCGGACCAGGAGGCGGGGCAACTGAAGCCAGCAAATCGCACGATACCCGTATTTGCCCGCCGCCTTTCGTTCACCGCCTCACGTTTACCGCATCTCGTTCACCGCTATTCGCTCACCGTCGTTTTGCCTGCTTCACATCTTGAGATAGTCGTAGTTCCCATCTTTCCAGACGTAGACGACATAGCCCTCGAGTTGCGGGTCGCCCTTCTTATCGAACGACAGGTCGCCGAGCACGGTCTTGAACGTGCCTTTGTTGAGCGCGTCGATCACCTTGCGGGTGTCGGTGGAGCCGGCGGCCTGTACTGCCTGCGCATAGATCTGGAACGAGGCATAGGTGTAGAGCACGTAGCCCTCGGGCTCGATGCCCTTGTCTTTGAAGCGCTTCACGATTGCGGCGTTCGCCGGCAGTCGCGTCGGATCGGGCGAAAAGGTCATCAGCGTGCCCTCGCCGGCCGCACCGGTGATCTGCCAGAACTCCTTGGTCACCAGCGCGTCCCCGGACATCATCTGCGTCGTCATGCCTTGGTCGCGCATCTGCCGCACGATCAGACCGGCCTCGGTGTGATAGCCGCCGTAATACAGCACGTCGATCGACGCCGCCTTGAGTTTCGACACCAGCGCCGAGTAATCCTTTTCGCCTGCCGAGACTGCCTCGTACATCTTCTCGCGCTTTCCGGCCGCCCGCATGAACTTGCGCGTATCGTCCGCGAGCCCCTTCCCGTACGCGGTCTTGTCATGCACCACCGCGATGTTCCTGTCCTTGTAGCGGGTCGCCAGAAACTTGCCGGCAAACGCACCCTGCTGGTCATCGCGGCCGCATACCCGCATGACGCCCGGCCCGGGACGCTCGTCGGTGAACTTGGGATTGGTGGACGCCGGAGAGATCATGATGATCCGCTCCTCCGCATACACATGGGATGCCGGAATCGAGGAGCCCGAGCAGAAGTGCCCGGCAACGAACTTCACCGCCCTCCGCGACAACTGGTTGGCGACCGCCACCGCCTGCTTCGGATCGCAGGCGTCGTCGCCGATCTCGAGTTTCACCTGCTGTCCGAGCAGGCCGCCTCCGGCATTGATATCGGCCACTGCCATTTCGGCACCGGCGCGATATTGCGCACCGAAAGCCGCGTACTGGCCGGTCATCGGGCCGACCACGGCGATCGACACCTCGGCGTGGACCGCCGCACTCGCGGCGAAACCTGCGATCAGGGCCAGGCAAAATCGTCTAACGGGTCGCATGCTGCTCCTCCTCAAGGTTCGGCCGACCCGGCTGCATGGTTTTCTTTCCACCCGCCGCGTCCGGATCGAAGGTTGCCGCTGCCGAACCGGCCCTGCGCCTCCAGGTAAAAGGGCCGGTCCTCTCGTACAGCCATCGGTATTGCGTGGTCATCTGGTAAGCGCGGGTCACGCGCCAGCCGACCGCAGCTGCGATCATAAGCACAACCAGGTCGACCGTCATGAAATACAGCGCCGCCCGGTTGCGTTCCGCCGACTCCAGCGACACGAAGGCGCCCTCGAACAGGGCGAAATGCAGGAAACGCAGTGCCCCGGTCAACAGCAGCACATAGACGACGAGCGTCCACAGCGGCCGCCAGTTCATGGCCACCGCCCGCCCCGTCAGCCACGCTGTCCCGCCCCCGATCACCACCGTCATGATCAGAAACACCCACGGCGTCGCCTCCTCGTAAATCACGCCTTGCATCCGAGAATTCCTTCAGTCGGCAACCAAAAAACTTTCAAATGGATGGACCGCCCAGGAGAACTGAGGACAACCGGAAACGGCACTTACCACCAAGGCACCAAGAAAACCGATCGGACCGACTTGCAGTTCTTGGTGCCTTGGTGTCTTGTATGTTCGTTTCGTAGTGTAATTTGTGTTGTGTTCTCAAGTCCGACGGGGCTTGAGAACCGGAAGGCGGTAGATCGATTGTGTCCTGGTTCAATCCGTCACCAAGCTGGATCGCCGCCTTCTGTTTTGCCTGAATCC
>DATKEK010000387.1:0-13693 GCA_035512195.1 Burkholderiales bacterium
TCCTACTACGACTATTACCAGCCGGAAGCCTACGTGCCTTCGCGCGACCTGTTCATCGAGAAAGACTCGAGCATCAACGAGCATATCGAGCAGATGCGCCTGTCGGCGACCAAGTCCCTGCTCGAGCGCGAGGACAGTGTAATCGTAGCCACCGTTTCGGCGATCTACGGCATCGGCGACCCGGTCGATTACCACGGCATGATTCTGCATCTGCGCGAGAACGAGAAGGCGGGGCAGAGAACCGTGATTTCGCGTCTGGCGGAAATGCAGTATCAGCGCAACGAAATGGACTTCCGCCGCGGGACTTTCAGGGTGCGCGGCGATGTAATCGACATCTTCCCGGCCGAGAACTCCGAACTGGCGTTGCGGGTTTCATTGTTCGATGACGAGGTCGAGCAACTTTCGTTGTTCGATCCGCTGACCGGGCAAATCGTGCAGCGGATCCCGCGCTTTACAGTCTATCCATCCAGTCACTATGTCACGCCGCGAGCGACCACGCTGCGAGCGATCGAAGCGATAAAGATCGAGCTTGCGGCGCGTATCGAGCACTTCCAGAATCACGGGAAGCTGCTGGAGGCGCAGCGTATCGAGCAGCGCACGCGTTTCGATCTGGAAATGCTGAACGAGCTTGGGTTCTGCAAGGGCATCGAGAACTACTCGCGGCATCTTTCCGGCCGCCAGCCGGGCGAGCCGCCGCCGACGCTGCTGGATTACCTGCCGCGCAATGCGCTGATGATCATCGACGAGAGCCACGTGACCGTTCCGCAGATCGGCGGCATGTACCGCGGGGACCGTGCGCGCAAGGAGAACCTGGTGGAGTATGGTTTCCGGCTGCCTTCCGCGCTTGACAACAGGCCGCTGCGTTTCGACGAATTCGAAGGGATCATGCCGCAAACGGTGTTCGTGTCCGCCACTCCGGCGAATTACGAGCAGGAGCACCAGGCGCAAGTGGTGGAGCAGGTGGTGCGGCCCACCGGGCTGGTCGATCCGGAGATCGACGTGCGTCCGGCGTCCAACCAAGTGGACGACCTGCTGTCGGAGATCGGCGCGCGTGTAGCGCGCGAAGAACGGGTGCTGGTCACTACGCTGACCAAACGCATGGCGGAAGATCTGACTGAGTATCTGTCGGAGCACGGCGTCAAGGTGCGCTATCTGCACTCCGACATCGATACGGTGGAGCGGGTGGAGATCATCCGCGATCTGCGGCTGGGAAAGTTCGACGTGCTTGTCGGCATCAACCTGCTGCGCGAAGGGCTCGATCTGCCCGAGGTGTCGCTGGTCGCCATCCTGGACGCGGATAAGGAGGGGTTTCTGCGTTCCGAGCGTTCCCTGATCCAGACCATCGGCCGCGCGGCCCGGCACATCAACGGCACCGCGATCCTGTACGCGGACAGGGTCACCGACTCGATGAAGCGCGCATTGGCGGAAACCGAACGCAGGCGCAACCGGCAGACTGCGTTCAACGAGGCACATGGAATTACGCCGAAGAGCGTATTCAAGCGCATCAAGGACATGATCGAGCGCGTGTACGAGCCGCAGTCAGCAGCGCAGGCGATGAAGGCGGCGCAGGTGCTGGCCGCCTATGAGTCGATGAGCGAGAAGGACCTGCTCAAGGAGCTGCGCCGGGTAGAGAAGGAAATGCTCGAAGCGGCCAGGAACCTCGAGTTCGAGCAGGCTGCGCAGCTGCGGGACCGGCTGAAGGAACTGAAGCAATTGTTGTTCGGCGTGGTCGAAGCGGACGGCGTGCCTGCGCACGCGGGTTCGGTGACTGCCGCCACTCGCCGTCGGGCATGAACTCTGCACAGAACAGCATGCCTGCGCTGAAGGTGATGTTCGTTTGCACCGGCAATATCTGCCGTTCACCGACCGCCGAGGCCGTGATGCGCGGAATGCTGAACTCGGAGAGACTGCAGGACAGCGTACGGGTCGGCTCCGCGGGTACGCACGACTATCATGTCGGGGAGAAACCGGACCGCCGATCGGTGGCCGCGGCCGCCCGGCGGGGCTACGACCTGACGGTCATTCGCGCGCGCCAGATTTCCCCGCAGGATCTGCGCGATTGCGACTACGTTCTGGCAATGGATCGCGGCCACCTGGCGCACCTGCGGTCCCTGGCGCGCGCAGAGTTCAGGGCGGAACTGCGGCTATTCCTCGATTACAGTACCGCACGCCCGGGCGGCGACGTGCCGGATCCGTATTACGGGGGCGAGCAGGGGTTCGAGGCGGTGCTGGATCTGATCGAGGATGGGGCACGTGGCGTGCTCGCCGACATAAAAAAAAGGCTCGGCATCTAGCCGAGCCTCTTCACCCCAAAATTTTCTGCAGGAACTTTCCGGGGCCGGCTCAGGCCGACTCCCTTTGCGCCGGCTCGTCGCCACGCGTCTCGATCTGCACCAGCGGTTCGTCAGGCACCGGCTGCTCGGGTGGCCGCGTGCGCCGCGGCTTCGGTGCCTGACTTTCATCGGCCGGTTGGTCCTTGACCTGCGCCAGCTTCTCGGGCTGCGTCTCGATCAGCACCAGGTCGGATGGCAGCTCGATCGGCGGCATCTGCCAGGTTGGCACCTGGGTGTCCGGCGCCGGTTCGGCAGGGGGTTCTTCCGCCGTAGTACTCGCGATCTCGACAGGTCGTTCCGGCGCGGCTGACTGCGCCGGATGGGCCTGTCGTTCCTCTTCCACTCGCACCGGTTCCGGCGAAGGGTGCGTCTCGAATATCGGTTCGTCGGGCGGCAGCAACTCGGACTCGCTGGCCGGAACCGGCTTTGTTTCAGGCCTGACAGCCTCGGTCTGCGCTGCCGCAAGCGGCGTCGGCTCCGGAGTCACTTCCCGCAATGACAGGGCGGTCAGGTCATCGGCAGGCGGTGTCCCCATGGCAGGCAGTTCGAGCGGAGCGGTCGGCACTGCGGACTGTAGTGGTGTCTGCGCATCGGGGCGGCGTTCGCCACGGCCGCGACGGCGGCGGCGACGGCCTCCGCGAGCCTCCGCGGAATCCTCGATTCGATCACCCGGAAGGCGCTGCTCGATTGCCGCAGCCGGCGTGGTCTGCGCCTGCGGCTGCGGTACCTGCTGATCGCGATTCTGCGGGTGCGGTTGATGGCGCTCCGGCTGGCGACGGGAATCGCCGTTCTGCGGCCGTGGCGGGCGCTGATCGCGGCGACTGTCCTGGCGCGAACCGTCCCGCTGCTCGCCGCCGCGACTCCGGCCGTCCTTGCGATCGCCACGGTCGCGTCGCTTGTCGTCGCGGCCCGGTCTGCGCGGCTGCTGATCGCGCGGGCGTGTTCTGGCGGGTTGCTTTGGCTCTTCCGTACCGCGGGTCAGCCAGCCGAAGATCTTCTCGAGAATCGACGGCGCTTTCGGTTCTTCCCGGATCGGGGCGGGCTGAGTCGGCGTAATGCCCTGCACCGCGGCCTGCGGGCGCACCAGCTCGGGTTTCTGGCTCGGCAGGCCCTCGCCGGTTTCAGGCGGGACCTCAACCATCCTGTAGCTCGGTTGCGGTGCCGCCTGCTGATTCATTTCGTCGTGCCGCAGGCGGGTCACGGTGTAATTGGGCGTTTCCAGATGAATGTTCGGGATGAGGAGGAAGTTCACCTTCATCCGCTGCTCCATCTGCTCGAACTCGGCGCGTTTTTCGTTCAACAGGTAAGTGGCGACATCCACCGGGATCTGTGCCGTCACCGAGGCCGTGCCCTCTTTCATCGCCTCCTCCTGCAGGATGCGCAGGATGTGCAGCGCAGTGGACTCGATCGAGCGGATGTGGCCGGTGCCACTGCAGCGCGGGCAGGGTATGTGGCTGGTCTCGCCGAGCGAAGTCTGCAGCCGCTGGCGGGAAAGTTCGAGCAGCCCGAAACGCGAGATTTTGCCGGTTTGCACGCGTGCGCGATCGAACTTGAGCGCGTCGCGCAGCCGGTTCTCGACCTCGCGCTGGCTTTTCTGGATATCCATGTCGATGAAATCGATCACCACCAGTCCACCCAGGTCGCGCAGGCGTAACTGGCGGGCGATCTCGTCGGCCGCCTCCAGGTTGGTGCGAAGCGCGGTCTCTTCGATGTCGCTGCCGCGGGTCGAGCGCGCCGAATTGACGTCGATCGCGACCATCGCCTCGGTATGGTCGATGACCACCGAGCCGCCGGAAGGCAGGGGTACCTGACGCGAATAGGCGGTCTCGATCTGGTGCTCGATCTGAAAGCGCGAGAACAGCGGGACATCGTCGTTGTACAGCTTTACCCGGGTGACGTTGTGGGGCATCACATGGCCCATGAACTGCCGGGCCTGTTCAAAAATGCTCTCGGTGTCGATCAGGATTTCGCCGATGTCCTGATGGAAGTAATCGCGGATGGCGCGAATCACCAGGCTGCCTTCCTGGTAGATCAGGAAGGCGCCCTGCTGCTGTTTGGCGGCGCTTTCGATCGCCCGCCAGAGCTGCAGCAGGTAATTCAGATCCCAGTTGAGTTCCTCCGCGGTACGGCCGATTCCCGCGGTACGCGCGATCACACTCATGCCCGGGGGAATATCCAGCTGCCCGATGGTGTCGCGCAACTCGTTGCGTTCCTCGCCCTCGATGCGGCGCGAAACGCCGCCGCCGCGCGGGTTGTTCGGCATGAGTACGAGGTAGCGCCCGGCGAGACTGACGAAGGTGGTGAGGGCGGCGCCTTTATTGCCGCGCTCGTCCTTGTCGACCTGGACGATGAGTTCCTGGCCTTCCTTCAGCGCATCCTGGATGCGCGTGCGCGTCGGATCGGCTTCCGGATTGCGGAAGAAAGCCCGGCTGACTTCCTTGAAAGGCAGAAACCCGTGTCGGTCCGCGCCATAGTCAATGAAGGCGGCCTCAAGGCTGGGTTCGATCCGGGTAACGATTCCCTTGTAGATATTGCTCTTGCGTTGCTCTTTACCGGTTGTCTCTATATCAAGGTCGAGGAGTTTCTGTCCGTCGACTATTGCGACCCGCAGCTCTTCGGCATGGGTCGCGTTGAATAACATACGCTTCATTTCTTGTTCTCCCACGCTCACAGCGTCGGGGAGCACAAACCTCGAGGCGTCGGCACGCATACGCGCGCCATGCTGTCGTTCTGTCGTCTAGATTCTCATGCAGTGCGTGAAGGAGGACGAAAGTCGGTAGCCCGAGGGTTGTCTCAATAGGTCCTGCGAATCGGCCGCAGGGACCTGGAATCCACTGTCGTAATGCGAGCGCGTAAGTCATTTACCATCGCTACTTTTTCGGGTGAGCGAAGTTAACCCGGAATCTCGAGCAGTTGCTCTCGGTTGGTCCCTGGCGCCAAATGGCATTTATGTATGCGGCGCAACAAGTTACGGCCAGATCTGGAATGGCCACTCGATCGTGCAAGAGTATAAGCAAAATGAATGGGTTAAGTAAAGGATCGGCGACCTGGACGGAAATCGACGATGCGGCGCACGACCAGCGGATCGACAATTACCTGCTGAAAACGCTGAAAGGCGTGCCCAAGAGCCATGTCTACCGGATCCTGCGCAGCGGCCAGGTGCGGGTGAACAGCAGGCGGGTGGACGCCGATTATCGATTGCGCCAGGGGGACCGTGTGCGGATTCCTCCGGTGCGGGTGGCGACGCCCGGCACCAACAGGCGCCCGCCGGCCGGACCGGTAGCCCAAACACTGTTCGAGGACGAGTGGCTGCTCGCAATCGACAAGCCATCCGGGCTGGCGGTTCACGGGGGCAGCGGCGTCTCGTTCGGCGCGATCGAGGCCTTGCGGGCGGCGAGGCCGGAAGCCCGCTTTCTCGAACTGGTTCACCGCCTGGACCGCGACACCTCCGGCGTGCTGCTGCTTGCGAAAAAGCGCCCGGCACTGGTCGCCATGCATGCGCAATTGCGCGAGGGACGAGTCGACAAGCGTTATCTGGTGCTGGTGGCCGGCAACTGGAGCGAGGCCCGGCGCAAGGTGGTACTGCCGCTGCACAAGTTCGTCAATCGCAGCGGCGAGCGCAGGGTGGTGGTGGACGAGCAGGAAGGTGCGGCCGCCCATACGGTGTTTCGCCTGGTGCGGCACTTGGCGGGGTACACGCTGCTGGAAGCGGAACTGAAGACCGGCCGCACGCATCAGATACGCGTGCATCTTTCTCATCTGGGTTTTCCGATAGCCGGCGACGATAAATACGGCGACTTCGAGGCAAACAGGGCGCTGGCAAAGACCGGTCTGAAACGCATGTTCCTGCATGCGGCCTCGATGCGTTTCTCGCATCCCGCCGGCGGTGAGCGGGTGAGGATCGAAGCGCCGTTGCCGCCAGAGCTGGAACGCTTTCTGGCAGATCTGGCGCGGAATCCAGTCCAATCGGCATGAGGCGGAATTTCGATCTGCTGGTGTTCGACTGGGACGGCACGCTGGTCGATTCGGCGGCGCATATCGTCGGTTCCATCCAGGCCGCCTGCCGTGACCTCGATCTGCCGGTGCCGGAGGAGGCGCGCGCGCGCTATGTGATCGGCCTCGGACTGCAGGATGCGCTCGAGCATGTGCTGCCCGATCTGGTTGCGTCGCGCTACGCGGAGGTGGCGGAGCGTTACCGGATCCACTTTCTCGGCAGCGATCAGGGCTCCACACTTTTTCCGCAGGTAGCGGATGGAATCGCCCGGCTGGACGATGACGGCATCCTGCTGGCCGTGGCGACCGGCAAGAGCCGTCGAGGCCTGGACCGCTCCCTGCACGTGACCGGACTGACGCGCCGGTTCGCGGCCTCGCGCTGTGCCGACGAGGGGTTTCCGAAGCCGCATCCGGATATGCTCGAGCGACTGATGGACCTGCTTGGAGTTTCGCGCGAGCGCACACTGATGATCGGCGACACCACCCACGACCTCAACATGGCATGCAATGCAGGTACGGCCGCGGTTGCCGTGGCCTATGGCGCCCACCCACGGCCTGCACTTGAAGCGCTGTCGCCGTTGGCATGCGTCGATAGCTTTGGCGAGTTGCTGAAATGGCTGGACGAGAACGCCTGATCTGCGCATCCGACGAGGTGATCGAGCGCGGCAGGGGCGTTCGCTTCACGCTCGAGCGCCCGGGCGGTACGGCGCCGGCATTCGTGATTCGTTACCGCGGCAGGGTCCACGCTTACCTGAACCGCTGCGCGCACGTGTCTGTCGAGCTGGACTGGGCGGAAGGCGAATTCTTCGATCTCTCCAGCCTATACTTGGTGTGCGCGACTCACGGCGCGGCGTATTACCCGGATTCAGGGCGCTGCGCGGGCGGGCCCTGCGCGGGAGCCGGGCTCAAGCCGCTCGAAATAGTAGAGCGTGAGGGTTGCGTGTATCTGATCGAACCCAAGGAAACGTGAAATGGCTGACGAGTATTCGAACGGAGTAAGAAACTGGGAGCGCGCGGTGATCGAGAAACTCGCGTCCTCGGCGCTGGCCGAGCAGCGAAAGGCGCGCTACTGGGGAATTCTCTTCAAGTTGCTCACCTTCGGATACCTGTTCTTTCTGCTTTTTCTGGCGATGGGATGGATCGGCAGCCGGGATGCTGTGCGGCCAGGCGAACATTCCGCACTGGTCGAAGTGAGCGGCATCATCGGGCCGGGAAGTACCGCCAACGCCGACGATGTGATGGCCGGACTGCGGGACGCGTTCAAGGCGAAAGGCACGCAAGGCATCATTCTGCGCATCAACAGTCCCGGCGGGAGCCCGGTGCAGGCGGCCACGATCAACGACGAGATCGGCCGGCTGCGCTCGATGCATCCGGACATACCGGTCTACGCGGTCGTCGAGGACGTCTGTGCATCCGGCGGCTACTACGTGGCGGTCGCCGCCGATCGCATCTATGTCGACAAGGCCAGCATCGTCGGCTCGATCGGTGTGCTGATGGACGGCTTCGGCTTTACCGGAACACTGGAAAAACTTGGCGTCGAAAGGCGTTTACTGACCTCCGGAGACAACAAGGGATTCCTGGATCCGTTCTCTCCGCTGGAACCCGGGCAGCGGCAGCATGCGCTGCAGATACTGGACGACATTCACCAGCAGTTCATTGATGCGGTAAGGGCCGGACGCGGAGAGCGCCTGAAGGAGTCGCCGGAAGTGTTTTCCGGCCTGGTATGGACCGGCCAGAGAAGCATCGACATGGGTCTTGCAGACGCGCTCGGGGGCGTTGATTTCGTAGCAAGAGAGGTCATCCGCGCGGAGCACATCGTCAATTTCACCCGGCGCGAGAATTTTGCCGAGCGACTCGTGCGGCGGTTCGGCGCAGCGGTTGGCGAGGCGATCGTAAGCAGCGTGGGGCCGGTGTCGGTGCGCTGAACCGGACGGCAGCTTCACCGCGGTTCTGCTTACCCACCGTTTAGGGTATAAAAAGACCCTCGTTTCTGAGCATTGAGCACAGGGCAATCAACGGCAACCCGATGAGCGCGGTCGGGTCGTTGCACTCGATCGTCTCCATCAGCGCGATGCCCAGGCCTTCGGCCTTGGCGCTGCCAGCGCAATCGAAGGCAGGCTCGCGATCTACATAGCGCACTATTTCCTTCTCCGACAACCTGCGGAAACTTACGCGCGTGGGCACCACGGCCGCCTGCTGGTTTCCGGTAGCGCGGTTGAGCAAGGCGACCGCGGTCTGAAATATGGCGGTTTTCCCGCTGGCCGCGCGCAGTTGCAGGAGTGCCTGCTGGCGGGTACCGGGCTTTTCAAGGCGCATGCCTGCGCACTCGGCAACCTGATCCGAGCCGATAATCAGCGAAAGCGGATGCCGGGACCTCGCGGCGGTCGCCTTCAGTTGTGCCAGGCGGGACGCGGTGTCGATCGGCGATTCTTGCGCCAGTGGCGTTTCGTCGAGATCAGGCGCATACGTACCAAAAGCAAGCCCGAGACGCTGCAACAGTTTCTGGCGGTATTTCGAAGTCGAGGCAAGGATCAGACGGGGGGAAGCGGTATTTTCCAAGATACTGTTTTGACAGGGTTGTTCAAACTCAATATTATGCGCGCCTTATGTCCGCACGGCCCATCGTGGATAGCGTCGATTTTGCCCGGCGACGGGAGGAATTGCGCGGCGAAGTGACGGTAGCTGATCTGGAACGCCTGCGCGAGGCGCTGTTCGATACGCAGGGCGCCGTTGAGTTCACACTGAACGGCCTCATCGACGCGGACGGAAAACCAAACCTGTGGCTGGAACTGCAGGCTGAAGTGCATCTGACCTGCAAGCGTTGTCTTGGATCGTTGACACTTCCGGTTGACGTGCGAAAGCGCTTCGTATTGACGCGACCGGATGAGGATCCCGGAGACATGTCGGATGAGGCCTTGGATGTAGAGCATATCCCCGCCGATGCATCGCTGGATGTGATTTCACTGATCGAGGATGAATTATTGCTGGGGTTGCCAATGTCGGCGGCCCATGAAACCGGACAATGTGCGCCGGACGCATGGGACACTGGGGTAGCGGAGGCTGATTCGCCGTTTGTCTCGCTTGCGGGGTTGAAACAGGCCCCGGGAACTGAAAATTGAACTATAAGGAGCTTCAAGATGGCAGTACAGCAGAACAAAAAGTCGCCTTCGCGTCGCGGAATGCGACGTTCGCATGACGCACTTTCGACGCCGCCGCTTGCGGTTGAGCCGACTACCGGCGAGGTGCATCTCCGCCACCACATCAGCCCGACGGGCTACTATCGCGGCAAGAAGGTTCTGAAGAGCAAGGAAGAGTAGGGTTCCGATCTGCCACCCGGTAGCGCAGGGACAAGATCGATGCGCTGTCTGATTCCGGCAGCGTGGTTTCCCAGTCGCTGTTCGATCGGCCTTTGCCGGCTTAATGTGGATCCCGCATGACGATCACGGTTGCACTGGATTGCATGGGCGGAGACTTCGGCGTGCCGGTGACCGTTGCCGCCGCGCTGCACTTCCTCGAGAAGGAAGCGGAGGCGCAGGTCGTGCTGGTAGGCCTTGTTGACGCGATCGAGAGCGAGCTCGGTCGGCACCAGACTGCGCATCGCGAGCGCCTGAGCATTCAGCCGGCGACCGAAATCGTCGCCATGGACGAGCCGCCGGCGCAGGCCCTGCGGGGCAAGCGCAATTCCTCGATGCGGGTGGCGATCGATCTAGTCAAGGAAGGGCGGGCGCAAGCCTGCGTGAGTGCGGGCAACACCGGCGCCCTGATGGCCATGTCGCGCTTCGTATTGAAGATGCTGCCGGGTATCGAGCGGCCGGCCATTGCATCTTTCCTCCCGACATTGCGTGGCCGCACCTGTGTGCTGGATCTCGGCGCCAACGTGGACTGCACAGCCGAGCATCTGCTGCAGTTCGGTGTCATGGGGTCATGTCTGGTCAGTGCGGTGGAACACGTCCAGCGGCCGAGCGTCGGGTTGCTGAACATCGGCTCGGAAGACATCAAGGGCAACGACGTGGCGAAGCAAGCCGCGGATCTCCTGCGCGACAGCGGCCTGAACTTCTATGGGAACGTCGAAGGCACGGATATCTACATGGGTACCACTGACGTGATCGTCTGCGATGGATTCGTGGGCAATGTGGCGTTGAAGACGTCCGAGGGGCTGGCGCAGATGCTTGCCCAGTACCTGCGCGAGGAATTCAGGAAGAATCTGTTCACCAAGCTTTGCGGGCTGATTGCCCTGCCGGTCATCAACGCGTTCAGACACCGTGTCGACTCTCGCCGCTACAACGGAGCGAGTCTGCTCGGACTCAGGGGCATCGTGGTGAAGAGCCACGGCTCCGCAGATAGCTACGCATTCGGGTATGCGATCGAACGCGCATTCGAAGAAGTGCGCAACGGAATGTTGAACGGAATCGAGGAGCGCATGGCGTCGATTCAGGAAAAGGCCGCGTGATGTATTCGCGCATCGCCGGCACCGGCAGCTATCTGCCGGAAAAAGTCCTGACGAACCGCGATCTCGAACGGATGGTCGACACCAGCGACGAGTGGATTTTCACCCGCACCGGCATCCGCGAGCGGCATATCGCTGCCGAGGATCAGCTTGCAAGCGACCTTGCGCTCCAGGCGTCGAGGCGCGCGCTGAACGCCGCAGGCATGTCAGCCTCGGAAATCGATCTGATCATCGTCGCCACCACCACCCCTGACATGGTTTTCCCCAGCACCGCATGCATTCTGCAGGCTAAGCTGGGTGCTGCTGGAGCCCCGGCGTTCGATGTTCAGGCGGTGTGCAGCGGTTTCGTGTATGCGCTGGTCACAGCCGACCTGTTCATACGCAGTGGACAGGCGCGCAGCGCGCTGGTGGTCGGCACGGAAGTCTATTCGCGTATTCTCGATTGGAACGATCGGACGACTTGCGTGTTGTTCGGCGATGGTGCCGGGGCGGTCGTGCTGACGGCAAGCGAGGAACCCGGAATACTGGTCGGTAAACTGCATGCCGACGGGAGTCATGGCGACAAGCTGACCGTACCTGGCTGGGTGTGCGCGGGCAAGGTATCTGGCTCGCCCTTCGTCAGGATGGATGGTGCCTCGGTCTACAAGTTTGCGGTCAAAGTGTTCGAGGAAGTGGCGCACGAGGTGCTGGCCGCAGCAGGTAAAACCGTCGCGGATATCGACTGGTTCATCCCTCACCAGGCGAATCTCCGCATCATGGAGACCACTGCGCGCAAGCTCCGCTTACCGAAAGAGCGCGTAATTTCCACCGTGGATCACCATGGAAACACTTCCGCGGCCTCAATCCCTCTGGCACTGGATGAATCGATAGCCGCCGGGAAGATCCAGCGCGGGCAGATGCTGCTGCTGGAAGGTGTCGGTGGGGGGTTTACCTGGGGTGGCGTGCTGCTGCGTTATTAGTTCAATCCCGCCAAATCACAAAAATGAAAATAGCATTTGTCTTCCCAGGTCAAGGTTCGCAATCCGTCGGCATGATGGCGGCCTATCATGACTTGCCGGGGCTCCGCGAGACTTTCACGGAAGCCTCGGATGCGCTGGGGAGCGACCTGTGGAAACTCGTCGAAGAGGGGCCTGCGGAGGCACTTGACCAGACGGTGAACACGCAGCCTGCGATGCTGGCCGCGGGTGTCGCGGTGTATCGTGCATGGCGTGCGGCGGGCGGGGCGCCCCCTGTGATGCTGGCCGGCCACAGTCTGGGCGAGTACAGCGCACTGGTCGCAGCGGGCTCGCTCGCGTTCGGCGACGCCGTGCAATTGGTCCGCTTCCGCGCACAATGCATGCAGGATGCGGTGCCGGCTGGCGTCGGAGCGATGGCAGCAGTGATCGGGCTGGACGACGAGGCCGTGCGCGCAGCCTGCACGGAGGCGACCACGGGTGAAGAAACGGCGGAGGCCGCAAATTACAACGCACCCGGACAGGTCGTGGTTGCGGGCCATAAAGCCGCGGTGGAACGCGCAACGGAGGCAGCGAACGCGAAAGGGGCCAAGCGTGCGATGCTGCTGCCGATGAGCGTACCCTCTCATTGCAGCCTAATGAAACCGGCATCCGGGCGCTTGCGCGAGCGGCTCGAGTCGACGGTGGTTTCCGCTCCGGGCGTTCCGGTATTTCACAACGCGGATGTTGCGACGCATGGCGATGCGGCTGCAGTCAAGAGCGCGTTGGTGCGTCAGCTGTGCGAACCGGTTCGCTGGGTGGACACGATCCGCACGCTGCATGCGAACGGCGCCACGCACATCGTGGAATGCGGTCCCGGCAAGGTGCTTGCCGGATTGAACAAGCGCATCGCTGTTGCAGCGCAGACGATCGCACTGACGGACGCGGCAGCGTTCGAGGCCGCACTGGCCACCATGCGGGGGTAGGGGGCACATATGCTTGACGGACAAGTAGCGCTGGTTACCGGCGCCAGCAGGGGAATCGGCAAGGCAATTGCAATCGGTTTGGGACGGGCCGGGGCAACGGTGGCGGGAACAGCGACCACCGAAAGCGGAGCTGCGATGATCTCAGCCTACCTGCAGGAAAACGCCATCAGCGGCGCCGGCTTTCAGTTGGATGTGAACGACGCCGCCGGTGCCGAGGCGCTGGTGGGCAGGATCGAGCGCGATTTCAGCGGCATCGCGATTCTGGTGAATAATGCGGGCATTACCAGGGACAATCTGCTCATGCGCATGAAAGACACGGAATGGGACGAGATTCTCGATACCAACCTCAAGTCCGTGTACCGCCTCTCGAAACTGGTCGTGCGCGCAATGATGAAGGCCCGGTCCGGACGAATCATAAACGTGACTTCCGTGGTCGGGTTCATGGGCAATGCCGGCCAGGCCAATTATGCAGCGGCCAAGGCAGGAATCGTTGGCTTCAGCAAGTCGCTGGCCCGCGAATTGGGCAGCCGTAACATAACTGTGAATTGCGTTGCCCCCGGCTTCATCGACACCGATATGACCCGGGGGTTGACGGGAGCACAGCGCGAGGGTCTGCTGGCCCATGTACCTCTAGGTCGTTTCGGGCTGCCGGAGGAGGTAGCGTCAGCGGTGATATTCCTGGCTTCCCCGGGGGCGGCTTATGTGACCGGGAGCACCGTACATGTCAATGGCGGAATGTTGATGGATTGACGCCAGCGGTTTCACAAGTTTGCTAGAATACGCGGCGTCATTTTCGGGCCATGCCGGTTTCCGGACCGGGTCCGATACGCCGCCGGGTCTTCCGACGGAATCTTCTGCAAAGGGAAGGGGTATTTGATGGAATCTGTAGAACAGAGAGTGAAAAAAATTGTCGCCGAGCAGCTGGGCGTCAACGAAGCAGACATCAAGAGCGAGTCGACGTTTGTCGATGACCTGGGTGCCGATTCCCTTGATACGGTCGAA
>DATKEK010000388.1:0-3475 GCA_035512195.1 Burkholderiales bacterium
AGCTTCCAGCCGAAAAATAACCCGCCAATTGGCGTTGACGGTCACCGCATGGAACCCCTGCAATCTGCCTTGCAGCGGATGCAGCCGCCATCCTGGCGCATTCATGTCAGTCGGCCTACGGGCGCAATCAAGTGTCGTCAGGATCAGCCGCAAGAGGGCCGCATGACGAGGCTGGATTCCAGCGCGGGAGCCGCGGAGGAAAAACGCCTCCAGACCCTTGTGCCGGAAGCTCCGGATCAAGTTGGAATGTAATGTGTCACGTGACGCTTTACAAGCGTTGACCGGTGGTCATCGGCACACGGTGCGTCAACCGCCGGCGGCTGGCTGCACATGTATGTTGCGGGAATGAGCTGAAATTGGGATGGCGCTGGGTCAGATCTTCGCTAATCGTTGAACGGTATCCGGAAACCGCTGCACCAGGCGAATCAGCAAGGCGGCCTGAGCGTTTGGCCTGGCTCGCCCCTGCTCCCAGTTCTCCAGCGTGCGGACGTTGGTGCGCAGGAATCCCGCGAACAGACCGCGCGAAAGGTTCATCTGCTTGCGAAGGCGTGCAAGCTCCCGCGCCGTAATCCTGGGTGCGGGCCGCAGTTTGACAACATGCGTGCGTAGGGTGCGCTTGCCTGCGCGTCGATCGGCCAGCGCGTCAAAACCTTCGGTCAGTTCAGCAAACAGATCGCGCTTCCGGGTCATGGCTTTCTCCGCATGATCAATTCGGACTTTAAAAGCTGCTTCAATGCCGCTCGCTGCCTGGCGGTCAGATCGGCCATCTCACCCTTGTCGTACAGGGTAAACAGCCAGAACTCTGGACCACCCGCCCAGTAGTAGTTAATCACGCGCAGACCACTGCGCTTGCCCTTGCCTCGGCGAGTGTCGGCGAACCGCAGTTTGCGAAGACCGCCGGTTCCCTCAATCACGTCGCCGGCGGTTGGATTGGCCATCAGCGCAATCTGCAGTTGCGTCAATCCTTCATCATCGAGGTAATCCTCACGATGCCGTTCAAAAGCCGGTAGTTCGATGAAAACCGCCTGCATAAAGTTTACTATACGTAGATAACGTATAGTAAATGCTTGGCAAAAACGACGTGAATTCGCAGTTTTTCGCGGGAGGACTTACCGTGCCCGTGAATTCCGTCGATGATTTGGCACCGGGCACGCTGAACAGTATTCTGAAGCAGTCTGGCTTGAAGAAATATGGGTGATCGCTATGCGTTACGCCATCGTCATTGAGCAAGCGGGTGACAACTACTCCGCCTATGTCCCGGATCTGCCCGGCTGCGTTGCCACCGGCGCGACCGTCGAGGAAGTGGAGCGGCTGATCCGCGAGGCGATCGAGTTTCACAGGGAAGGCATGCGGCAGGACGGCGAGGCGATACCTTTGCCTTCCAGCCGCGTCGATTATGTCGAGGTGGCGGCTTGAGGCGATTGGCCTGCTAGCCTTGCGGTGGCGGTTACTTTCTCGACGAACATCACGCTTATCGGATTTGCCAGGGCCGCACGGGCGGCATACGGTAGCTGCCATGTTGATCTCCCGCGATCGCGAAAAGCTCGTTAACGCGATCGTGTTCTTTGCTCGCAATACTCGGTACTGCGGCAAGACCAAGCTGTTCAAGCTGCTATACCTGCTCGATTTCCACCATTTTCGCGCGACGGGGCGCAGCGTCACGGGTATGGAGTACCGGGCCTGGAAGCATGGGCCGGTGCCATTCGCACTGGTACAGGAGTGGGACGCCTTCGAGCCGGATCTGGCAGCCGCAATCGAGGTTGTTCCTGAACCGGTTTATGGCTTTGACCGCTTTCAGGTCGACGCAAAAGTGCAGTTCGACGACCAGCTTTTCACCAAGCGTGAGCTGAGCCTGATGCAGGAGCTGGCGGAGCACCACCGCGACGATATGACACCGCTGCTGGTCGGTCTCACCCACGAGGAGCGCGGGCCCTGGGACAAGATATGGGACGGCGGGCGCGGCAACGACCAGCGCATACCCTACGCCCGGGCTTTGCCGGACGATGACCCTAACCGGGCTGCCATCCTGAAGGCCGCCGAGGAGTACGAGAGCATCGCGAGAGCGAACTCCATGCGTCACTGATCAGACGGTCGCCTGGCAATCCCATGGATTCGGGAGAGATTTACCGCCACGCTCGTTTCTACGCAGACCGCGATACCGGCGCTTATCGCGCAAAGTACCCCGTGTTTCTGGCCCAAGCGCGCGGCGGCGACTGGGTCGCGCGTTTACTGACTAGCCGCGAGAATATGCGGCCGCGCGATCCGCGTTGTTCGCATGCCGATCCATACCCGGGATACTTTCTCGGCATACCGGGAGCACCGCTGGAACTCGAGACGTGGGTCGACCTGCGGGCGTTTGATGACGTCGATGCCAAGGAAGCGCAGGTTCTGATCAGGAGTCGGGCAATGCGTTTCGCTCTGCGCCTGGCACCAGAAACACTGGCGGACATTCTGGAATGCACGGCGGGTGGGCCAGATACGACACTGCGGCAGGAGAAGGCGCTGAGGGATCGGCTTGCCGGACTGCGCTGACCTCGGCCGTCATTGCTTGACGTTAGCCGATTAAGGTCTCTCTCGGCTTCTTTCGGGCTGAATAAATCTGTTTTCGGTCCAAATAACCTGCGTACAAAAACAATCAGTTACAAGTTTACGGTCCAAATAAACCCGAATCGAACTAGACCAGCCTCAGTCCCTACCATTGACGATCCGGCCATTTCCGCGGGAACGTGCACTCATGGGAGTCACACGCATACGGCCCGCCGGCAGGTCGGTCGAACCCTGGCAGCTTAGGATCGAACTGCTGGACGTCAGTCCGCGCGTCTGGCGCCGCCTGCTCGTCCCCTCGGGTATCAAGTTGCCTGCACTGCACCGGGTGTTTCAGGCTGCGCTCGGGTGGACCAACAGCCATCTGCACGAGTTCGTCATCAACGGCGTGCGATACGCCGAGCCGGACCCCGAGTGGAGCGACGAACTCAAGCAGGTGAGCCAGCATGGCGTCGCGCTGAGCGTCGCTTTGCGTGGCGAGTCGCGCTGCTTCGATTACGTCTACGACTTCGGCGATCACTGGCATCACGCGGTTCTGGTCGAAGACAACTTCATTCCGCCGCAGGTGGGGTTCAGGACCCAGTGCGTCGCCGGCGAGAACGCCTGCCCACCAGAGGACGTCGGCGGTGCGCATGGGTATGCGGAATTTCTCGCGGCCATCGCCGATCCGCGGCACGAGGAGCACGAGACCTACTTGAGGTGGTGGGGCGGCAGCTTCGATCCAGCGCACTTCGACCGGGAGGCGGTCAACCGTGCGCTGGCGAGCGCGCGGATCTAGGACGGGCGATCAAGAGTCATGCACAGCGAGCTGGATATCCTGGGAATGGTGAGCGACCGGCTGGAACATCAGGGAATTCCATTCATGCTGACCGGGTCCTACGCATTGGCCTACTACGCGACGCCGCGCATGACCCGGGATCTGGATCTCGTC
>DATKEK010000389.1:0-8922 GCA_035512195.1 Burkholderiales bacterium
ACTGCAACGCGCGGACACCGGCCAGAATCCCTTCCGTTCCAGTGACAAAAGGACTGAGGGGCAGGCCGCTCCCCAGATTCTGGAAGGGTACTGAGTTTCTGGCGGAGAGAGAGGGATTCGAACCCTCGATACGGTTTAACCCGTATAACGCCTTAGCAGGGCGCCCCCTTCAGCCACTCGGGCATCTCTCCTGGTTACGCTCAGTATTGCGGTGTGTCTGTACTCAAGTATCGTACTCTGTTGTTGGGTGGCTGCAGGGGGCGCAGCGCCCGTCTGTTTCTGTTTGACGTCTTCGACGTCTAGCCACTCGACCTTGTTTCTTGCTGCGTCGCTTGAACCTGCTCCGCAGTCTGCTTGACGCGCTTTTCTCTCTTACTCAGTCCTCGAACCTCAGTCCTGAATCCCTCTGGGAAGGCGAAGGATAGACCCCTCCCGGGTGCCGGTCAAACCCGCTGGTCAGGTGATCTGTTCCTGGATCTGTTCGTCGAGTCCGAAGGCTTTGTGCAGGACACGGACGGCGAGTTCCATGTATTTCTCGTGGATGACGACGGTGATCTTGATCTCGGAGGTGGAGACCATCTGGATGTTGATGCCTTCGTCCGCGAGGGCCTGGAACATGGTGCTGGCGACGCCGCCGTGGGAGCGCATGCCGACGCCGACCAGGCCGAGCTTGCAGATGTTTTCGTCGCCGACGAGTTCGCGCGCGCCGATCTCCTCGACCACCTTGTCGAGGATGTCCGTGGTGCGCTTGAACTCGTTGCGATGGACGGTGAACGAGAAATCGGTGAGACCTTCCTTGCCGACGTTCTGCACGATGACGTCGACTTCGATGTTGGCGTCGGCGATGGGCCTGAGAATGGCCGCGGCGACTCCCGGCTTGTCGGGAACGCCGAGTATGGTGACCTTGGCTTCGTCGCGATTGAACGCGATGCCGGAAACGAGTGCCTGTTCCATTTCTGCGTCTTCCTCGAAAGTTATCAACGTGCCGGACTGCGCTTCTTCCTCGATCGGCAGGTCGGGCGGGGTGAGGCTGGACAGCACGCGCAACCGCACCCGGTACTTTCCGGCGAACTCGACCGAGCGGATCTGCAGCACCTTGGAGCCGAGGCTCGCCATCTCGAGCATTTCCTCGAAGGTGATCCTCTGCAGCCGCCGCGCACCCGGAACCACGCGCGGGTCGGTGGTGTAGACGCCGTCCACGTCAGTGTAAATCTGGCATTCTTCCGCGCCCAGCGCCGCGGCGATGGCGACGCCGGAGGTGTCGGAGCCGCCGCGTCCGAGCGTGGTGATGTTGCCGTGCTCGTCCACGCCCTGGAAGCCGGCAACGACCACGACGTTGCCCGCCTGCAGGTCGCGGCGGATGTTCTGATCTTCGATGCGCACGATCCGCGCCTTGGTGAACGAGCTGTCGGTGAGCAGGGGAATCTGCGCGCCGGCGTACGAGCGCGCCTTTACCCCGATGTCCTTGAGCGCCATCGACAGCAGGCCGATGGTGACCTGCTCGCCGGTGGAGGCGACGACGTCGAGCTCGCGCGCATCGGGATTCGACTGAATCTCGCGGGCGAGATCGATCAGACGGTTGGTTTCGCCAGCCATGGCGGAAACCACGACGATGACGTCGTGACCGGCGAATTTCCACTTGGCGATGCGCTTCGCGACGTTCTTGATGCGTTCGGTGGTGCCGACCGACGTGCCGCCGTATTTCTGAACGATCAGTGCCATAGGGCCTGGCAGGTTGAAAAGGGCGCAATTGTAAAAGATTCGGCCGGGCATGACGAATCGGTGGCCTTCGTTGAACATTGGAAAGCCGTAAAAACTGCGAACCACCAAGAGCACCAGGGGCACCAGGAAAAGCAATGAATCCTCGAACTACGGCGTGCTTCTGCGTGGATCGTTTCGAGCCAGGGTTTTCCTGGTGTCCCTGGTGATCCTGGTGGTTCAGGATTGTTTTCTTTCTCATTCGGACCCACTTGTACGGCGTGGGTGAGACCGGCCGCAGGCAAGGTATGATTTTCGGGTTCGTGGCGGCGAGGGCTGTCGCGCGCTGTGCAGTTCATTGATTCAGGGCCCCGATCATGGAGTTCAAGGACTACTACAAGATTCTCGGCGTGGAGCGAGGCGCCACGGAGCAGGAGCTGAAGCGCGCGTACCGCAAGCTCGCGCGCAAGTTTCATCCGGACGTGAGCAAGGAGCCGGAGGCCGAGAAGCGGATGAAAGAGGTGAACGAGGCCTACGAGGTGCTCGGCGATCCGGAGAAGCGCGCCGCGTACGATCAGCTCGGCAGCCGCTACCGGCCCGGCCAGGAATTCCGGCCGCCGCCGGACTGGGACGCGGGCTTCGAGTTCAGCGGCGGATCGGCCGAGGCGGACGCCACGGGCTTCAGCGAATTCTTTTCTTCGCTGTTCGGCGATGCGTCGAGGCGGCGCGGCAACAGCGGGTTCCGCGCCCGAGGGCAGGATCATCATGCCAAGGTGCTGATCGATATCGAGGACGCGTTCCAGGGAGCAACTCGTGGAATCACGCTGCACGCACCGCAGGTCGACGGGCAGGGGCGCGCGACGACGCGGGAGCGGACGTTGAAGGTGCAGATTCCCAAGGGCGTGCGCGAGGGCCAGCACATCAGGCTGTCGGGCCAGGGCGCGCCGGGGGCCGGCGGCGGGCCGCTAGGCGACCTTTACCTGGAGGTGCGATTTAACGCCCATCCGCACTATCGCGCGGACGGCAGGGATGTCTACATGGACCTGCCGCTGGCGCCATGGGAAGCGGCGCTGGGGGCGACGGTGACCGCACCGACGCCGGGCGGCGCGGTGGAAGTGAAGGTGCCGGCCGGCGTGCAGTCGGGACGCAGGCTGCGGCTTGCCGGGCGCGGGATCCCCGGCAATCCGCCGGGAGATCTTTACCTGGTGCTGCAGGTGGTGCTGCCGCCGGCGGACACCGAGCAGGCGAAGACCCTCTACCGGAACATGGCGCGGGACCTGGCGTTCAACCCGCGCAGCGCGATCGGAGGCTGAACATGGGCGAGGTCGTATTGACCGGCGTGGTGGTGGACGAGGCGGGCGCGCTCTCGATCGAGCAGCTTGCCTGCGCCTGCGGCGCAGCGGTGAGCTGGGTGCGGGAGCTGGTAGTGGAGGGTGCGCTTGTGCCGGCAGGCGAGGGCGAGTCGGGGTGGCGGTTTACCAGTGCGCACCTCGCATGCGCGCGCCGCGTGCGGCGCATCCAGCGCGACCTTGACGCGAATATCGACGCGGCGATCGTGATCGTGAATCTGCTGGAAGAGATCGAGCGTTTGCAGGCGCGGCTCAAGCAGGCGGGTGTCGACCTGCTGTGAATCCGCTGGCGGGACCTATCCTGCCGGCGTGCGGCAATGCGTATGGCATCCGTAATCCCTCCGGGCGCACCCTGTCGTCGCGGGCCCGATTCGCGGGCCCGGGGGAGGGCGCGGCCAGGGCCCGCAATCGACGGGCGACGGGCAGCGTCCGCAACGACATCCGCTATATGGGGGAACACGATCATGAAAGACAACGAGAATCGCGCGTTCACGACCAGGCGTTTGTTAATCACCGCTGCCATCGCCTCCGTCTTCGCACTGCCGTTACCGGCCGGCGCGCAGCAGGTCGGAAAAGTGACCGGACATTTCGGCTGGTTCGGTGTCGGCAAGGCGCATCAGGTAGAGGAGGGGCATTTCTATTGGGTCGGCGAGTTCAGCGGCACCTTCTTCAACGACAAGGGTGAGGGCAGTCCGTTTCACCTCGCCGGCGTGAAGTGCCCCGCGTTCTTCGACGCGGATTTCAACAACAACAAAGCCCAGGCCGGAGGCTACTGCATCATCACCGAACTCAGCGGCGACCAGGCTTATCTGAGCTGGCGCAATGCGGGTTCGCCGAACGCCGGCATACGTAATCCAGGTACGTTCGAGTACACCGGCGGTACCGGCAAGTACGCCGGCCTCAGCGGCCGGAACACTTTCGTCGGCGTTACGCAGGTGAACTGGGCGGACGGCACTTCGACCGGCTACGCAACCTGGAATCGGTGAGTGCGGTCGCGGCCGGCTAAAGCAGGCTGGCCGCGCCGCAGTTGGTGAGCCCGGAGGTGGCGTTCCACAAGGCCGCGAGCACCTGGCCGGACACGCACGATGCGGCCCCGCCGTTGCCGGTCGGCGCGATGCCGCCGGGCGCGGTGTATACCGAAAACTGGAATGAACCGCCATGCGGCCTGCCGTCGTCGAACTTGTGGTCGACTTCGGCGAGAACCGCCACCGGAATCTGGTTGCCGGTCTTGATGTTGTGGCGTGGGGTGTCGCCGGAGTCGAGGCCGAAATTGGCGTCGTACGCGATCTGCAGGTAAACGCCGTGGCGATTCTTCGGGCTGTTGCTGTCGGACGGGGCAACCGCACCCGGCGTCATGAAGTATTCCCCGGTGAGAAAGCCGGCAGCGGACAGGTGTGCCCAGGCCAGCAGGTCTTCGCGTGCCTCGCTGCCGTTCGCCGGGGTGGCGGCGCTCTCGATCCTGCCGTTGCCATTGCCGTTCGGGCAAACCGTGCGGCAGGAAAGATGCGTACTCGCGTCGGCGTAATCTCCGGGCGGCGCGCCGAAGCGATCCGCGAAAGCCAGAAATGCCACGCGGATGCCGTCCTGCTGCGACATCAGGCTTTTCACCTGCGCGCCGCGAACCAGTTCCTGGCCTTTGAGCATCGCGCCCAGCAGGAGGCCGACGATCACCAGCACGATCGCGACCTCGATCAGTGTGAACCCGGATTGTGCCGGCGGCCGCCGGCCGGCGCGAAAGGCGATTGTCGATCTCGATGCAGTCATCAGGCGGCTGCGAACCTTCCCTCCCGCCATCGCGAGGCGCACGCCGTCGACGGTTCCTGTTTGTTGTCTAGGCGGCTATCGGCAGCCGTTCGCCGACCGTGGTCGTGCGGCGGATTATACGTTTTTCATTCTCCCAGTCGAATTCCGTGGCCTTGTGCATCAGGGCGCGGTTGTCCCACATCACCATCTGGTGCGCGCGCCACTTGTGGGTGTAGACGTTGTCCGGCTGGGTGGCGTGTGCGTTCAGCCAGTCGATCAGTTCGCGCGATTCCTCGAGCGGCATGCCTTCGATGTGCGAAGCGTGCTGGCCGAGATACAGCGCCTTGCGTCCGGTGTCGGGGTGCACGCGGATGATTTCATGATCCACCGGCGGCGCCTTGCGCCGCTGCTCTTCCGTCATCTGGTTTTTTGCCGTGGTGCGCTGGCGCGAATAGTTGAGGTCGTGCACCGCACGGCGGCCTTCCAGTTCGCGCTTCAGGTCGTCCGGCAGCGTGTCGTAGGCGCGATACATGTTGCAGAACAAGGTGTCGCCGCCAACCGCGGGAACCACCATGCTGTGAAGCATGGTGGCAAGGCCGCGCTCGCGCGCCCATGAGCCGTCGGTGTGCCAGATGGCCGCTCCCGGATCGGGGTTTTCGCCCTTGCTCTTGCCCTCCGGCGTGAGGTTGGTGAGCATGAAGATCTCCGGGTTCTCGGCGTGCAGGTACTGGTTGAGCACGTGAACCTGCGGCGTTCCCCAGTGCCGGGCGAAGGCGACATGCTGCCGGTCGGTCATGTTCTGGTCCGGGAACACCAGCAGCAGGTGCTGCAGAAACGCCCGGTAAAGAGCCTGCCGGAGTTCGGGGGTCAGCGGCCGGGAAAGATCCACGCCGCGCACGTCTGCTCCAAGTACCGGGCTGATCGGGCGCACCTCGAGTTTCACGCCGCTGCTTGCAACTGCCGTACTCATCGCACCCATCTCCTTGTGTGGTCTGTCGTCATGTGTTGGCGGGTCATCCCGCCGTGACTGCATGTGCTGCCGGGGGCCGGGCTCATGCGCGCACGGCGCGCAGCCGGCCGGCCGGTTTTTTCAGCCCGTAGGCGTGCGACACGATGCGCGCGAACGCGCGATACAGATGTTCCAGGCGCTCGAAGGAACCGGCATCCTGCGTGATGGGGTTGGCGCTGTTCGCGATTGCGACGAGCTGCAGCGCGATGTCCTCGACCGGTGCGTCCTGCCGCAACTCCCTGTGCCGGACCGCGGTCGCGATGCCTTGCGTGACCAGGTGCTCGAGCCGGGCGCTGAACTGCAAGAGGCCTTCGCGCGCCCTCGATCCGACCAGTTCGCGCTCCAGGCGCATGCGCGCAATCAGGCTCCACGGTTGGGCGGTATTGCCGTCCGGGTTGTACTTGAGGTAACGCTCGCGGTTGTATTCAAGCATGCCAAGGATCTTGTCCTCGAGCGTGGACTCCGCATGCCAGATGCTTTCGAAGCGGCTGTATGTGCGGTCGACATAGTCGACGATCACTTCCTCGCACAGTGCTTCCTTGTTGCCGAAGTGGTAGTGCAGATTGGTGCGCGTGGTGTTCAGGGCATTCGCCACGTCCTGGAAGCGGAAGCCCTGGTATCCGTCGCGGATCAGCATGTTGGTGGCGATTTCGCGGATGCGGTCGCGCATCGGCCCTTCGGCATGGGTCATCGGCACAATCCCGGGTCCGGCCTGACGAGGGCGCGCGCCGGCCCGCGGCCACCGGGAAGGGTGGTGGTGGACGCGGACCGGCGGCTGCCTTCCGGAGAGACCCTGACTGACATGTATGTCAGTATTGTCCGGCGGGCCGATTTCGTCAACAGGCGCGTCTGGTCAACGCCGGCGAAGCGCGGCGTGGGCGAAGGCGAGAAGCGCATGCCGCGCGCAAAGAAAAAGGGCCTGCGATGCCGCAGGCCCTTTTTGCGAGGCCGGCAAACCGGCAACCCCGCATCGCGCGACCTAGAAGATCAGCGCGAGCAGGATGATGATGGGAATCGGAATCCCGAGAAACCAAAGTAACATCGAACGCACGACAATCTCCTTTCAATTAACCGGGTGTGATTCGGCATCGCGCTGACGGCCGCCGACGACCGCCATCCAACTTGCCGCGAATGCGCCCATCAGCAGCGTTACAAACATCCAAAGTGCTGCGTAGGCTGACGCTTTACGCGCCTCATCTGCAGTCTCACGGGCGGTGGTTTCCGCTTCTTGCAGCGTGGTCTGGACATTCGCGAAGCCCTCCGACACGCGCTGCTCGGCTTCCTGCTGGCTCAGATCGGTCCGCTGCGCGATCAGTCGACCGATATAGCGTTCGTCCTCTTGCGGCAACGTACCGGTGCGCAGCGCTCGCGCGAATATCCGCGTGACGTCGCCGACGGGGATGTCGGAGACTGCACCGGCCAGTTCGCGTGCCTGCTGCGCCGCCGGAGGCGCCCCGCGCTGCTGCGTGTTTACCTGCTGTACTCCTGCAGCGGAACCCGCGGAATCACCGCGGAACAAAGAATCGACGAAGTACTCGATGGTATCGCCGAGCTCGCCGGAGCCCCCGCCGGTGGCCAGCGTCGCAGCCGAACCCGCCGCGGTTTCGGCAACCGTGCCGACGGCGCTCGCCGCCCCGCCGGCAACTGCAGCGCCCGCACGGACGCCGCCGCTAACGATGGAGCCCACCACCGACGTCAGCACCACCGCCGTCAGCAGCGTTGCGACTGCCCAGGCAAGAAAGCCGTGGGCAGTATCGCGGAAGTACACCTCGTCGGTGTGCATAGTCGTCGATTTGGTCCGCAGTCGTCCGGCCAGATAGCCACCCATGCCGGACGCGGCAAGCTGGGTGAAACTCAGCCACGCGATCGCCGCGAAACCGAACGTGGCGGCACTGATGCCCTCCATGGTCCATGGGGACACTGCGGAGAGTCCCAGACCGGAGCCAAGGATCAGCAACAACAGCGACAACGCCGCAGCGGCGGCGGCACCGGCAAAGATCGCCGTCCAGGAAACCGCGCTGGCCCGCTCCAACACATCGTCAACGCCGGTCGGGAAGCGGCGCGCTCCAACCGGATCCATCCCCGTATAAACTTCCGACATGACTTTCTCCAGTTCTGTAATGTAATAAATAAAGGTAATAAGCCTGGACGCTTTGTCAGCGTTGTTCCGTTCGTTAGCGCTCGTACTACCCGCTCGGCACCAACCCTTTACCGGATGCCACCACGGGGCATCCGTCAGTGCTTCGATTTCAGCATGTCGTCGCGCAGGTTCTCCGCCCGCGCGGCGCCGATCGCAGTTTCAACCTTCTTCCTTTCCTCGGGGGGCGGCAGCACTGCCGGCAACCCGAGCGACTCGATCCACAATTCGCGGACGAAACCCTTCGTGTGGAAGAGGTGATGGTCCTCCTCCTGCTCGACTGCTTCGAACGCGGTCATGAGGGTGCCGGTTTCCTCTCCCTGGCCGTGCTCGGCCAGATGCCCGATCAGCTCCCAGTTCAGGTGGTCCTTGGTTTCTGCCAGGACCACGCACTCGCCGGCCACGAGTTGAGCGGCCGCGGCACTGCCTCGTGACTTCGCCATTTCCATCGCGGCGACCAGCGAATCCCCGATGTGCGCCACCACTTGCCGACCGGGGGTCACGGTCTCCGGATCCAGTCCGATTTCCTCGAACACCTTCAGCAGCACCTGCTCGTGGGTGCGCGTCTGCTCGAGGTACTCCTCCCATTCTTCTTTCAGGTCATCGTTCTGCGCACATGACACCGCGGTTTCGTAGATCTTTATGCCACCGCGTTCCGTCTCCAGAGCCTGATACAACAATTCGTGCAGTTGCTTCTTGATATACGGCTTCTTTTTCACGATTCCTCCTTTACATTGGGAGAGGGCGCACCGACAGCCGGGCTGCGTCATTTGGTTCGCTCACCATTCCCGCAACTGCCGGCCGGCCGGACCTCCAAATCGTAGACAGCGACGCGCTGCCGGGTCGGTGCGGTTGCCCACAGAGCCGCGTGGCACCGTCGCTTGCGGCAAGAAATGTCGCGATTCGTCGATGGCAAGTACCCTACGCGTCGCTCAGTGCGATAGCACCGACTCAATGACCCCGCATAAGTTAGACAACGCACCGAC
>DATKEK010000390.1:0-2356 GCA_035512195.1 Burkholderiales bacterium
CCTTCGTCCGGCCGGCTGAACATGCGGCTCGCGAGCTGCCGGTTCAGGAACAGCACGCCGTGGCCGATGGAGCGCGGCTCCTTCAGCCGCGGAAAACCTCGGATGAAGGGACTGAAATCGATTTCCAGAACGTGATCGCCATCGATCTCCGGTTCGATCAGCCTTTCCAAGAATTTCAGGTACTCGGCGACCGAAATCTCCTCGGCCGCCACCGTCTCGACGTGAATCCGGTAGTAATGCCAGTCGCCGACCGCCGCCCTCAACGCGAAATACGCCCATGACCCGTGCAGCGCGGCTTCATTCAGATGCCGCGTGAACTCCTCCAGAAAGCTACCGGCGAGCCGTTCGCGCCCATACTCCTCCGCGAAGATCGCATACTCTCTATGCAGGTCGCTGGGGAGCAGCAGTTCCCGGTTGAGCGAGAAATACCGCCGCAGCAGCCCGTAAACGACATCGCGGTGCTGTCGCGCGTAGGAAACAATGTCTTCGTTCATGGGCTCCTGTCACCTGTCGGTTTTCCGGTTTCCGCGAAACCGTAGCGTTTGATTCCCTCGAGAATTCCGCGCGCGGAAGGCCCTTGCGCAAAATAGACCTGTTCCCGCCCTTTGAGGAATTCGAGTTCCGGGCTGTGATTGCCGACCACCACGCCCAATGTATCGCCTATCAGCATCTCGGCATCGTTGCCCGAATCGCCCGCCACCAGAAAAGACTTCAGTGACAGGCCGAACTTGTAGGCCAGGTAGCGGATTGCCTGGCCCTTGGAGGCGCGCACCGGCAGTACGTCCAGGTACGCGCCGTGTGAATAGATCAGGCGCGCGCGCAGATCCTTCGAACGCAGGCGCGTCCGCATCTCATCGAGCGACGGCATTTTCGCCGGATCCACGTTGTAGCTGATCTTGAACATGCGTTGATTCTCGCGCGACTGCATTCGCACTCCGGGCAGTCCTGTCATTGCCTTGACGACGTCGTCGCGACGCCACAGGTGCCTGATGTGATTCGCCCAGCCCTCGTCGGGACTGAGGTCCTTGCCGTAATTGATCTCGCTGCCGACACTGGTGATCCATACGTCCGGCGCCAGAACTTTGTGTTCACGCAAGACCTTGACCGTGGTGTCAAGTGGCCGGCCGGTGGCAACCGCAAACGCAATCACGTCCGCGCGTTCACGCAACCAATGCATCAGATCGATCAGACCCTGCGGATCACCGATCAAAGTGTTGTCGATATCCGATACCAGCACGTTGTCGACCAGCGGCATCGGCATCTGCCCTTCGCGCAGCGCATGCGCCATCGTGCGCCGCCTGCGTTTGCGCTCACGGTGCAGAACCCGCGTCACCGCTTTCATGTATTTCCCCACGTGCGCGTCCCATGTGTAGTGACGCTTGACGCCCAGGGTACCGTTGCGCGACCAGCGTCGCCATTGCGTGCGGTCCCCGAGTGCGGCCTTCAGTGCCGACGCGATCGCCTCGCAATCCAGCGGGTCGACCAGCAGGCCATTGTTGCAGTTGGCAATGATGTCCTGTGGGCCGCCATCGTTGGTTGCCACCACCGGCAGACCGGAAGCCGCGGCCTCGAGCAGCGTCAGACCGAACGGTTCGGTCAGCGCAGGATTGACGAACACGCCATTGCGTTGCACCGCGTAACGATAGGCTTCTGGAACATCCTCCGCCGCATGCCGCTTGGGAATCGCGACGAGACCCCACAGATCGTAGCGATCGATATCGAACAGCAGATCCGACAGCACCTTGCGCTGGGACTCGTCCTCCGTGCCGCGTATGTCGTCGCGATTGCCCGCAAAGATCACCAGATTCGCGAGGTAGCGCAGTTCCCGCGACTCGCCATAGGCTGCTACCAGGCGCTTGAGGTTCTTGCGCTCTTCCGGCCGGCAGATCGCCAGGATCATCGGCTTGTGCGGTTCATAGAGAAACCGGTCCACCATTTCCTGAATTCTGCCGTTGGGCTTGCGTCCCTCGGGGGGTGAGAATCGCGTGGTATCAGTTCCCGGCGGAATGACAATCGCGCGCTTCGGATCGTAGCTTTCGTACAGCCCGTACTGGTCGCGGGCTTCCTGGTGAGTGCTGGTCACGATGAAAGCTGCGTGCGCGAGGGTCTGCTCTTCAGCCTCAATACGCTGCGAAAAATTGAACTGTCGGTCGATCGCCTGCTCCTTGCGACCGGAGTCGATCAGCCTCTGTCGTTTGATGCGTCCGAGCGAGTGTCCCGTGTGCACCATCGGAATGCCAAGCATCAATGACACCTGGCGGGCCACGTAGCCGGCATCGGCATAGTGGCTGTGAATCAGATCCGGAAGGCGCCCCTGCTCGCGCAGATGCACCATGCAGCGGTCAACCAGCAGATC
>DATKEK010000391.1:0-20063 GCA_035512195.1 Burkholderiales bacterium
CAGGGTGATCACCGCGATTTTCACCGGCGTCTTGATGTTCTGCCGCGCGTAAAAACCCGGCGCCAGCACCTTGACCAAGATCAGCGCCAGCAGTCCGAGGCTGTAGGCGACCAGCGCCTGTCGCGTCATCAGTACGTCCGCGACGCCGAATTCGCCGTGCCGGAACAGCGTGGCGATCAGCGGCACGGCCAGCACCGCGAGCGCGACCGCGCACGGCGCCGCCAGCAGCAGCGTCAGGCGCAGACCCCAGTCGAGCAGCTTCGAATAGTCCGCGGCGGTCTTCTCTGCGAAGCTCCGGGTCAGGCTGGGTAACAGGATGGTGCCGAGCGCAACACCCAGCAGCCCGGTCGGGAACTCCATCAAGCGGTCGGCGTAGTACAGCCAGGACACGCTGCCGGTCACCAGGAACGAGGCGAAAATGGTGTTGATCAGCAGGCTGATCTGGCCGACCGACACGCCGAACACCGCCGGACCCATCAGCGTGAGAATGCGCCTCACCCCGGGGTCGCGCGGCGCCCATGCGATCCGCGGCAGCATGCGAATCTTCCACAGGAACGGTAGCTGAAAGGCCAGTTGCAGGATGCCGCCGGCGAACACTGCCCAGGCAAGCGCCGCCACCGGCGGGTCGAAATACGGCGCCAGCCAGAGCGCAAACACGATGAAAGACACGTTCAACAGCGCCGGCGTGAGCGCCGGCACCGAGAACCGGCTCCAGGTGTTCAGGATTCCGCCGGCCAGCGAGGTCAGGGAGATGAACAGGATGTAGGGAAAGGTGATGCGCAGCAGGTCGACCGTGATCGAAAACTTGTCCGGGTGCGCGGAGAATCCCGGCGCGCTCACCAGGATAATCACCGGGGCGACCAGCACGCCGATCAGAGACACCACCACCAATGCCGCCGCCAGTAGCGTGGCCACCCGGTCCACCAGCAGGCGGGTCGCCTCGTCGCCCTTGTTCGCGCGGTACTCGCCCAGCACCGGAACGAAGGCCTGCGCGAACGCGCCTTCGGCGAACAGCCGGCGCAGCAGATTCGGCAGCCTGAACGCGACGAAGAAAGCATCCGTGTACAGGCCGGCGCCGAAGGTCCGGGCGATGACCACGTCGCGCACGAAGCCGAGAATCCGCGACACCAGGGTCATGCTGCTGACCGTGGCCAGCGCCTTGAGAAGATTCATGTTGTTACACGGAGTTGGACCGAGGGCATTGTATAGAAGGCCGCTGCCGTGGCAGTAGGCGCCGAATCCGGTGACTGCCCCGCCCCGAACCGATTTATCCGCCCGTTTACCGGTCCAAGCACGCGGAACTGGTTGCGGGCGGGCCCATCAGGCAGTAACATACCGCACTTTTTTCAGCGGCTTACCTCAAAGGAAACGCGCATGGCCAATATCGCATCCGCGAAAAAGCGGGCTCGCCAGTCGGAAAAGCAGCGCCAGCACAACACCGCGCTCCGCTCCGAACTGCGCACAATGATCAAGCAAGTGCGCACGGCGATCGCGTCGGGCGACAAAAAGGTCGCGACCGACCAGTTCCGCGCTTCGCAAAGCCGCATCGATTCGATCGCGGACAAGAAGATCGCCCACAAGAACACCGTCGCGCGGAAGAAAAGCCGCCTGTCGGTGGCAATCAAGTCGATGGCCTGAGCGTCCGTCCGGACGTGTACCCGGTCAGAACGGCCCGCAGCTACGCCTGCGGGCTTTTCGTTTCCAGCACGCGGTTGGCTGTCATCTGGCGAGGGGTCTGCCGGCCGGGCCTGAGCTGCAACTGGTTGTCCTTGGCAAAGGACATGAGAAAGGAAAAGGCGATCGGATTGATCCCCTCGAGCCTACGGTTGACCACCACGCACTTCACCCCTTCTACCAGCACCGGCTTGAGCAGGGGGGAATAGGCGATGCGTAGGTTTTCGCCGAATATCGACATGCATCCGCAAAGGCGTTCCGCCCAGTCGCCCGGTCGAAAGGCCTTGCCGGACTCGGTGACGCCGACGATTACGATCTCCTCGGGGAGTGCTGACATGATTGCGCGCGGGGATTTGCGCGGCAGTTTAGCAATGTTTTGCAGTGCACCATCGCGTTGGCGGTCCGCGCGCGCGCAGGGTGCCCCACGGCGAAAGGCGGAACATGGCTGAGGGAAGCATACGCAAGCCGGTCAGCAGGATCCTGGTGGTAAACGACGAATCCCTGGTGCTGAAGGAATTCGTCAAGGGGCTGAACGCGGCGGCGAAAAGCTTGGACAACCCGCTGGGAATCGTCTTCTCGGGCGTAACCACCGCCAAGGAAGCGATGCAGGCGATCGAGACCGACGGCGACCTGCAGGCGGTGATCGTCGACGACACGCTCTACACCCTCAAGAACGAAGGCAATGGCTCGCGCGCGCTGCAGATATCGGCGCTCGAGCTGGTGCAGCAGATCACCCGCTTCCGGCCGGAGCTGGACATCTACGTGCTGATCGCGCAGGACCAGGAAGACGAGGTGGTGGACGCGCTGTTCTCCGAGGCGGTCGACGGTTACTTCTACCGCGGAGAACGCGACTACCGCGGCATGTACCGGATCCTGAATGCGCAACTGCAGGAAAAGGCCGATACGCCGTTCTACGACGCGCTGAAAAGCTACGTGCTGATGGCGAAGGACGCCTGGCACACGCCGGGGCATTCCTCCGGCGACAGCATGCGCGACAGCCCGTGGGCGTCGGACTTCTATGAATTCATGGGCGAGCACGTATTCGACGCCGACCTGTCGGTTTCGGTGCCGATGCTGGATTCTCTGATGGACCCGACCGGCGTGATCGCCGAGGCGCAGAAGCTGGCCGCCAAGGCCTTCGGTGCGCGGCGCACCTTCTTTGCCACCAACGGCACCTCCACCGGTAACAAGGTGATTTTCCAGACCCTGCTGGCGCCGGGCGAGAAGCTGCTGCTGGACCGCAACTGCCATAAATCCGTGCATCACGGCGTGGTGCTGTCGGGCGCGCATCCGATCTACCTGAACTCGTCGGTGAACCGGAAGTACGGCGTGTTCGGGCCGGTGCCGAAGGCAACCATCCTCAAGGCAATCGAGGATCACCCGGACGCCGAGGCGCTGATACTCACTTCGTGTACCTACGACGGCTTGCGCTACGACCTGGCGCCGATCGTCGAGGCGGCGCACGCGAAGAAGATCAAGGTCATCATCGACGAGGCCTGGTACGGCTTCGCGCGCTTTCACCCGCACTTCCGGCCGACCGCGCTGGAGTCGGGCGCGGACTACGCCACGCAGTCGACGCACAAGATCCTCTCGGCGTTCTCGCAGGCGTCGATGATCCACGTCAACGACCCGGATTTCAACGAGCACATCTTCCGGGAGAACTTCAACATGCACACCTCCACCAGCCCGCAATACAGCATGATCGCGAGCCTGGATGTGGCGCGCAAACAGGCGGTGACGGAGGGCTACAAGCTGCTGTCCCGCACGCTGGAACTCGCGCAGGAACTGCGCGCGCAGATCAATTCGACCGGGGTGTTCCGGGTGCTGGAGCTGGACGACCTGCTGCCGGACGAAGTGAAAGACGACAACATCCGGCTCGACCCGACCAAGGTCACGGTGGATATCTCCGCCTGCGGTTACACGGTGGACGATCTGCAGAAGGAGCTGTTCGAGCGTTACAACATCCAGGTGGAGAAATCCACCTTCAACACGCTGTCGCTGCTGCTCACCATCGGCACCACGCGCTCGAAGGTCTCGCGCCTGTACGATGCGCTGATGCGCATCGCGCGCGAAGGCCGCGTGCAGCGCAGACTGTACAAGACGCTCGACATCCCCGAGTTCACCGGGCTGCGCTACCTGCCGCGCGATGCGTGCTATTGCGGGGCCGAGATGGCGGAACTGGTGGACGAGCAGGACAAGCTGAACAAGGGCCTGCTCGGCCGCGTATCCGCAGATCAGATTGTGCCCTATCCGCCCGGCATCCCGGTGCTGGTGCCGGGCCAGGTAATTACCGAGGAAGTGCTCTATTACCTTTCGGGCTTGCTGCGCAGCCAGAAGCGGGTGGAAATACATGGAATCGTCTACGATGGTTACCTGCCCTGCCTTCGTGTGCTGACCGCCGACGAGGAGAAGAAACTCAAGCCTCTCGGTTAACTGAGCGGAGGTTGCATCCGGGACGCGATTCCGCTAAATATGCGTCTGACGGCTTCCTCCAGAACCGACAACGACACGGCGGCAACCTTGCCGCCGTGTGTTTTTTTGGTGAATTGAAGTCGAGGATTCGTATGCAGCATCTGATGAACACCTACGGACGTCTGCCAGTCGCGTTTGCACGCGGCGCCGGCGCATGGCTGTGGGATACCGACGGCAAGCGTTACCTGGACGCGCTGTGCGGCATCGCCGTGTCCGGCCTCGGCCACGCGCATCCGCGACTCACCGGCGCGATCGGCGAGCAGGCCGGGCGGCTGATCCACGCGTCCAACCTGTACCGTATTCCGGAGCAGGAAGCGCTGGCGGATCATCTCTGCGGCATCTCGGCGATGGACCGGGTTTTTTTCTGCAATTCGGGCTGCGAGGCGAACGAGGCTGCGATCAAGCTCGCCCGCCTGCACGGCCATCAGCGCGACATCGAATCGCCGGTAATCGTGGTGATGGAAAAGGCGTTTCACGGCCGCACCATGGCCACCCTTTCCGCCACCGGCAGCCGCAAGGTGCAGGCCGGTTTCGAGCCCCTGCTTTCGGGCTTCGTGCGCGTTCCCTACAACGACCTCGCCGCGCTGAACCAGGTGCGCGCGGCGAACCCGAATATCGTCGCCGTGCTGGTCGAGCCGATCCAGGGAGAAGGCGGCGTCAACCTGCCGGACGACGGTTATCTGGCGGCGTTGCGCGAAGTCTGCGACCGCAACGACTGGCTGCTGATGCTGGACGAAGTGCAAAGCGGCATGGGCCGCACCGGAAAGTGGTTCGCCTTCCAGCACAGCGGCATCCAGCCAGACGTGATGACTTTGGCAAAAGGCCTCGCCAACGGCTTTCCGATCGGCGCCTGCCTGGCACGCGGTGCAGCGGCAGAGACGTTCAGGCCCGGTAGTCACGGTTCCACCTTCGGCGGCAATCCGCTGGCCTGCCTGGCGGCCAGGACGACGCTGCAGATCATCGAGGAGGACGGCCTGCTGGCGCGCGCGCACGCCCTGGGTGAGCAGATCCGCAACGGGCTGCGCGAACGGCTGGGCGCGCTGCCGGGGGTGCGCGACATCCGCGGCAAGGGCCTGATGATCGGCATCGAGCTCGACCGCCCATGCGGAGAACTGGTGCAGAAAGCGCTGGAAGCGGGCCTGCTGATCAACGTCACCGCGGATACCGTGGTGCGCCTGCTGCCGCCGCTGGTGCTGGACGACAGCGAGGCGAAGTTGCTGATCGACGGCGTCGGCGGGCTGATTCGCGGGTTCATCGGATCCGAAGCGGCGGTTGCCGGCTGAGACCAGAGCCGATGCAGCAACTCAGGCATTTCCTGCAGCTGAAAGACTTTTCCCGCGAGGAGCTGGAGTACCTGTTCACGCGTACCGGCTGGATCAAGGCGCGCTACAAGCGTTACGAGCGCTACCGGCCGCTGGAGGATCGCACACTGGTGATGATCTTCGAAAAGCAGTCCACGCGCACCCGACTGTCGTTCGAGGCGGGCATACAGCAGCTCGGCGGTGCGGCCATCTACCTGAACACCCGTGACTCGCAGCTCGGTCGCGGCGAGCCGGTCGAAGACGCCGCGGAAGTGATATCGCGCATGAGCGATCTGGTAATGATCCGCACCTTCGAGCAGGAGACGATCGAACGCTTCGCCGCGCATTCCCGGGCGCCGGTCATCAACGGCCTGACCAACGAGTACCATCCCTGCCAGATCCTCGCCGACATCTACACCTACATCGAGAAGCGCGGCTCGATCCGGGGCAGGACCGTGGCCTGGATCGGCGACTCGAACAACGTCTGCAACACCTGGCTGCAGGCGGCGCAGGTCTTCGACTTCAATCTGCACGTTTCCACCCCGCCCGGCTACGAGGTCGAACCGGAACGCGCCGGCATGTATGACACCAGCCATCTCGAGAGCTTTGCCGATCCGATGGAAGCGGCAAAAGGCGCGCACCTGGTGACCACCGACGTGTGGACCAGCATGGGTTTCGAGGAGGAATCAGCCGAGCGCCGCAAGGCGTTCGAACGCTGGCGCGTGGACGAAGACATGATGCAGGCGGCGGACGCGGAAGCGCTGTTCATGCACTGCCTGCCAGCGCATCGCGGCGAGGAGGTTTCCGCCGAGGTGATCGGCGGCCCGCACAGCGTCGTCTGGGACGAAGCAGAGAACAGGCTGCATACGCAGAAAGCATTGATGGAGTTTCTGCTGCTGGGTCGCGTGGCGCCGGAGTAGCCTGCCGGCAGGCGCTTGTCGTGGCGGATCAACCGCACTTTTTTTGGCAGGAGCCCGAATTTCCGGGAAGCGGTCCGGGTCGAAGGCTGTCAGGGGAGGACCGCCGCGCTTCGCGGTGATCGTTGAATTGTTCTCTTGGGAGAAAATCATGTTTGCATATCGTGTTCTTACTCTCCTCTTCGTGTTTGCCTGCGCGCTGCTTGCTGCACCGGTCCACGCGCAGGGTGTCATCACCGACGAGAGCGGCTGCAAGATCCACAACCCGATGCCGCACCAGGACGAACGGGTCAGCTGGAGCGGCGGCTGCAGGAACGGATTCGCGGAAGGCGAAGGCGTGCTCGAGTGGTACATCGGCGATCGCCTGGAGGAACGCTACGAAGGCCAGATGAAATCCGGCTGGGCGGAAGGCGAAGGGACCTACGTCGCGCGCAACGGCATGCGCTACACCGGCCAATGGAAGCAGAGCAAGCAGAGCGGGCGCGGCGTCTCGCAGGACCCGGACGGCGGCACCTACGAGGGCGAGTGGCGCGACGGCAAGCCGGACGGTTGGGGCGCGTACCGTGCGCCGACAGGCGAAGTGTTCGAAGGCGAGTGGCGCAATGGCGAGTATGTCTCCGGCACCAGCCAGCGCAGCATCTGAACATAATTTTTCTACCGGCAACGCAAAAGGAAATATGAAATCCGTCAACAAGATCGTTCTCGCCTACTCGGGCGGACTGGACACTTCGGTGATTCTCAAATGGCTGCAGGACACGTACGGCTGCCAGGTGGTGACCTTCACCGCCGACATCGGACAGGGCGGCGAAGTCGAGCCCGCACGTAAGAAGGCCAAGCTGCTGGGCGTGAAGGAGATCTTCATCGAGGATCTGCGCGAGGAGTTCGTGCTGGATTTCGTGTTTCCGATGTTTCGCGCCAATGCGATCTACGAGGGCGAGTATCTGCTCGGCACGTCGATCGCCCGCCCGCTGATCGCCAAGCGCCAGATCGAGATCGCGAGAAAGGTAAATGCCGATGCGGTTTCCCATGGCGCGACCGGCAAGGGCAACGACCAGGTGCGCTTCGAACTCGGCTATTACGCCCTGGCCCCGGATATCCGCGTGATCGCGCCCTGGCGGGAATGGGATCTGCTGTCGCGGGAGAAGCTGCTTGCCTACGCGCAGAAGCACCGCATCCCGATCGAGATGAAGAAAAAAGGCGGTTCGCCCTACAGCATGGACGCCAACCTGCTGCACATTTCCTTCGAGGGCCGCATTCTGGAAGACCCGATGCGCGAGCCCGAGGAGTCCATGTGGCGCTGGAGCGTGTCGCCGGAAAAGGCGCCGGCGAAGCCGGAGTACCTGGAGCTCGAATATGCAAAAGGCGACATCGTTGCGGTAAACGGCAAGAAGCTGAGCCCCGCGCGAGTGCTGGAACTGCTGAACAAGGTCGGCGGCAAGCACGGCATCGGCAGGCTCGACTTGGTTGAGAACCGCTACGTGGGCATGAAATCGCGCGGATGTTACGAAACGCCCGGCGGCACCATCATGCTGAAGGCGCATCGCGCGATCGAGTCGATCACGCTGGACCGCGAAGTGGCGCACCTGAAAGACGACCTGATGCCGCGCTACGCCGCGCTGCTCTACAACGGCTACTGGTGGAGCCCGGAGCGAAAGGCCCTGCAGGTGCTGATCGACCATACGCAGCTGCCGGTGAACGGCATGGTGCGGGTGAAACTCTACAAGGGCAACGTGATCGTGGTCGGCCGCGCATCGAAAAAGGACTCCCTGTTCGACCCGGCGGTTGCCACCTTTGAGGACGACCGCGGCGCGTACAACCAGCAGGACGCCGCCGGCTTTATCAAGCTGAACGCGCTGCGCATGCGCATCGCGGCCAAGCGCGGCCGCCCCTGAACCAGCGAAAAGACCTTTGCCCCGCCGCGACGGCGGGGCAGAATGTCCTCCGGCATGGGCCTTTCTCGCAGTCCGGCAGTTTAAAAACAACCACTTGAATCCACCCGACAGTTGAGATGACTACGATCGCAGTGGTGAGGAAAGGTGGCGTCGCCGCAATCGCCGCGGATACGCTGACCAAGTGGGGCTCTGGCAAGGAGAGCGCCGACTATATCGTCAACAACGAAAAGATCCTGCGCGTGGGCGGCAACTATGTCGCGGTGACCGGGAACGCGACGTTCAAGCTGATCCTGCGGGATTATTTCTCGGAGTTCGCAGCCGAAGTGCATCTCGGCACGGCGGGCGAGATCTTCAGGAGCTGGAATCGCATGCACGCGATGCTCAAGGAGCGCTATTTCCTGCTGCCGGAAGAGGACAAGGAAGACGGGCTGGAATCTTCGCGCATGGACGTGCTGATCGCCAACGCGAGCGGCGTGTTCGGCGTGTCGGGACACCGCACGGTGCAGGAGTTTTCGCGCTTCTACGCCTACGGCAGCGGCAGCGACTATGCGCTGGGCGCCATGTGGGCGAACTACCGGCAGAATCTGTCGGCATCGCAGATTGCACGCAAGGCGATCGAAGCCGCGGCCGAGTTCGACGATGCCACCGGGCTGCCGGTCCAGTGCTTTACGGTGCGGTTTAGAAAGTAACGAAGGGGTTTCCAATGCCGAGCTTCGATATCGTCTCCGAAGTCAACCAGGTCGAACTGCGCAACGCGGTCGACCAGGCAAACAAGGAGATCGGCAATCGATTCGATTTCAAAGGGTCGGACGCGCGTGTCGAGCTGGGGGAAAAACTGCTGACCCTGCATGCCGACGACGAATTCAAGGTTGGCCAGGTTTACGATGTGCTGATCGCGAAAATGGCGAAGCGCGGTGTCGATGTGCGCTGCCTGGTTCGCGGAAAGCTCGAAAAGACCGGTGGTGACAAGGTCAAGCAGGCGATCACGGTACGCGTCGGCGTCGAGCAGGATCTGGCAAAGCGCCTCGTCAAGCTGGTCAAGGACAGCAAACTGAAAGTACAGACGGCGATACAGGGTGACGCGGTACGCGTGTCTGGCGCAAAGAGAGACGACCTGCAGCAGGTGATTGCGCTGGTCAAGAAATCGGTCACCGACTATCCGCTCCAGTTCAACAATTTTCGCGATTGACCGGCGCAGCCGGGCCCGGAAGCGTACACCCGCAAATGCCGCCTTGCCGGAACCCGCAAAGGATTGCCAGGGTCGGCCCAAATGGCAGAATAGCCGGGGCCTTCCGCAGGCAGGCGGCGGAACATGGCGAGGGGTTTCATGGAGGCGACCATGCGCAATCTAGTCGCACTTACAGCCGGTCTGTGGCTCACACTGGGCGTGCAGGCGCCCGCCGCACAGGCAACCGATGTCAAGCTGATCGGGCTGGCGCAAGGCACGGCAGTGGTGATCATTGACAACGGCCGGCCGCGCACGCTGCGCGACGGGGAGACCGCGCCGGGCGAAGTGAAGCTCTTGAACGCCACCGGCGACTTTGCAATCTTCGACATCCAGGGCGAACGCAGGCGGCTGGTGCTGGGCGAGGCTATTTCCACTGATGCACCTGCTACGTCCCTCGCCAGCCTCACCCTGGTGTCCGACACCAGAGGACATTTCATGGCGACCGGCAGCGTCAATGGAGCCACCATGCGGTTTCTGGTGGATACCGGCGCGTCCATGGTATCGATGGGCCTGTCGGACGCCCGGCGTGCCGGGATCAACTATCTCGAGGGCGAGCGCGCGTTTGCCCAGACGGCAAACGGCGTGATCCCCGTATATCGCGTGAGGCTGGACTCGGTGCGCGTGGGCGACATCACGCTCACCAGCATAGACGGCCTGGTGCACACCGAGGCCGATCTGCCCGTGGTTCTGCTCGGCATGAGTTTCCTTGGGCGGCTCGACATGCTGCGCGAAGGCGACAACCTGACTCTGATCCGCCGCTACTGAGCGCCTGGAACGGCAGGAGCAAGGAAAAAGGCCGCGATTGCGGCCTTTTTCACTTGGCGCCCCGACTGCGGCGCGACGAGCCACCGGACCTCAGTCCGCCCGGCCCGGCTGTCCGACCTTCTCAATCAGCGCGTAGGCGGAGTGGTTGTGAATCGATTCGAAGTTCTCCGATTCCACCACGTAGGCATCGATACGCGGATCCAGGTTGAGCGCGGTGGCGATATCGCGCACCAGATCCTCGACGAATTTCGGATTGTCGTAGGCGCGCTCGGTAACGTATTTTTCGTCTGGTCGCTTGAGCAGGCCGAAAAGTTCGCACGAAGCCTGTTCCTCGGCCACCTTTACCAGTTCCTCGATCCACACGTACGCGTTGGTCTGCGCGCTGATGGTGACGTGCGATCGCTGGTTGTGCGCGCCGTAATCGGAGATACCCTTCGAGCAGGGACAAAGGCTGGTGACCGGCACGACGACTTTCATGGTGAAGCTGTAGATGCCCCGATCCACCTCGCCGGTGAACGTAACCTCGTAGTCCATCAGGCTCTTCACGCCGGAAACCGGCGCCGCCTTGTCGACGAAGTACGGAAAAGTCATCTCGATATGACCGAACTCGGCCTCGAGGCGCTCCACCATCTCGCGCAGCATGGACTCGAAGGATTCCACCGAAATCTCGCGCTCGCGCGCGTTCAGGATTTCCACGAAACGCGACATGTGCGTGCCCTTGAAATTGTGCGGCAGGCCTACGTACATGTTGAAAGTGGCGATGGTGTGCTGCACGCCGCCGGCCTTGTCGGCGACCCGCACGGGGTGGCGGATCGCCTTGATCCCCACCTTGTCGATCGCCAGGCGGCGCGAGTCTGCGGAGCTTTGTACGTCCGGAATGACGAACGTGTCTGGAGAATTCATTCGCGTGGTCCTTCGTGGCAAACGCGACGATTATAGACGGCATGAATACCCGAGTAAACTACTCGGCTACTCTCGCCCTGATGCTGGCAAGGATCCCCGCGGCGTTCAGCCCGCATTCTTTCAGCAGCAGCCCCGGGTCGCCGTGGTCCACGAAACGGTCAGGCAAGCCGAGTTGCAGCACACGGTTGCGCAGCCCTTCCTGTTCCAGCACTTCGAGCACTGCGCTGCCGGCGCCGCCCAGGATCACATTCTCCTCCACCGTCACCAGCCACTCGTGGTCCGCTGCCAATTCCCGGATCAGGTCGTGGTCGATGGGTTTCACGAAGCGCATGTTCGCCACCGTCGCGCCAAGCGTTTCGCCGGCCTCCAGCGCCGCATGCAGCACGCCCCCGAAGGCCAGGACCGCGATCCCGGCGCCCTTTCTGCGGATTTCCCCCTTGCCCAGGGGCAGACCGGCCATGCCGGCTTGCGGCAACACTCCGGGGCCTGCACCGCGCGGGTAACGCACCGCTACCGGCCCCTCGGCCTGATACGCGGTATAGAGCATCTGCCGGCATTCGTTCTCGTCGCTCGGCGCCATCACCGTCATGTTCGGCAGGCAGCGCAGGTACGATAGATCGAAGCTGCCGTGATGGGTCGGGCCATCGGCGCCGACCAGGCCGGCGCGATCGATCGCCAGCATCACCGGCAGGTTCTGGATGCAGATGTCGTGGATCAGCTGATCGTAGGCGCGTTGCAGAAAAGTCGAGTAGATCGCCACCACCGGCTTCAGCCCCTCGCAGGCAAGCCCGGCCGCAAAGGTCAGCGCGTGCTGCTCGGCAATGCCCACATCGAAGTAGCGGTCGGGATACTCCTGGGAAAAGCGCACCAGGCCGGACCCTTCTCGCATGGCAGGAGTGATGGCGATCAGCCGCTCGTCCTGCGCGGCCATGTCGCACAGCCAGTCGCCGAATACCTGGGTATAGGCCAGCTTGCCTCCGCCCTTCGGCACGATTCCGGCACCCGGATCGAACTTGCCGACACCGTGGTAGAGAATCGGATCGTCTTCTGCCGCCGCGTAGCCCTTGCCCTTGCGCGTCACCACGTGCAGGAACTGCGGACCGTCGAGCTTGCGCAGGTTGGTCAGCGTAGCCACCAGCACGTCGAGATCGTGGCCGTCGATCGGCCCGATGTAATTGAAGCCGAACTCCTCGAACAGCGTGCCGGGCATGACCATGCCCTTCATGTGTTCTTCCGCGCGGCGGGCCAGTTCCAGCATGGTCGGAACCTTGCCCAGCACCTTCTCGCCCGCCTTGCGGGCCGCGGCGTAGAAACGCCCGGACATCAGCCGCGCCAGATAATTGTTCAGCGCGCCGACGTTTTCCGAGATCGACATGTCGTTGTCGTTCAACACCACCAGGATGTTCGCATCCATCGCGCCGGCATTGTTCAGCGCCTCGAACGCCATGCCCGCGGTCATGGCGCCGTCGCCGATGATGGCCACCGCGCGCCGGTCCTCGCCCTTCTGCTGGGACGCGACCGCCATGCCGAGCGCCGCGCTGATCGAGGTGCTCGAGTGCGCAGTGCCGAAGGTGTCGTACTCGCTCTCCACCCGCCGCGGAAAACCTGCGATCCCGCCGTATTGCCTGAGCGTCGCCATCGCCTCGCGGCGTCCGGTGAGAATCTTGTGGGCATAGGTCTGATGACCCACGTCCCATACCAGTCTGTCGGAAGGCGTATAGAACACGTAGTGCAGCGCGATGGTCAGCTCGACCGTCCCGAGATTCGAAGACAGATGGCCGCCGGTGGTAGACACGGTTTCCACGAGATACTCCCGCAATTCGCGCGCGAGTTGCGGCAACTGCCGGCGCTCCAGTTCCCGAAGCCGGGACGGATCGCTGATCGAATTGAGTAGCTCGTACATGTGACCTTGCAGATATCGAAAGACGGTTAGAAGTTCGGACAGATTAGCAGAGCAGGCCCAAACTCAGAATTTGCGGGAAACGATGAACTCCGCGAGTTCGCGCAGCCGTCCGCCCTGCGCGGGAAGCGTGTCCAGCGCGGCCAATGCGTCGCGACCGAGTTCAAGCGCAAGTGCACGGGCGCGCTGCAGGCCGAGGGCGGAGACATACGTCGGTTTGTCGTTCTTCGCATCCTTGCCCGCCGTCTTGCCGAGCGTGACGGTGCTGGACTCGTTGTCCAGCACGTCGTCCACCACCTGAAACGCCAGCCCGACGAATTTTCCGAAGCGGTCCAGCGACTGCTGTTGCTGCGCGGACAAGGCCGCACCGCAGGCGGCGCCGAGCCGCACCGAGGCGCGGATCAGAGCGCCTGTCTTATGCACATGCATGAACTCGAGTTCCGGAACCGTCAGCACCTTGCCGACGCTGGCCAGGTCAATTGCCTGCCCTCCCGCCATGCCGCGCGACCCGACCGCCCTGGCAAGCAGCTCGACCATCTCCAGCTGTGTGCGCGGGTCTTCGCAGAGAACACTATCGGCAAGCAGCTGAAACGCCAGGCTCTGGAGGCTGTCTCCCACCAGCAGCGCGGTCGCCTCGTCGAACTCCACGTGCAGCGTGGGTTTTCCACGGCGGAGCACGTCGTCGTCCATGCACGGGAGATCGTCGTGTACCAGCGAGTAGGCATGTATCAGCTCGACTGCCGCGGCGGCGAAATCCACTCGCTCCAGGGCTGCGCCCGCCAGTTCTCCGGCCGCGTACGCAAGCAGCGGGCGCACGCGCTTGCCGCCGCCGAGCACCGCATAGCGCATCGCCGCGTGCAGGCGGTCAGGAGCAACTTCCGCCGCAGGAAGCGCCGCCGCGAGAGTTCGTTCGCTGCGGGCTTGCCGGTCCAGCATCCAGGTGTCGAAGCTATTCTTTTTCGTCTTCGTCACCGGTGAAATTCTTCAGGGAATTCGCCTCGAGCACCTTGACCTGCTGCTGCGCCTGCTGCAACTGGGCCTGGCAATACTGGAGCAATTCTGCGCCGCGCTTGTATGCAGACAGAGACTGTTCGAGCGGCAGCTCACCTGCCTCCATGCCAGCAACGATCGACTCGAGTTCGGCCAGTGCGGATTCGAAATTGAGTGGCTTTTGGTTCTTGGATTTTGGCATGGGCCAGGAAGGGACGTGACCGCGAAAGACGGTAAACATAGCCCATCGGCAGCGCCAGGGTCAACGTGAACGAGAGCGTGCGCGCGTCTCAGCCCGTCAATGAGCGGTTCCCGCATGCACGGTGCGGACGTTAAGATACGCGCGCGCCCGCATGCGGTTGCCGAAACCAACAAGGACCCTCGAATGACTTTCACCACGCTGATTTCCGTTACCGAACTTGCCGCCAGCCTGAACGATCCCGCCTTCGTGTTGTTCGACTGCCGCCACGAACTGACGAATCCGCAATTCGGCGCCAGGGCCTACGCCGAATCGCATCTGCCCGGTGCGCGTTTCGCACACGTCGACCGTGATCTGTCGGCCCCGCCGAGCGGAACGAACGGCCGGCATCCATTGCCCGAGCCGGCAGCATTCGTGGGCTGGCTGGAACGCATGGGCGTGTCGAACGAGAAGCAGGTCATCGGCTACGACAGCGCCGGCGGCGTCTATGCCGCGCGGCTGTGGTGGATGCTGCGCTGGCTGGGTCACGATCGCGTGGCGGTGCTCGATGGCGGCTGGAACGAGTGGCTGCAGGCCAATCACCCGGTGACGCAGGAAGCCCCGCATCCCGCGCGGGCCCGCTTCGTCGCGAAACCACAACCGCTCGCGGTGGACGTCGGCCACGTGCTCGCGCACCTGAACGGCCCGGGCATGCTGATCGTCGATGCCAGGAGCAACGATCGTTTTCATGGGCAGAACGAGACCATCGACCCGGTCGGCGGACACATACCCGGTGCACGTAACCGCTTCTTCAGGGACAATCTGGACGCAAGCGGGCGATTCAAGGCTCCCGAACAGTTGCGCGCGGACTTTCTGCGAACCATTGGCGATGCGCCCTCCGCAGAAGTCGTGCATCAGTGTGGCTCCGGGGTGAGCGCATGCCACAACCTGCTGGCAATGGAGATCGCGGGACTCAAGGGCTCGCGGCTGTATCCGGGTTCCTGGAGCGAGTGGGTTGCGGACCGCGACCGCCCGGTGGCAACCTGAGTATCGCCCGGCATCCGCCGCGCGTCCGAGAGGCATACATCCGCGACGCCCCGGCGCGGTCGGTACGCGCAAATCAGGCGAAAGGAACGGGCGGCCATGCCGCCCGTTCATGCGCAACATTCACCCACAGATCAGCTCAGCATGTCGTTCCAGATGTTCCTGCCCCAGGATTCCGCGTACTGCCCTTCGAGCGTGCTCGGACCCGGCGACACCCCGCTCGCTCCATCGACGATTAGCATGGTCTTCTGCTCCCGGTCGTAGGCGTGCACCGATGCAACGTGGACGACATCGCGATCGCTGACGAAGCTGTAGCAGGTATTTGTCACGATCGGCTCGGGATTCGGCGCGTCGCCGTGAAGGAGGGCAATCACTGCAGCAGCGCACACTTTCGCATGCTGGTTCGCCATATGCCCGGACTTGGGCATTTGCGGCGCGGCCATGATTGCGTCGCCCAGCACATGAATGTTCTTCACCGCGACCGACTCATACGTCAGGAAATCGACTTCGCACCAGCGATCGTTTGCGGTGATCAGCCCCGCTTCCCTGGCGATGCGCCCGGCACGCTGCGGCGGCACCACGTTCAGCACGTCGGCACCCACATCCTCGAAGTCGAGCTTCGCCGTCATAGTGGAGACATCGACGTCGACCAGTCCGCTGTTCGGACGGTACTCGACAATGCCGGGATAAATCTCCTTCCAGACCTTCATGAACAGGCCCTTTTTCGACTGTACGTCGTCGTTCGCATCGAGAATAAGCACCTTCGAACGCGGCTTGGCCTGCTTGAAATAATACGCAACCTGACAGGCACGCTCGTAAGGTCCCGGCGGGCAACGGTAGGGAGAGCGCGGCACGGTGATCGCGTACACACCGCCATCGCGCATGCCTTCGAGTTGCCTGCGCAAGGCCACCGTCTGCCGCCCTGCTTTCCAAGCATGCAGCACCCGCTCCTGCGCCGCCGGCTCGCGCATGCCCGGTATGCTGTCGTACACCAAATCCACCCCGGGCGATACGATCAAACGGTCATACTTGAGGCTGGTGCCGCCTGCAAGCCGCACTTCTCTCGCCACCGGATCCACGGCAACCGCATCGTCGCGAACCAGTTTGACGCCGTGATTGATCTGCAGCTGTCCGTAATCGCGGGTGAGGTCCTTCAGCTGGATGACGCCTGCCAGAACCCGGTTGCTTAGCGGACAGGAAATGAACTGGCTGTCGCGTTCGACCAGCGTCACCTGAATGTCCGGCGACCACATGCGGATGTACTTCGCCGCAGTAGCGCCCCCGTATCCCGCCCCGATGACTACCACGCGCGCACCGGTGCGCCGATTCGACGCAGTCGCGCATCCGGTCACGCCGGCTGCCGCCGCCGATGCCGAGAGCAACTTGATGAATTCTCTTCTGGATAACGACATAGCCCCTCCTGTCAAGGTTCTCCAGATACTCAGCGACGTTTCTGAGCTGAAAAGAACACGGCGATCCTTTCGATCTGCTCGTCCGTGTAGCCCTTGGCATGCTGATGCATCACCGTCGCAGGGCGTCTGTCGTTCTTGAACTCGAGCATCAGGCTTACGAGCTGATCCTTGTCGAGCCCGGCTATGCCAGGGATCCCGCTCTCGCTGTGACCATTCGTGCCATGGCAGCCGGTGCAGGTGGCTGCCCAGCTCCGCGCCTGTATGTCTTCAGCCGCCATTGCCGGCGCGACGCCAGCGATAAACGCGATCGCGAAGATCGCGCGAATTGTTGTCTTCACGGCATCTCCTCCTGATGGGATTTCGGCCAGATCACGATCAGCCACACTACCTCGGTCGGGCATTCGCTTCAACCCTGTGCGTCCGCACATTTTAGTTTCTCCTGCGCGGGGCGTTAATAACCATCTTGCAGTTCGATATTCCAGAACAAAAAAGCCGGCCCCGAAGGTCCGGCTTTGTGTGTGTTTGACACAATCTCAGGTCGTTACATCTTCCGCTTCCTGCCGTTGTTCCGGTCGCGTAGGCTTGGATTCTTCGTCGTACAGCAGACTGGTCTTGCCTTCTGCATCGACATCCACGGTCACCTTGCCGCCACCGACCAGGCGTCCGAACAGCAGTTCGTCGGCAAGCGCGCGGCGGATCAGGTCCTGGATCAGGCGCGACATCGGCCTGGCGCCCATCAGCGGATCGAAGCCGTTCTTTGCCAGATACTCCTTCAGTACCTCGGTGAACTGGATCTCGACTTTCTTCTCGTGCAGCTGTTCCTCGAGCTGCATGAGAAACTTGTCCACCACCCGCATGATGATCTCGTAAGTCAGCGGCGCGAAAGAAATTGTCGCGTCCAGACGATTGCGAAACTCCGGCGTGAACATGCGCCTGATCTCGGCCATCTCGTCGCCCACGCCCTTGGCCGAGGTGAATCCGATCGACACCTTCGACAGTTCCGCCGCGCCGGCATTGGTGGTCATGATGATGACGGTATTGCGGAAGTCGGCCTTCCTGCCGTTGTTGTCGGTCAACGTACCGTGGTCCATCACCTGCAGCAGGATGTTGAATATGTCGGGGTGCGCCTTCTCGATCTCGTCGAGCAGCAGCACCGAGTAGGGATGTTTGGTAATAGCCTCGGTCAGCAGCCCGCCTTGATCGAACCCGACATACCCCGGCGGCGCGCCGATCAGTCGCGAGACCGCATGCCGCTCCATGTACTCCGACATGTCGAATCGGATCAGCTCCACACCCATGGTGTAGGCCAGCTGGCGCGCGACCTCGGTCTTGCCCACGCCGGTCGGTCCGCTGAAGAGGAAACAGCCGATCGGCTTCTGCGGATTGCCGAGGCCGCTGCGTGACATCTTGATCGAAGCCGCCAACGCATCGATCGCCTGGTCCTGTCCGAACACCACCGCCTTGAGGTCCCGATCCAGCGTCTGCAGCTTGCTGCGGTCGGTGGACGACACGCTTTGAGCGGGCACGCGGGCGATCTTGGCGATGATCTCCTCGATCTCGTGTTTGCCGATGACCCTGCGTTGACGCGAACGCGGCTGGATGCGTTGGGCGGCGCCGGCCTCGTCGATCACATCGATCGCCTTGTCGGGCAAATGCCGGTCGTTGATGAATCGCGCCGACAGTTCGGCCGCCGCGGTCAACGCGCTCAGGGTGTACTTCACCCCATGGTGCGCCTCGAAGCGGCTCTTCAGGCCGCGCAGGATCGCGACGGTCTCGCTCACCGAGGGTTCGGTCACGTCGATCTTCTGGAAGCGGCGGGAAAGCGCGTGATCTTTTTCGAATATCCCGCGGAACTCCGTATACGTGGTGGCGCCGATGCACTTGAGCTGCCCGGAAGACAGGGCCGGCTTGAGCAGGTTCGACGCGTCCAGCGTGCCGCCGGACGCTGCACCGGCACCGATCAGCGTGTGGATCTCGTCGATGAACAGGATGGCGTTCGGATTGTCGGTGAGCTGCTTCAGCACCGCCTTTAGACGCTGCTCGAAGTCGCCGCGGTACTTGGTGCCTGCCAGCAGCGAACCCATGTCAAGCGCATAAACCTGACAGCGCGCCAGAATTTCCGGCACACTGCCCTCGATGATCCGGCGCGCCAGGCCTTCCGCGATCGCGGTCTTGCCGACGCCGGCCTCTCCGACCAGCAGTGGATTGTTCTTGCGCCGCCGGCATAGTGTCTGCACTACCCTCTCGAGTTCGCGATCGCGCCCGATCAGCGGGTCAATCTTGCCCGCGATCGCCAGCGCGTTCAGGTTCATCGTGTAGGTTTCCAGCGCCCCGCCAGCAGCCTGCTCCTGGTCGCCATCGGCATCCGCCTCGTGTTGCTGCTTGGCGGGCGCCGCCTGCGGTACCTTGGTAATGCCGTGGGAAATGAAGTTCACCACGTCGAGCCGCGTCACGCCTTTCTGGTGCAGAAAGTACACGGCATGCGAATCCTTCTCGCCGAAAATCGCAACCAGCACGTTGGCACCGGTCACTTCCTTCTTGCCGGAGGACTGAACGTGCAGGATGGCGCGCTGGATGACGCGCTGAAAGCCCAGGGTGGGCTGGGTATCGACGTCCTCGCCGCTCACCACGGGGGTGTGCTCGTTGATGAAATCGGTGAGGAGTTTTCGCAGCTCCTCAATATTCGCACCGCACGCCCGCAAAACCTCTGAAGCCGACGGGTTGTCCAGCATGGAAAGCAGCAAATGCTCGACGGTGATGAACTCGTGTCGCTTCTGCCGCGCCTCCATGAACGCCATGTGAAGGCTGACTTCAAGTTCCTGGGCAATCATTTACGTTTCTTCCATAACGCACTGCAGGGGATGTTGGTGCTGCCTCGAGAAGGAGATTACCTGTTCCACCTTGCTGGCGGCAACGTCTTTCGGATACACGCCGCAGACGCCCATGCCCTCTCTATGGACTTTGAGCATGATCTGCGTCGCCTGTTCTCTGCTCATCGAAAAAAACTTCTGCAGCACCGAAACGACGAAATCCATGGGTGTAAAGTCGTCGTTCAACAGCAAAACCTTGTACAAACCCGGTGGTTTTACCTTGGTTTTCTCCGCCTCCAGAAGCGCGTTATCGCGAGTGCCTGTCGCCATCGCCACCGTCTCGCTGAACATCCATCGTCACTGAGTACTAATTTTGCTTATAACCGGGAAAATTACAAGCAGGAATTCCTGCCCCCGCGGCCAGGCCCGCTTTGGCGCCAAGCCTTCGTAACAACGGTCTTTTTCCGCGGGGGCCCATACTTGACTTCCCTAGACGAATGACCTAAAAAGCAGTCAGGTGTTTGGCTTCAAGGCTGCTGCTGTACCGGTTTTGCCGATAACGCGGACTTTGAAACTC
>DATKEK010000392.1:0-2755 GCA_035512195.1 Burkholderiales bacterium
CCTGACCCGCGGCCACCGGTGAAATCGAAGCTGCCGGCGTCGAGGTTGAGCGTGTTCACGGCTCCGTTGTTCAGGAGGAACTGCACGTGTTCCGCCTCGTGCTCCTGAATCTGCTGGAATGCAGGAAGCGCTGTGGCTGGCACCATGGCGCGGACGGCGGCGAACGCGGTGTTCTGTACCGCGGAGTCGCTCGTGCCGAGCACGGCCTTGTAGAACTCGTTTTCGAAAATCTCCAGCATGAGGGCAAAGTCTATCACGGCCTGTACATCTGCAGGCGTACCCTGTGCGAATGCGTTGCGGCTGAGCGCCGCCAGCGCGACCGGAATGGATCCGAGCGCGAGCGCGGCTGCCATGCCGGAACTCATCGCCGCGCCGCGACCAATGGCTTCGCGCCGGGAGGCAATACGTTCAGTGATCTCCGGGTCGATGCCACCCAGGATCGTCATATCGTTCTGCATGTAGTTCTCCTTCTCCTGTCTGCGTTAGGTCAGGGCGTCGGGTTCGGCGGACCAAAATCCGCCGTTCCCTGCCTGGTCGGTGGCTGCGTTCCGATGCTCAGTTCCGTGGTGACGAAGTCCGTCGCGCCTACGCGAGCCAGCACTGCCGGGGGCTCGAGCTTCACATCGAGTCCGCTCGAGTTCACCACATCGTCACCCGCGAAGCGCGTTCCGGCCGGCGTTCCCACCAGCCCGGCGCCCTCGCGCATATCACGAATGGCCGCGGCGTGCCTCGCCTCGACCGAGACGATCTTTCCGGCGATGGTCAGCAGCGCCGGATCGGTGAGATACTTGCCCGCTCCATTGTACGCGGCTACGCCGAGGTCTTCAAACGCCTCGGAGGTCTGCAGAATCGACGCCGTACTGGCCAGCGCGGCGGCCACCGTCGCTTGGTCGAGCTCCAGGGAAGCGATCGCGTCGGTGCCCAATGCGACCTTCAGGAATTCGCGATGGATCACTTCGTGATTGCGTAGGTCGGTGAACACTTCCTTTTGCTCGGCGTTCATGCCGTTGAATGCCGCGGAACCAACGACCGCCGCATAAAAACCCGCTTCCAGCTGCTCGAGTGCGTACGCGTAATTCAGAATGCCAGTGTCGTTGCCGAGGTTGAGCGTCACACCTCCGCCGCCCGGTGGCGGACGTACCGGATCATCATCACTGCACGCCCCGAACACGGCCGGCAGCATGACTACTGTTCCGCCGACACCGAGTAGCCGCAGAAATTCGCGTCGCGTACCCGGATGCCAAAGCTGTTCCGCCCGTTCTACGACGAGCGTGTCCTTCCGTTCTGCCATGGAACCCCTCCTGAATACAGGCGCTGCCGCGGACGTTCGCACGCCGCGAAGTTTAGGTATTGCCCTCGCCACATTAGGCCGTCGCTGATAGGCTCCAAACGGAACCCGTTGCGATTAGTGGCTAGGCAAAGGCAGAACCAATGCCACGCGCCCTTCCGCCAACGCATTCGATCACTTAGTCGGGAAAAATCCGCGAAGGCGAGCCAAAGTTCTTCATTCCTTGCGATTTTGTGTTTCAGTTGGTACGGCTGAGGCCGCTGTCTGCTGCATAGGTGCTGCAGAAAACTGCTGCACAGTCCACCGATGAGCACGGTAAGTGCACGCGCTACCACCTTGAACCCGTACAGAACAATACAATGAACCGAATACGAAAATCCGACATCGTGCGAACGCTTCGGCAGCGGATCCTGCGCGCGCTTCAGATCGGCGCGGTCATGCCGGGCGACCGCCTGCCGAGCACCCGGGAGCTCGCCGCCGAGATGACGGTCGATGCTCGCGCGGTCGCCGCTGCCTATCGCGAGCTCGAGAACGATGGGTTGGTCGAGATGCGTCGCAGATCCGGTGTTTTCGTGGCGAAAGCAGCAAAGACCTGGCGATCAAGGCCATTGCCTTCGGTGCCATGGATGGCCGACGTGCTTGCCGCGGGCATTGCGCGCGGTGTTCCGGTATCCGAGCTTCCGGAACTGTTTGCCATGGCATTCGATCGCGGGCGGATTCGCGCGGCAGTCATCGCGACGTCGCGAGATCAGGCGGATGGTTTGCAACGCGAGCTGCAGGAGGATTTCGGTCTCGACGTGCGCACCGTACTCGGGGAGTTGATCGAGCCGCGGCGGCCGCTTCCTCGCGCGATTCACCGCGCTCATCTGCTCGTCTCTACCGAGGCGCTCGCAACCCAGGTCGGTGCTCTCGCGGCGCGACTCGGCAAGACACACATCAAGCTCACCGTGCGCTTCGATCTTTTCGAGACGGAATGGGGCGCGCTGCGGGGGCTCGACGCTTTCGTGCTGGTGTCCGATGCCCATTTCGGGACTGAGGTGCGGAATTATCTGGCCGGCACCGGGGCTGCGGATCGGGTACGCGTTCTGACGATAGGCATCCATGACCTTACGGTGATCCCGCCTGACGCCATAGTCTATGCGACCCAGGCGGCGCGCAAGCATCTTGGACGCACGCGGATGCCGGCCGGTCTGCTGCCACCAGCGAGGGTGATATCGGAGCAGAGCGCCCGTGCCGTCCTCGAAGCGATGCTGAGCCTGCGACGTCGTTAACTCCAAGCCATCATGAGTAACTTAGGAGTTGATCCATTCGTGAGGGGACCCAGATGCAGCTGACCGGACTTCACCACGTGACCGCCATCTCGGCGCGTATTCAGGAGAATCACCGCTTCTACACAAAGACGCTTGGAATGCGGTTGGTAAAGCGCTCGGTGAACCAGGACGACGTGAGCGCCTACCATCTCTTTTA
>DATKEK010000393.1:0-4113 GCA_035512195.1 Burkholderiales bacterium
ACCGACTGGTTCTGGTGCTCGAAGAACATCGGTGCGCAGCATCCGCTGATGCGCCGCCTGCTTGGGCGCGAACGTCTCAACTCACGCTTTTACACCAAGGTCATGCGCTGGGACAGCCGCACCGGGTTGACGCGGCGGCTAGACCGGTTTTCGGGCTGGCATCGTGAAACCGTAATCCAGGACGTGGACATCCCGATCGCGCGCGCGGCAGAGTTCCTGGATTTCTTTCACCGAGAGATCGGCATTCTGCCGGTGTGGGCGTGCCCGATCCGGGCACGCCGGCCGATCGGACACTTCGAACTGTATCCGGTAGATACGTCGACCACGCTGGTGAACTTCGGCTTCTGGGACGTGGTGCGTCGGCGCGAACCCTTTGGGCCGGGTCACCACAACCGCCTGATCGAGCGCAAAGTACAGGAATTGGGTGGCATCAAGTCGCTGTACTCGGACAGTTATTTTCCGGAGGACGAGTTCTGGCGCATCTACAACGGCGACGCCTGGCGCCGCCTCAAGGCTCGCTACGATCCGCAGGGCGTGCTGGGCGATTTGTACCGCAAGTGCGTCCTGCGGCACTGAATGCTAAAAAAACTTCACCACCAAGGCACCAAGGGCACCAAGAACTGCAAGATTAAAGACAGCTTACTGGCGCGCCCGCGGACGCATGATGGAACTGGCGGGTTTCTCGGGTGATGCAGTACGCCTGCCTTGCGCCCTTTTTTGTAACCTTGTCATACGCAGTGTGTTTAGCGGCGGCGCGAGCCGGGTCCGCCCATCATCTCGTGATGCTCCATCATGTGTTCCATCATCATGTGCATCATATCCATGCGGTTCTGCATCATCGCCTCGCGTTGCTCGGGATCCATTCCGTGCATGGGCATGTCGCCGTTGCCGCCGCGGCGGCCGTGCATTCTGCCCATCATGTTGCCGCCCATGCCGCGCATGTCGGTCATCTGCTCCCGCATCGTCCGCCAGTGCTCCTGCATCAGGCGCTGGCGCTCCTTCTCGTCCTGCGTCTGCTGAATACGCTCCATCTGCTGGTGCATCTGTTCCATGCGTTGCTGCATCTGCTCCATGTGCTGCTGCGTGTCCATATCCCGCTGGGCGTTTGCCAGTGGCGCAGCGAGCAGGACTGCAATCGCCAGTGTAGAAAGTAGACTTTTCACAATGAAAACCTCCTTGCGGTGCCTGTGGTGTGCAAAGTACAACGAGAGCCGGTCGGCACATGGTTCCGGTTCATATTGTTTTTATAGGTGCCGAACGCTTGCGGTGCCTTGACGTGGGTCAACCCTGGCGTTGTCTTACAAATTGTTCTGCCGATAGTAAGTCATGCTCGCAACGCACCGGCCCGGCGCGCCAGGGTGGTCAGGCGCCGGTCAACCACACCACTTCACGGTTCCGGCATCGCGCTTATGGCAGCGGGTTCGCGCGTTGCCTTGTGTCGGGCCAGTTGCTGCGCGAACCAGCCTCCGAGCAGCATGAGGCCGACGCCGCAGAGCACGAAGGTCCACTCGTAATGCAGCACGCGGACAGCAACACCGCAGATGGCGACGCCGATCGCCTGACCGAGGAACATGCAACAGGCATGCAGCGCCAGAGCAGTGCCGCGCGCCTGCGGCGCCATTTCGGTGGAACGGGTCTGCAGGGTGTTGTGAAACATGTAGAAGCCGATTCCTGCCGCGATCAGTACCGGCACGACCGGTTGCCACGCCGGGAGCAACGGCAGCAGCAGATAGCAGCCGAGCAGAATCGATCCCCCGCCGGTGACCAGTCCGGTCTCGCCGAGTCGTTTCAGCAGCCAGCGCACCGACAGGCTGTAGAGCACGCCGCCGAATCCGAATGCAGCGATCACCGCGCCGATGGTGAGGTAGGACAGATCGAATCTTTCCTTGAGATAGGCGCCGGTGTAGGTGAACGCACCGTAGAACAGCGCACCCTCGATCGACACAGTGAGCAGCACGGTGCGCACCCAGCGGTCGCTCAGCACTTCGGCATACCCGCGCAGAATTCCGATTTTCCGGCGCGCGAGCATTGGGCTCCTGCGCGTGCGGCTGTCCTGTACCAGCAGCGTGATGCCGCTGGCGAAGAACAGCAGCGCGAACAGCACGAACACCGCCCGCCATGTCACCAGATGCGCGAGCGCGCCGCCGACCGCGGGGCCGAGTATGTGTCCGAGCAGGACGATGCCGATGAATCCGCCGAGCGTGGCCTGTCGCTTCTCGTACGGTGTGTTGTCACCGATCCAGGCGAGCGCGAGCGGGATGATGCCGCCGGCGCCGATGCCGGTGACGAAGCGCAGCACAGTGAGGGTGGAAAGCGACTCGACGAAAGCGCTGCCGAGCGATGCGGTGCCGGCGATGAAAGTGGCGACTGCGATGACGCGGGACTTGCCGACGCGGTCGGCCAGCGGCCCGTGCACGAGCTGGAACAGGCCGTAGCCGAGCGTAAAGGCGGTGACCACCATCGCAGCGGTCGTTACCGGAGTGGCAAACGCTTCCGCGATGGTGGGCAGCAACACGTCGAACAGGCGCAGGTTCGCGCCGGACACGAACGACGCGATGGCCAGAACGACGAGGACGGGATTCATCGGCAGCGAAAAGCCGGCATTCTGCCGCAGAATGCCGCAGGAATCGACAGGGATGGACCAATGTCCCGGCTTTGCCGGTGACGTGTCGGCGCGACGATGTTGGTCATTGGACTATCGGGTTGCCGCTAGGTCGAGAGCCTTCGATCGAGGCGAGAACGATATCCCGGCCGCGGCGTACAATTCCCTGTCTCGCGGGGTAACCAATACAAACGGAGGATGGGATGAGCCTGAATCTGCGCTTCTCTGAACGAAGAACATCGCTGAATACGTGGCTTGCGAGAATCGGCGTGACCATCGCGCTGCTGTGCCTGCTGGCGATGATCTTCTCCGGGTTCGGGTATCAGCTCGGCTTGTGGCATTTCCGCACCGGCTTCGCGATCATCAGATGGTCGTTCTACGGCGCGCTCGGCGCGGTAGTAATCTCGCTGCTTGGCCTGGTGAATCCGAGGGCCTGGAACACGCACACGGTGGTGATGGCGGTGCTCGGAATCGCAATAGGCCTGGGAACGGCCTATGTGCCGTGGAGCTGGAAGCAGACGCTTGACGCGCATCCGTATATTCACGACATCACCACGGATGTCCTGAATCCGCCCGAGTTCGTCGCCACGCGGGCGCTGCGCAAGGAGGGTGAGAACCCGGCCGACTACGCGGGACCCGAGGTTGCGCGCCAGCAGCAGGAGGCCTATCCGGACCTGATGCCGATGGTCACCGACGTGCCGCCGGCGGAGGTGTTCGAGAAGGCGCAAGCCGCGATCGGGAAAATGGGTCTCGAACTGGTGGATGCAGACCCGCAGTCCGGCCGCATAGAGGCCACCGACACCTCGTTCTTCTACGGCTTCAAGGATGACATGGTGGTGCGGATCGTTCCTGCGCCGGAAGGCACGCGGGTCGATGTGCGTTCGAAGTCGCGCGTCGGCCGCAGCGACCTCGGCCAGAATGCGAAGCGCATCCGGAAGTTCTTCGAGGAACTCGACGCCGCGCTGGCAGGTTAAGCGTCAAGATCATAAGGCGAACCACCAGGAACACCAGGAACGCCAGAGGAACCTGCATCGATTCCTGTTCCTGGTCGCTGCATTTGGCGTACTTCCCTGACTGTGCAATGTTAGCGTTCGCAGACCATCGCCAGCAGGGTGCGTTCCAGCCCTGACGCGGGCTGCGCGAACGCAAGCGGGTCGTCGCTGCGCTGTCTGGCGACCACGCTGCCGCGCCCGAACGCGCTTGCGTGAAAAGCGCGCTCTGCCACCGAGAGTCGTTGCTGCCGGCAATCGAACGCCATCCTGATGCGTACCGACCGGTACGCGGGCAGGGTTTCGGCAGCCGGCTGCCGGCGGTCGAAGCTGCGCACCACCCACGCCTGAGCGTTCGACCCGCTGCGATTGATGCTGGCGCGATCGATCAGTGTGACCTCGTCGACGCCATACCGCACCACCAGCAGATCCTGCGCAAGAACCGGTGCGGCAGACAGCGCGAACACCAGCCACACAAACGGAATGTTGTTCTTCATTGTTCCGCCTGAACCCTCTGCAGAC
>DATKEK010000394.1:0-2077 GCA_035512195.1 Burkholderiales bacterium
CTTTTCGCAGGCGTGCGCGAACCCCGCGTTCTCCGACAGAAAGCCGTACCCGGGATGTATCGCCTGCGCGCCGGATGCGCGCGCGACTTCGAGGATGCGCTCGATCCGCAGATACGATTCACGCGCCGCAGCCGGGCCGACCAGCCAGGCTTCATCGCACGCCTCGGCATGCAGCGCGCCGGCATCGGCCTCCGAATAAATCGCCACTGTACGAATGCCCATCCGCCTCGCCGTGCGCGCCACCCGACAGGCGATCTCGCCGCGGTTCGCTATAAGTATTTTTTCAAACATATGCAGGATCAGACGCTCTCAACACGAAGGGCCACGAAGGAAGAACGAAGGAGAAATGATGTTAGTTTCAATACTCAAGCCGGCTGCCATCAATCTCCCCGTGCATCGTGCCTTTGCGTTTGTCCCTTCGTGGCTCTTCGTGTTCATGCCGTTCGCTTTTCAACCGCGCCATGTGTCGTCCACCGGGTCGGGCGGCTGGGGCGCTCCCTCCGAGCTTACTGCGCGGCCGAGTGCAGCGTAGACCTGAATGCTGAGCAGCAGGCATAACGCGAAAAGCGCGATTGCAACGACCGACGAAGTAATCAATGCATGGACGGCAACGTTGCTCATGCCGTTGTGCGTGGAAGCGCAGGCCGACCACTTTTCGTACATGGCGGTGGCGAGCCGCGGCATGGCGGATTCGCCGGTGACGCGCAGCTGGCCGACGAAGCGGTCGTAGGTCGGCACTTCCACCACTCTCGAGGCGGAGTAGCTCCACAGCCAGACGCCGGCGAGGATGTTCAACAGGAAACCCACCAGACCCAGCGCGCTGAACAGCATCGCGAGCCTGGCCTTCTGCCGGTCGGCAGCGGTGATCGCGTTCATCATTTGCCTCCAGGCACCCACGCCGGTTTGCGCTTCTCGAGGAAGGAGCGGATGCCCTCCTGCCCTTCCTCGGATGCGCGCACCCGGGCGATGCGCGTCGCCGTTTCCGAAATCAGTTCCTGCGTGAACGGCTGGTCTGCGATGACCCGGATCAGATCCTTGGTGGCCGCGTGCGCCGCCGGACCGCCGGCGACGACATGGCCGAGCAGCGCGTTGATGATCTCGTCCATCCGCTCCTCCGGGCAGATTTCATGCACCAGCCCGATGCGGTACGCCTCGGCCTCGCCGAAACGCTCCGCGGTGAGCATGTAGCGATGCGCCATGCGGCTGCCGATCGCCGCCACCACGTAGGGACCGATGGTGGCCGGAATCAGCCCGAGCTTGACTTCGGACAGACAGAACTCCGCACCGAACGCGGCGACGGCGATGTCGCAGGCCGCGACCAGCCCCATCCCACCGGCGAACGCGTGTCCGTTGACGCGCGCCACCGTCGGCTTGCTCAAGGTGTGCAGCGTCTGCAGCATGCGCGCGAGACCGAGCGCGTCCTCATAGTTCTCCTCGAAGCTGTAGCCCGCCATCTTCTGCATCCAGTTCAGGTCTGCACCCGCGCAGAACGCGGGTCCGCGGCCCGCGAGCACCACCGCCCGGATCGCGCTGTCCGCCTCCATCTCCTTCAGCGCCCGCGTCATCTCGGCGATCATCTGCTCGTTGAACGCATTGCGTACCTGCGGGCGGTTCATCCAGACGATGCCGATCGCGTTGCGTGATTCGATCTCGAGTGTTTCGTAGTTGTGCATGTGGATCACCGGAAGTTGAAACGTTTTGCCGCCTCTTCGAGCATGACCTCGGTGGCGCCGCCGCCGATCGCCAGCACCCGCGCGTCGCGCACCAGCCGCTCGATCGCGCTTTCGCGCATGTAACCCATGCCGCCATGGAATTGCTGGCAGGTGTAGGTCACCTCGTTCACCAGTTCGCCGGTCAGCGCCTTCAGCAGGGAGACTTCACGCACGCACTCGCGGCCTTCTGCGACGAGCCACGCGCAGTGATACAGAAAGGCGCGCGCCGCCTGGGTTTTCGCGTCCAGCATCGCCAGCCGCTGGCGGATCGCCTGTTTGTCGATCAATGATCCGCCGAACGCCCTGCGGCCGGTTACCCAGTCGTGGGTCAGCCGCAGCGCGGTGCGCGCGTGACCGACCGCCAT
>DATKEK010000395.1:0-4642 GCA_035512195.1 Burkholderiales bacterium
AACTGCACCGCGTGCCCGGTGGTGTTTTCGGTGATCGGCCGCCGGTAGACCTCCTCGAACTGGCGATCTATCTCGGCAGCAGGCCAGTGCGTGGCTTCGACGGCCGAATGCCCGGGCGCCGGTGCGCGCAGGCGCTCGAACGCCAGCAGCGGTTCGTTGGTCACCATGAACAGCAGACAGTCGCGCGCGCCCGCGTGATGCACGGTTTCCCCGCCGCCCGGGAAGCAGAACACATCGCCCTCGCCCCAGTTGATGGCATCGTCGGCGTTGCGGCTGTTGCCGCTGCCGTGCATGACGTAGCAGAGCTCGCCTGACGCGATCAACGCGGCGCGCAACGCCTCTCCGGCGCGTATCCGCAGGTAGCGGCACAACAGCGTGGGCGTGGTCGCGGGATATGCGGCGTTCAGCGCGTCAGAGGCATCCAGCGCGATCATTCCGGTCGGTGTCTCCGGATCGAAAGCAAGGTCACGCTCGGCCAGAAACTGCCGCGCCGGCACCGGCGGCAGCGAGAAACTGAAGCCGTTCTCATTGACGAAGTAACGCGCGCGACCGGCATATGGCGAATGTTCGGCTTCGCGGGCAGGAACCGCCTCCTTCACGATCATTGCAGGCCTCCGGTTTCTCCTTGTCCGACACCGATAATATACTGCCAGAAGAGCAACTACAGGCAACCGGCAGTGCCGCGCCGCGGCATGATCAAGGTTAGAGGCCTTAGAATGGCGGGGTGTTCACGCAGCGCGCTGCCTGCAGAGCGGCGCGGGCGAACGAATGACAAACCAAGGAGGAGTGCAATGCGAAGCAAAGTTGCAAGTGCAGCCCTGGCGCTGCTGATGTGGGCCGGTTGGGCCCAGGCGGAGCAGGATTGCTCACAGATGAGCCCCGAGGACGTCTGCAACGGCTGGCGAATGGCAAAGTGCCCACACGAATCCGGAACGCGGATAAACGAGGTTTACTTCCTGCCGCTGGTCGAACAGAGCGACGGCGTCAAGGTCGCGAAACTCGATCCGGTCAACCCGGAAGGCGCGCTGAAGATAGAGGGGCTGCAGGTACGGCTCGACAAGCAGTCGCCTATGCCGATCGCGACCACCACCTGGTCGCAGATGGCTCCGCAGAAGATGGTATACGTGTCGGTGCGGATGGAACTCGTGCCAACCAAAGAAACGACCACGAGACGGAAGATCGACGGCGATTCGCTGATGGGCTGGTACTGTGCGCAGGACCTCCGGGACGCATCCAACAACCAGAATGTGAACACCTTCCGCATGAAGAAGGGCGAAGACTTCGACAATTCGAAGCTCGTGAAAGTCCTGGTGGTCGGGCGTTCCTTCGACTGACAGCCGTCGTTCCGCCACATCCATCAGCTTAGTTACATGGCAAGCCTCTGCCGCCGGTGTCTCGTGCGGTCGCGCCGCGATGACTAGCGCTCCCAGTACCCACTGGAGCGAGAGTCTCTACCGGCTCATCAAGGCGCAGAAGGTGCGCCAGGTGAGCGTGGTCCCCGACGCCGGCCACAGCGCGCTGATCCGGCTGTGCGAAGCGGATCGCGACCTGCAACTGGTCCGCCTGACCACCGAGGAGGAAGGCATCGCACTCGCGGCGGGTGCGTGGCTGGGAGGCGACAAGAGCGTGCTGCTGATGCAGTCCAGCGGGGTCGGCAACTGCATCAACATGCTGTCGCTGCTGTCGGTATGCCAGTTTCCGCTGGCAATGTGGATCACCATGCGCGGCGACTGGGCCGAGTTCAATCCCTGGCAGGTACCGATGGGACGGGCGACGAAGAACGTGCTCGAGGAAATGGGTGTGCTGGTCAGCCGCGCAGAGCGCGAGGACGAGATCGCGCCGCTCGCCGAAGGCACGCTGCGAATGGCTTACAACACCTTGCGCCCGACGGCGCTGCTGATCGGGCAACGCCTGCTCGGCGCGAAGACCTTCGAGGACTGACGGTGAGCGCGCCCGTGACAACGCGCAGCGAAATGGATCAGCGCCTTAAACGGCGCGAAGTCGCGAAAGCGCTGCTCGCCGACCGCGGCGACCTGCTGGTGGTCGCGGGACTGGGCTCCGCGGCCTGGGACGTTACCGCCGCCGGCGATCATCCGCTGACGTTTCCACTGTGGGGTGCGATGGGCGGCGCGCCGGCAATCGGCCTCGGGCTCGCGATTGCGCAGCCGGACAGGCGCGTGGTGGTGGTCACCGGCGACGGCGAGTTGCTGATGGGCATGGGCTCGCTCGCCACAATCGGCATTGCACGGCCCGGGAACCTGTCGGTGGTCGTTCTGGACAACGAACGCTATGGAGAAACCGGCATGCAGGAATCCCACACCGCGCATGGCGTCGACCTCGCCGCCGTGGCGGCGGCCTGCGGTTTCCACAAGGTATCGACGATCACCGCCATGCAGCAGGTCGAGCAACTGCGCGCAGACATGCATTCCGTGCAAGGCCCGCTGTTCGCGCAGATCAAGATCGCCGCCGAGAATTTGCCGCTCACACTGCCGCCGCGCGACGGCACGCATCTGAAGAACCGCTTCCGCGAAGCGCTACTGGGCGACAAGGCGCACTTCCAGCGCTGAGCACCACGCGCAGCAGGCTTCAGATCGCCACGGAGCGGACCTGCACGAGATCGGTACGCCCCTGCAGGACCTTTTCGATGCCGTCCTGCTTCAGCGTGAGCATGCCGTCCTGCATCGCAGCCTTCTGCAACTCTTCCACGGGCGCGTGCGTCTGGATAAGGCGTCTGAGCGTCTTGCTGTTCACCAGCAGCTCGTGAAGGCCGAGCCGTCCCCGGTGCCCGCGCTTCGCACACTTGTCGCAGCCCACCGCCTCGTAGAGCGCGATCCTGCCGCTTTTGTCCGCGTACTTCGCCTGCCAGTTTTCGCGCACCGCGTCCGCATCGAGCGGCGTGCCAAGGCAGTACTCTTCCGCCAGCGCCCGAAGCTCTTCCTGGGATCCCTTGTGCGGTTTCCTGCAATCGGCGCACAACGCCCGTGCCAGCCTTTGCGCCAGCACGCCGAGCAGCGCGTCGGCGAAGTTGAACGGGTCCATTCCAAGATCGAGCAGGCGAGTGATGGATTCCGGCGCGCTGTTCGTGTGCAGCGTCGACAGCACCAGGTGGCCGGTGAGCGAGGCCTCGATCCCGGTTCGCGCAGTTTCCGCGTCGCGCATCTCACCGACCATAATGACGTCCGGGTCGAGACGCAGAAAAGAGCGCAGCGCGGCGGCAAAGGTCAGACCGATCTTGGGATTGACCTGCACCTGGCGCAAGCCGGACTGGGTGATTTCGATCGGCTCCTCCGCGGTCCAGATCTTTTTCTTGCCGGTATTGATGTGCCCCAGCACCGAGTGCAGCGTGGTGGTCTTGCCCGATCCGGTCGGCCCGCAGATCAGGAACAGGCCGTAGGGTTTACCGGCGATCCGCTTGATCTCGGAGAGTGTCTCCTCGCGCAGGCCCATTTTATCCAGCGGGATCGGCTCGGCCGCGGCCAGCACGCGCATCACCACGTCCTCCAGGCCCTCGGCAGTCGGCATGACGGCAACGCGCAGCTCGACCTTCGCCGACCCGAAGCGATCGAACATGATCTTGCCGTCCTGCGGCTTGCGCCGCTCGGCGATGTCGAGATTGGACATGATCTTGATGCGTGAAATCATCGCATTGCGAAACCGTGACGGGACGTCCAGGTAGTCCTCCAGTTCACCGTCCACCCGGAAGCGGACCTTGGTGTCGCGGTTACCCTGATAGGTCTCGATGTGGATGTCCGACGCCTTGCGTTCGTAAGCATCCTGGATTACCTGGTTAACCAGCCGCACCAGTGCATTGTCGGACTCGCTGACCGCCGGGTCCCGCGATTCCTGCGGCTTGATCTCAAGTGCGGCTGCCGACGCCAGTTCCTTCACGTTGCGCGTCGCCGCGTGGTGGCCGTAATGGGTGCGGATCGCGGTGAAGATGCTTTCGCGATCCGCCATGACCGGCACAACGCGCAGCTTGGAGTAGAAACGAAGCTCGTGCGCGGGCTCCGGATCGGTCGGATTCTCCATTGCCACCACGATCTCGTCGTCGGTGCGAAACAGCGGGATTACGTGATGTTTTTCTGCAAGACGGCGCTCGACCAGATTGAGCACTTCGGGATCGATATCGAAGCGGGACGGATCGACAAACGGTATCCCGAGCTTGCGTACCAGCATGCGGTTCACCGTCGCGCGATCGATCACTCCCATCTCTACCAGGATCTCGCCCAACGGCAACTTGCGGTCGCGCCGCTGAAGCGTCACTGCCTGATCGAGCTCCTCATTGGTAAGCAGGTTTTCCCTGAGCAGAATCTGGCCCAGTGCGCCCTCCGGGTGACTCCGGTCCCGGTCCTTGAGCACTTGCTCCAGCAGGTCGCGGGAGATGATCTGGCTGGCGGTGAGGTAGTCGCCGATACGCTGGCTGCGCAGATCGTTCTGGAACTGCAGGCCCAGTTTCACGAAATCCACCGTGTCCGTGTGCTGCCCGGAAAGCATCTCGCCGAGCGAAGGGCCGATCGAGTAGTCGCGGTACGCCTGCGCCGGGATGAACAGCCTCAGCACCTTGTCTTCGCCCTGCGTCAGAAACAGGTACAGACCGGTTTTCTCGATGACGAAACCGCGTGTATGCCCCGTGAACTGTTCG
>DATKEK010000396.1:0-9116 GCA_035512195.1 Burkholderiales bacterium
TGTTCTCGTCGTCGGTGAGCATCAGCGACTCCGAGAGCACCTTGCTGCGGATGTTGTTGCGGTAGCCGACCTCCACCGTAAACACCGAGGAGACATTCACAATCTCGGCGGATTCGAACGGCCAGGGCAGGCGCCAGCGCAGGCCGGGCTGCGTGGTCTCGACATACTCGCCGAAACGCAGAACGACACCGCGCTGACTCTCGTCGACGATATAGAACCCGCTTGCCAGCCATACCAGCAACACGACCCCTATGATCATGCCGGCGCCGCCGCCGGACCGGACGGGCGCGCCGCCCCCGTCGTCACCGCCGCCCCGCCCGCCGAACATGGAGTTGAGTTTCTGGTTGAACTTTCGCCAGAGCTCGTCTAAATCGGGAGGGCCGTCGTTTCCACGGCGGCCCCATTGCGGATCATTCAGTGCCATTTGTGCTCGAGAAATGATGCGGAAGCGAAATTCAGCGCGTGAGTCAGGCTAACGCGAGCGAGGTGGCTTCGCGCGAGGCGCCGTGCAGTTCCTCGAACAGGGCGCGTACCTGTTCGGTTCCCGCCCCGGTGAGTGCACTCACGCGGACGGAAGAAATTCTACCACACTCGTCTCTCTGGACTCCTGGCGACAGGCCTGCCAGGTCGATCTTGTTGTGCACCTGAATCTGCGGCACCGACGACGCGCCGATTTCTGCCAGCACCTTGTTCACCTCGACGATCTGCGCGTCTCGTACCGGGCTGGCCGCATCGACCACATGCAACAGCAGATCGGCCTGCGCCGTCTCCTCGAGCGTCGCGCGGAAGGCGGCGACCAGCGAGTGCGGCAGGTCGCGGATGAAACCGACTGTGTCGGAGAGTACGAACGAAGCGCCGTTTCCGATGTGCAAACGGCGCGTGGTGGTATCGAGCGTGGCGAACAACTGGTCTGCTGCGTAGACACCGCCGTGCGTCAGGCGGTTGAACAGCGTCGATTTGCCGGCATTCGTATACCCGACCAGCGATACCGAGAATACCCGCCCCCGCGCCCGCGCCCGCCGCTGCGTGGCGCGCTGCCGCTGCACGGCGCTCAGCTTGTCGCGCAATACCTTCACGCGCCTCGACAACAGCCGCCGGTCGGTCTCAAGCTGGGTTTCGCCGGGCCCGCGCAGCCCGATCCCGCCCTTTTGCCGCTCCAGGTGTGTCCACCCGCGAACCAGGCGGGTTGCCAGGTGTTCCAGCTGCGCAAGCTCGACCTGCAGCTTGCCCTCATGGCTCTGCGCGCGCTGCGCAAAAATATCCAGGATCAGGCTGGTGCGGTCTACCACCCGGCAACCGAACTTCTTTTCCAGGTTGCGCTGCTGCGCCGGCGACAGATCGTGATTGAAGATGACCAGATCGGAATCGGTTTCAGACACACGCAGCGCAATCTGCTCGACCTTGCCGCTGCCCGCGAATGCCGCCGGATCCGGTCGGGCCCGGCGACCTCCGACGACGGACGCGATCTCCGCCCCCGCGCTGCCCGACAGTCGCCGTATCTCCTCGACGCTTTCGGCGTAATCGGGATCGCCGAAATCAAGACTGACGACTACTGCGCGGTTACCGCCGCGTGGGCGCTCGAACATCCGGGATATGACTCATGGAGAAATGACGCAACCGACCCCTGCTCGCGCCGCCACCCCGCAAGCCGGTGTCGGAGCAAGCGGCCGGTGTCGACGGACTGATTGAACCGCCAGGAAAACCACTCAGTCGTCGGACCCGTGGTCAACCGACAAGTTCACGGCTCGCGCGGGAACCACGGTCGAGATGGCATGCTTGTACACCATCTGTGTCACGGTGTTCTTCAACAGCACCACGTATTGATCGAAGGACTCTATCTGGCCTTGCAGCTTGATGCCGTTCACCAGGTAGATCGAAACCGGTACGTGTTCCTTGCGCAGCGTGTTCAAGAACGGGTCTTGTAACAATTGCCCTTTCGCGCTCATGGCTGTTCCTTGTTGTACGTATTCTGCCGCCTACTCTACTGGATTTTCTGCCGCAACACCATCCTCGCCGGTGGTCGCGTCGATCCCTTAACTGTTCTGCGCAAAAGGATTTTTTCCTTTTTTGAACATAACCTTGACCGGTGTGCCCTTGAGCTTGAAGGCCTCCATGAAACTGCGCTCCAGATAGCGCCGGTAGGCCTCGGGCAGCTTGTCGAGCGCGGTGCCGTGAACCACGATCAGCGGCGGATTGCTGCCGCCCTGATGCGCGTAACGCAGTTTCGGCCGCAGCATGCCGGATCGAGGGGGTGCCTGTTTTTCGATCGCCGCCTGCAGCACACGCGTCAGCCGCGGCGTCGGCAGCTTGGCCATCGCCGCGGCATAGGCGGAGTCGACGGCACGCATCAGGCCCGGCAGGCCGCTGGCCGACAGCGCCGATACATGCTGCACCTGGGCGAAATCCAGGAACCCGAGATTGCGTGCGTAATCTCGCCTTGTGCGCTCACGCTGTACCGCATCCGCAGCGTCCCATTTGTTCAGCGCAACAACCAGCGCGGTACCCGCTTCGAGGACGAATCCTGCGATATGCGCATCCTGGTCGCTGATCTCCTGGGTTGCGTCCAGCACCAGCACCACCACGTGGGCGTCCTCGATCGCCTGCAGGGTCTTGATCACCGAGAACTTCTCGATCGCCTCGTCGACCCGCGCACGCCGGCGCACGCCGGCAGTGTCGATGAGGGTGTAACGTCGGTCGCCGCGCTGAAAATCGACGTAGATGCTGTCGCGCGTGGTGCCCGGTTGATCGAATGCGATCATGCGTTCCTCGCCGATCATCGCATTCACCAGCGTCGATTTGCCGACGTTGGGCCGTCCCACCACGGCGATCTTCGGATGTTCGGGCTCGGGCAAAGCCTCGGCCTCGCGCGGGAACGGCTCCAGCACCAGATTCATCAGATCGCCGACACCTTCCCCGTGCGCCGCAGAGATCGCCAGCGGAGTACCAAGGCCCAGTTCGTGGAAATCCGCTGCGGCAATATCCTGCTTGATACCTTCCGCCTTGTTCACTACCAGATGCACCGGCCGGCCGCTGCGCCGCAACTGCTCGGCAATCCCCCGGTCGTGCGGGCTCAAGCCCTGCCGTGCGTCGACCAGAAACAGCACCGCGTCCGCTTCGTCCACCGCCTGGCGGGTCTGGCGGGCCATCTCGCGCATCAGGCCCTGCGCCGGATTCGGCTCCAGCCCGCCGGTGTCCACCACGATGAAACGCCTGTCGCCATGACGGGCATGAGCGTAATGGCGGTCCCGGGTCAGGCCCGGTACGTCGGCGACGATCGCCGCACGCGAGCGTGTAAGGCGATTGAACAGCGTCGACTTGCCCACGTTGGGCCTGCCGACGAGCACGATGGTGGGGTTCATGCGCTTGGGCGCGAAAGCGTACGTTCGCTTATCGCAATTCGATGGCGTAAAGCCCGCCGCGGCCGGTTTGGACCAGTACGCGCTTGCCGAGCAGAACCGGCTGCGTCAGGACCGGGCTGCGGTCGCTGCGCGCGCGGGCGGCAAAGGAGCCGTCTTCCCGCGAGATGAAGTGCACATATCCCTTGAAATCACCGACCACCACGTAGTCACCGAATGCCAGCGGCGACGACACGCCGCGCGCATAGAGTTTTTCCTGCTTCCACATGCTGGCCCCGGTCGCCTTGTCGAGCGCGATCACATCGCCGTTTTCTTCGGCGTAATAGAGCGTGGCGGAATCCGCACCGAGACTGCCGGCACTGGACGCGTCGCGCGACCACAGCTGGGTGCCGCGCTCGGTCTCGTAGCAACCGATCCTGCCCTGATAGGTCACCGCGCAGATGCGCTCGGGTTCCACTACCGGCGTGCCGGCTATGTCCGCGATACGCTCGAGTTCGTTGTCGCCGCGCGGAACCGCAACGCTGGTTTCCCACAGCACTGCGCCGTTGCGCAGTCCGAGCATGATCAGCTTGCCGCCGGGAAATCCGCTCACCACCGCGCTGTTTTCAACGACGACCAGGCCCGGTTTCGCACGCAGCGTCAGCGGCGGGGTGGCGGCCTGGTACTCCCACAGCCGGCTGCCGTCGTTTGCATTCAGACCGAACACGCGGCTGTCGCCGCTGCGCACGACGACGATGTCCTCGTTTCCGGCGGGCGCACTCAGCACTTCGCTGGATACCTGCGACCGCCAGAGCCGTTTGCCATCGGTATCGTAGGCCAGCACTGCGCCCTTTGCAGTACCCAGCAGCAGCAGGTTTCCGGCAACACCTACCCCGCCGGAAAGTTCTTCGCCTGTATCGACACGCCAGGCCACGCGTCCGCGTTCCGGGTTGAGTCTGACCAGCGTGCCTTGCGTCCCTGCCGCGTATACCGCGCCGTCGACAACGAGCGGGGAGAAGGCATAGCGTCCCGAATCGCCGACATTGACCCGCCAGGCGATTCGCGTCTCCACGGTCGGCTTGAACTCGGGCAGCGGCGCAGGCTTCGGTCCCTTGCCGGCGCAGGCGGCGAGCAGACATCCGGCAACGGCTACCGCCAGGTTTCGGCGGCCGCGACTGGCGAGGGTCGTCATTGCGGGTTTCCGAGCGCGTCCAGCTTGATCTGAACCACGTTGCGCCACTGGCTTTGCTCACTGACCTTCTCCAGCGCCTGGCGATAGGCGGCACGCGCCTCATCCAGCCTGCCCTCGGCGACCAGCAGATCTCCGCGCATGTCCGCGAATACCGCGACGTACGCATCGGTGGTCGTCACGTTCAGCAGTTGCAGCGCCTCGGCATGCTCACCCTTGTCCAGCAGCACCCCGGCCAGCCTGAGACGCGCCAGCAGTTTCACATCCTCATCCCGGGCACGATCCACCGCCCAGCGAAGCTGCGCCGCGGCGCTGTCCAGATCGTCATTCTCGTGATTGGTCTTGGCCATGATCAGCGCCGCCATCGGTCCATAGGCGGTGCGCCCGTAGCGCTCGATCACCTGCGCGCCGACATTACGTATCTCGATCACGTCGTTCTTGCGCACCGCATCTTCCAGGCTGCTGAACAGAATCGACGCATGCTCGATTTGCATGCGCTGGTAATGGTTCCAGCCCTGCATCCCGCCGAAGCCGATCACCAGCACCACCGCACCCGCGATGATCGCGTGGCCGTACTGTTTCCAGAAACGCTTTATCGCGTCGATTTTTTCCTGTTCTTCCAGATCGAACATTGACTCTTCTCTTTTCCAATGAGTGTGATTAAAAGCGGATCGGGTTCAGGTGGCGGCGCGCAACAGGCTGGCCGCCTCGCCTAACTGTACCTGCACCTGTTCGCCCGGCTGCCGCAGCGGCTTGATCGATACGACGCCTCGGTTGGTTTCGTCCTCGCCGACGATCACCGCAAACCGCGCGCCGCTGGCGTCGGCCCGTTTCATCTGCGACTTGAAGCTGCCGCCGCCCAGGTGCAGCAGGACCTTGAATCCCTGGTCGCGCAACTGCTCCGCGGCCGCCCAGGCGAACGTGACTGTGCCCTCCCCCGCATGCACCAGATAGACATCCGGAAATGGGGAAGGTACGGCCGGCCCGGCCTCGGCAATCAGCGCAAGCAGCCGCTCGATTCCCATGGCGAAGCCGCAGGCCGGCGCCGGTTTTCCACCGATCTGCCCGAACAGTCCGTCGTAACGACCGCCCGCACACACCGTCCCCTGCGCGCCCAGGCGTTCGGTGGTCCATTCGTATACCGCATCGTTGTAATAATCGAGCCCGCGCACCAGCCTGGGATTGATCTCGAAGTCGACGTTTGCGCCGCGCAGCAGACCCTGCAGCGATTCGAACTGCCTGAGCGAGTCTTCGTCGAGGTCGTCTACCATGTGCGGCGCCTGCGCAATGATGTCCTGCATCTCCGGGTTCTTGCTGTCCAGCACGCGCAGCGGATTGGTGTGCAGCCTGCGCTTCGAATCCTGGTCCAGCTGCACCTTGACGCCTTGCAGGTATTTCACCAGCCGCGCGCGGAAGCGCGTGCGGCAACCGGTGCTGCCGAGAGTATTGATCTGCAGCCGGATGCCGTCGAGCCCGAGCAGCGTCCACAGCCGCGCAGTCATCACCATGTGCTCCGCATCCACTTCGGGGCCGGGAATTCCGAGCGCTTCCACGCCGATCTGGTGAAACTGCCGGTACCGGCCTTTCTGCGGTCGCTCGTGGCGGAACATCGGTCCCGCGTAATACACGCGCTGCGGGCCGTTGTAGAGCAGATTGTGCTGGTTCGCCGCACGCACGCAGGATGCGGTTCCCTCGGGTCGCAGCGTCAGGCTCTCGCCGTTCAACTGGTCGATGAAGGTATACATCTCCTTCTCGACGATGTCGGTCACTTCTCCGATCGAACGCACGAACAATTCCGTGCGCTCGAGGATCGGCATGCGCATGCCGCGATAGCCGTACTGCGCCAGCCAGCTGCGCGCAGTGTCTTCGAAAAATTCCCACAGGGGCGACTGGTCCGGCAGGACATCGTTCATCCCGCGGACGGCCTGGATGGTTTGGCTCATTGATTTCGATTGAATGCTGGAAACGACGGGCGGCGGGCTCATCCGAGCGCCTGCGCCGCCTCTTTCCGGTTTTCTGTCTGCCCGGCATCCGGGCCATAATGGCTCTCGATGTATGCATCCACCAGGCGCTGGAAATCTTCCGCAATGCGCTCTCCCTTGAGCGTCACGGTTTTCACACCGTCCACGAATACCGGCGCCACCGGCGTTTCGCCCGAGCCCGGCAGACTGATGCCGATGTTCGCGTGCTTGCTTTCTCCCGGCCCGTTCACCACGCAGCCCATCACCGCCACGCGCATCTCTTCCACGCCGGGATAGCGCAGACGCCACACTGGCATCTGCCGGCGCAGGTAGGCCTGGATCTGATCCGCGAGTTCCTGGAAAAAGGTGCTCGAGGTGCGCCCGCAGCCCGGGCAGGCAATCACCAGCGGTGTGAACGACCGCAGCCCCATCGTCTGCAGGATTTCCTGCGCCACGATCACTTCCTTCGTGCGGTCGCCGCCAGGCTCGGGCGTCAACGATACGCGGATGGTGTCGCCGATGCCCTCCTGCAGCAGCACCGCCATCGCTGCGGTCGAAGCGACGATGCCCTTGGAACCCATGCCCGCTTCGGTCAGCCCGAGGTGCAGCGGATGATCGCTGCGCGCAGCAAGTTCGCGATAGACAGCGATCAGATCCTGCACCCCGCTCACCTTGCAGGACAGGACGATGCGGTCCTCCTGCAGGCCGAGTTCGACCGCGCGACGCGCACTGTCGATCGCCGACACGATCAGCGCCTCGCGCATCACCTGCGCAGCCTCCCGGGGTTGCGCCAGCCGCGCGTTGTCGTCCATCATCCGGGCAAGCAGTTCCTGGTCGAGGCTCCCCCAGTTCACGCCGATCCGCACCGGCTTGCCGTAACGGCAGGCGGTCTCGATCATGGTGGCGAACTGTTCGTCGCGCTTCGCGCCGCGCCCTACATTGCCCGGATTGATCCGGTACTTGTCGAGCGCTTCCGCGCAGCCTGGATATTGCTTCAGCAGTCGGTGCCCGTTGAAATGAAAATCGCCGACCAGGGGCACGTCGACATGCATGCGGGCGAGTCGCTCGCGGACTTCCGGGACCGCGGCGGCAGCTTCCGGCGAGTTCACGGTGATGCGCACGAGTTCCGAGCCGGCCAGCGCAAGCTCTGCAACCTGACGCGCGGTCGCCTCGGCGTCGGCAGTATCGGTATTGGTCATCGACTGCACCACCACCGGCTCGCCGCCGCCAACCGTCACCGCGCCGATGCGCACCTTGCGCGTCACACGACGGCTGAACGCCCCGCTCATTGGCATCGTCCCGGAATCACCGCGTTCACTCCAGCGTCAGCCTGGCAACATCCACCCGGGTGTACGGCGCCAGATCCACTTCGCGTTCCTGGTACCAGAGCCGGACCCCGGCGGCATTGCCGATCACCAGGGTCAACGGCGGATCGCCACTAACGCTGCGCCGGGTGCCGGATGGATTCAGCTGCGCGAACAGCGCATTGCCGTCTGCATCCCTGACTTCGACCCAGGACTCTTCCTCGAACACCAGCCGCAGTACCGCCGACCCGCCTGCCTCCGCAGCCACCGGAGTTGCCGGGGCCGCCGGGGTCGCCGCTACTTGTTCGGTCGCCTGCGCAACTTCGGGCGCAGGTGCTGTCGGCACCGGCGTCTCGGCCGCCAGCGGCTCGAGCCGGCTGCCGGCCGGGGTGGGTACATCCTGACTACGCGTGGTATAGATCGCCACGGCAACCACTGCCACGACAGCGACAGCAGCCAGCACGACGTTGATGCGCTGGTTGGGTGCCGGCGCCTCCGCGGCTTCCGCGGCCACGGCCTCCTTGTCTGCGTCGGGGGCCGGCGCAAGCTTGACGTCGGCGGCCTCGATCAGCGGCTTTGGATCGATACCCAGCAGCTTGGCGTAATTGCGGATGAATCCGTGCACGAATACCGGCCCGGCAAAAGACGCGTATTCGTCGCGCTCCAGCGCTTCCACCTGCCTGATCGACAGCTTGAGGTGGCGCGAAACATCGCCCAGGCCGATGTTCTGCCGGCGCCGCTCGGCATGCAGCGTCGGTCCCGCACCTGTTGCCGGCGTCTGCAGCGCTTCGCTCACTGCCAGTTGCCCTCGTTGAATGCTCGCGTCTGCGGCGCGTCGGGAAAACGCCGGTTCAGCTGGGCGCCATAGCTTGCCAGCGCGTTGCGGTCTCCCAGCTTGTTCTCGATGCGCGCCGCCAGCCAGAGACTATCCGCGTTGGGAATCGAGACCTGATGGAAGCGGGTAACGAAGGCACGCGCCGCGAGGATGTCCGGCTTGCGATAACTGATCTCCGCAAGGTTGAACAGCGCCTGCGGCTGGTCCGGAGCGATGGACAGGGCGCGGCGCAATGACTCCTCGGCCTTCACGTCATCGCCCTTGCTGCGCGCACACAGACCCGCATTTACGTAGACCACCTCCGGCGTCTGGTACAGCGGGTTCTCGAGCGCCTTCGCAAAATAGCGCATGGCGTCGCGCTCCCGCCCGCGCTGACACAGGAACATCCCATAGTTGTTGTTGACGCTCGGGTCGTCCGGCGACAGCCGCAGCGCACGTTCGAATCGCTGTTGCGCCTTGCTGTCCTGACCGAGTATCAGGTGCACCAGCCCG
>DATKEK010000397.1:0-5961 GCA_035512195.1 Burkholderiales bacterium
GCCCGAAGGCGCCGAAGTCTACTTCATTACGCCGAACGACGGCGATACTGTCAGCAGCCGGTACTGATGCAGTTAGGCGAAAAACTGTTACACATTAGTATCCATCATCATTACGACCTCTTCCATGCTCCAAATATGGTCATCGACCCCCGCAGCCATTGCCGGGGTTACCCGCAGGGAGGAGTGAATTTTGCAGCAGTTGTAGAACATGAAGTGCAGGGTGACCGCATGCATGTGGTTTTCAACCTACTTGCTGAATGCATTGGTTAGCCGAGTGAAGCGGCGCATGTGCATGCGCATGGTCAGGTTTGCACGCTCCACGTAGCTAGTGGAAATGTCCTTCTGGTTCGGGCTTCCAACCACTACGTTCTTTTCACTCCCGGTACATACGGGCGGGCTGTAGCGGCGCTCATTGTCCGGTCCAGTAGGTGAACGGTAGAGTTTGGTGAGCTGAGCGAAATCGATATCTGATCCGAAGGCATCTTCCACTGCCGTCGCATAGACCTTGTGCCCATCCGTGGTCAGTTGAATGCGATTGGCAAGACGCATAGCTAGATCGTTTTTCCGTACAGGCCGCCGGCAAGTTCGTCGTCGACCTAGGATTCGATCGAGTGCGCGATGCCGGCCCGGTGCAGGGCGAGGTAGGCGGTGGCCATTTCATCGCTGATCCAAGGTGCCGGGATGTCCCTGGCGCGGCGCGCGGCAGCCCTGCACCACTGCGGCAAAGGCACTGTCGGCCCGCAACTCGAAGCTGGCCTTGCGCAGAGTTCCGGAGAGCGAGCGGGAAACCTTGAGTTCGTCCGGGAACAGCACCATTCTCGGGTCGGGGCTCCACCACAGCAGCGGCTGATCGGCATTGAACCAGGGAAAGATGCCGCTGCGGTAGGCCTGCACCAGGCGCGACACCGAGAGGTCGGCGCCGGCGGCGAGCAATCCGTTGGGCTCCGCCAGCGCGCGTTCGACCGGAGGAAACTCGTCGTCGTGACCGAGCCAGGTTATCGAGGCGTGGCGTGCGGCAGCCTGCCGGGTACCGCGCTCAGAAAACCTTGTCGGGGTTCTTGCTGATCAGCCCGCAGCCGATCCGCGCGCCGGAATCCCCCGCCGGTTGCGAGCGCAGATCGTCGGGCCCGGCATGCACGACCACCGCCCGGCCGATGATGCTGTTGGCATCGGTCCCGAGCGAGATGTCGACAACCTCGATCAGTACTTGCGCGAAGCCGTTGGCATTGACCCGGAGATTGCCGAGGTCGCCGCCGTGGCGCATCGGGCTGTTGTGGGCGCCGTGCTGGCTGCCCGCCGGATTGAAATGGCCCCCTGCACCCGAAGCGTCGCCGCTGCAATTGCCCTTCTCGTGGATGTGCATGCCATGCATGCCGTTGGGCTTGAGTCCGGTCACCTTGGCCTCGACAACGACGATGCCGGATTTCTGGGTGAAGTGGACCGTGCCGCTGACGGTGTTGCCCTTGGTCGGCGCCAGGGTTGCGGTGGCCGAGGGGTTCTTGGTCAGCATGCCGCTCATGGTCCCGCAGGCGGGCAGCAACAGGCAGGCGCCAATAAGCATCCATCTGGATTTCATTTCGGGCTCCCGGCGATCAGTCGCCACGGCTGAGGAAAGGGATGACTGAGCTTTGTAGCACCGGCTTCCGGGAAGTGTCAAATCACCTTCGGCATAGGTGCTGGTGAAATTCGGACTGCGCGGAATGGGCGTTGCGCCGGCGGGCGTCGACATGAAGAACACCGGCCATCACCACATTCTCATCAACGTCGACAAGCTGCCGGACATGACGCGGCCCCTTCCCGCGTCCGACCAGTTCGTTCACTTCGGCATGGGCCAGACGGAAACCGAGCTGAAACTGAACCCCGGCAAGCACACCCTGCAACTCCTGCTCGGCAATCACCTGCACATCCCGCACGATCCGGCCGTGATGTCGAGGAAGATCACCATCACGGTGCGCTGACGCGGAGGCTGGTTAAGAAGCCCGGAGCGAACCACCAAGCGCACCAAGAGAAACAGCCTTCCTTCCGGCTTCCCGCGGAGGCTCTGGTGCGTGGCGTCCCGGCCCGACTGGAGCTTTCCGCCTACAACATTTCCAACGGTTGCGCCCGCGTCGGCGGCGGGAACAGGCCGTCCAGTTCGTCGAGTTGTTCCTTCGACAGGGTGTGTTCGAGCGCTGCGGCGTTTTCGTTCAGGCGCTCGCGGTTGCCGGTCTTGGGAATGGCGATCACGTCGTCCTTCGCCAGCAGCCACGCGAGCGCCGCCTGCGCCGGCGTCATGCCGTGGCGTTTCGCGAAACCCGTGAGCTTCGAATTGCGCAGCAACCGCGCCTGCTCGATCGGCGAGTAGGCCATCGCCGGCACACGCTTTTCCCGCAGCCACGGCAGCAAATCCCACTCGATGCCGCGTCGGGTGAGGTTGTAGAGCAGTTGATTGGCCGCAACCGCCTTGCCGCCGGATGTCGACCAGAGCTCCTGCATGTCGTCGATGTCGAGGTTGCTCACGCCCCAGTGGCGGATCTTGCCGGCCTTCTGCAGCGCGTTGAACGCTTCGATGGTTTCCGCGAACGGCACGCTGCCGCGCCAGTGCAACAGATAGAGATCGATGCGGTCGGTGTTCAGGCGTTTCAGGCTGCGCTCGCATGCGGTCTCCGCGCCTTTGCGTGATGCGTTGTGCGGATAAACCTTGCTGACCAGGAACGCCTCGTCGCGCCTGCCGGCGATTGCTTCCCCCACCAGTTCCTCCGACTTGCCGTCGCCGTACATCTCCGCGGTATCGATCAGCGTCAGTCCGAGATCCAGCCCGAGCCGCAGCGTCGCGATCTCCTCCGCCCGTGTCGCGCGGCTGTCGCCCATGTACCAGGTCCCCTGGCCAAGCGCAGGGACCTTTTCTCCGGTTGGAAGCCGTGCCGTTTTCAAGTGCAACACTCCTTGAACCAATACACGCCACCGGGATCACCAGGAAAACCGCACATCAACATTCCGGGCATTTCGTGGTGTCCTTGGTGCCGTGGTGACTTGGTGGTTGGATCATTCCTGCTGGCCTTTGCGCATCGTTGCGTCAGGCTTCGCCTTTTAATATTTCTCGCCTATTGCCCCAACAGGATATCCGCAAGGTCCGGGTTGGTCAGCACGGCGGTCATCACTTCCCGCGTGAGATTCGCTTCGAACGTGCCGAGCTTCTCGACGAAGGCGCGCGCCTCTTCCGAGGCAAAGAAGCCTCCGAGAAAGCTCAGTTCGGCGGTGGTGTAGGTCTGCGCCATGCTGCGCACGATTGTCTCGCGCAATGCACGCATTACCCGCGGGTTGGACAATGCCGCCACGGCGCTGCGGTACTGGCCTTCCGGCAGGAATTTGATGGCTTCGCTGATCTGGCGCGAAGCGATCAGCCGGTAAGCCGGCAGCGCGAACAGATGGTTGGCCGCCTCAAGGCGCGTTTCCGGCGTATCCGGCGGTGCGGCGAACGTGGTGGCAGCGAACAGCATCAACGCCAGCGCGATGAATGGTCTTCCGGTCATTTCAACCTCCTGCGGGACGGTCTGGCGGCGGGTGCCGTCGAGCAACCGTTCAGAACCCATTCCATGATCGTACGCGGGCGAACGATCGAGAGACATGTGCCAATCAGATTCCGCCCGAAGCGGAGGGTTCGCGCATAGATGCCAGCGCCCGTGTGATCACCAGCCGCTGGATCTGGTCATGCTGGCGAGTTCACTCTGTCCTCAGTTCTTCCGCATCAGATACCGGTGCATGCCCTCGATGTTCATCTCCCGCCAATCGTTGTAGGCACTCCAGCCGCTGAACTCGTCCATGGTGACGGTACGCTTGATTTCCGGCAGCGGTGTCCCGGCCTTGATTGCGGCCTGCACCCGCGCGCGCAGAAGTTCCAGGTAAGCGCGCTGCTCGACGATGTCCAGCTTGCTGCCGATCGTGCTGTGGCCCGGCGCGAGGATGTCGAAGTCCAGTGCCTCGATTGCCCGCAGCGTATCGATCCAGCCGTCGATGTCGGAGTCGGTCAGATACTGGTACGGCAGGCGTCTCGGCGCGACGATGTCCACCACGAAGACCGTGCTCTCCTCGGGGAACCGCATGATCGTCAGGTTGTTCGTGTGGCTCGGGCCGAAGTGGTACAGCTCCACCGTCTTGCCGCCGTACCGGATCGTCATCCTGTCGGTGTAGGTGATGTCCGGAACCGCGGTCGGCACCTTTTCCGCGACAATGCGCGCCCGCGCGTCCTCGTGCGCCACCACGGTCGCGGAGTCCGCGAACACCTCGCCGCCCGACACGTGATCGTCGTGGCTGTGGCTGTAGATGAGATAGCGCACCGGCTTCCCCGGATACCTGGTCGCCAGCACCTGCTTCAGCCAGCGCGCGGCATCCGCATTGATCGGGTCGGTGGCGATGATGCCGTCCTTCGTCACCAGAAAGACCGAGAAATGAAACTGGTTCTGGAAGCGATACAGGTCGCCGGTGATGTGCGTGACCGACCGTTGCGCTTCGTCCTGCGCCAGCGCGGTGCCGCCTGCCGCGGCCAGCGAGAGTATTCCGGTCAACAGAACGCGTGCGAGAGCGATTCTCATGATTCCTGTCCTCCTGCATGGATCGTGCGGCCATTGTAAAAGCACTCGCGTGCCGGCGATACGCAAGGCTGCTAACATCCCCCCATGCGACTGACCGATCTGCTCGGCACGGAGTTGCCGATCATCCAGGCCCCGATGGCGGGCGTGCAGGAATCCGCACTGGCGGTGGCCGTGTCCAATGCCGGCGGTCTCGGTTCGCTGCCGTGCGCGATGCTGGATGTCGCCGGCATCCGCAGGGAGCTCCAGGCGATCGGGGCGCAGACCGGCAAGCCATTCAACATCAACTTTTTCTGCCACAAGCCGCCGGCGCAGAGCGCGGAGCGCGAAGCGGCCTGGCGCGCGGCGCTCATGCCGTACTACAAGCAGTACGGGATCGATCCGGCGAGCATTTCCGCCGGGCCGGGCCGGGCGCCGTTCACCGGCGAAATCGCGGACGTGCTCGAAGAGTTCAAACCGCCGGTGGTCAGCTTTCATTTCGGATTGCCGCAGAAAGACCTGTGCGCGCGAGTCAAGGCGCTGGGCGCGAAGATCCTGTGCTCGGCGACCACGGTCGAGGAAGCGTTGTGGCTGGAAGCGCAGGGCGTCGACGCGATCATCGCGCAGGGGGTGGAAGCCGGCGGGCATCGCGGCATGTTTCTGTCCGACGATGTCAGCACCCAGGTCGGCACCTTTGCGCTGCTGCCGCAGATCGTGCGCGCGGTGAAGCTGCCGGTGATCGCGGCCGGCGGCATCGCCGACGCGCAGGGCGTGGCCGCCGCCATGTCGCTCGGCGCGGCCGGCGCGCAGGTCGGCACCGCCTACCTGCTGTGCCCGGAAGCCACCACCAGCAGGATCCATCGCGCCGCGCTGAAAAGCCAAGCCGCGCGCCATACCGCACTCACCAACCTGTTCACCGGCCGGCCCGCGCGCGGGATCGTGAACACCCTGATACGGGAACTGGGCCCGCTGAGCAACCTGCCGCCCGAGTTTCCGCTGGCAACCGCCGCCATCGCGCCGCTGCGCGCAAAGGCCGAAGCCGAAGGCTCCGGCGAATTCTCCCCGCTGTGGTCGGGCCAGAATGCGACCGGCTGCAGGGAAGTCCCCGCAGCGCAACTCACTCGCGACCTTGCTGCCGCAGTTTAGCGGCGGCAATCTCATCAACAAGGCACCAAGCCATCAAGACACCAGGTAACGCAAGGAAAGCCCAAAAGGAGAGCGCGACGCGGCGCGCAATCGCAGATGAACAAGAAGAAACTCGAGCAGGCAATTCAATTCGCGATCGACCACGAGATCGCATGGAGCCGGGACACCGGCGGTGTGTGGGGTGTGCACCAGCAGGACCCGCCGCCGTGGAACCGCCTGTACGGGCCGGTGTATCCGCGCGGCGGCGTGTCCGGCGCGATCAACCTCG
>DATKEK010000398.1:0-4965 GCA_035512195.1 Burkholderiales bacterium
GCCCAAGCGGCGTCTTGATGCTGATGGCGCCGCGAATCTCGCCCGCGGCATAGCCGACAGCCTGATCCCGCGGGTACTCGGCGGCCAGCCGGGCTTTCACGCCTTCGGATACGGTTTCCGCGGACCCGTGGCAGGCCAGGCACAGGGGCTGCACCGGCAGCGCCTTCATGTAACGTGCGTAGCTGCCGTCCGGCTCACTGACGATCTCGGAATGCTCGAGCGCTTCCGGCTTGTCGCCGGACGCCGCCCGGCGGTCGAAATGCGCGAGGATGCGCTGTTCCCAGGCATCCGGTTGCCCGAGCAGCGGATTGCGCGGGCGCAGGCTGACCCTGGACACCTTCCATCCGGTGGACCGTGACAGCTCGCTGGCGATTGCCGGTGCGATGTCCTTGCAGACATCGACCGCGCCCTCGGGCCCGGATTCGCCCATCTGCTTTTTGAGCGCCGCTCCGAGCTTCTGCGCCAGCTCTCCGGCAACCCGGCGGTGTTCGGCCTCGTAGTCGCTCGCATGTGCGAAGACGGTTGCGCACATCAGGGCGGCGCAGGCAGAGGATGCAAGTTTGTTCATGTGTGCTCCCTTAGGGGTTAAGGTCCGTCTGGCGATCCTGACAGCTGTGGGGCGACAGAACTGCGACCTTGGTCACCCACCGCGCACGGCAGCATCTGCGGCAATGTTTGCGGGGGCGGTTGAAACTGCAGAGTTTGCGCCCAATCTAGTGCAAAGCCCTGAATACAAGGAATCGAAATGCGCCTCGACAAGCTGACGACCCGTTTCCAGCAGGCTCTTGCGGACGCCCAAAGCCTCGCCGTGGGACAGGACAACCCGTATATCGAGCCCCAGCATCTGCTGGCGGCGCTCATCGACCAGGAGGATGGTTCAACCGCGTCGCTGCTGTCGCGCGCCGGGGCTAATGTCGCTCCGCTGCGTGAGGCGCTGCGCACCGCGATCGCGCGCATGCCGAAAGTCGAAGGCCACGGCGGCGAGGTGACGCTGTCCAGGGATCTGGGCAACCTGCTTAATGTAACGGACAGGGAAGCGCAGAAACGCGGCGACCAGTTTGTCGCCTCCGAGCTGTTCCTTCTCGCATTGACCGAAGACAAGGGCGAAACCGGCAAACTTTTCAAGCAGCAAGGCGCCACGCGCAAGGCGCTGGAACAGGCGATCCAGGCGGTCCGTGGCGGCGAATCAGTCGGCAGCCAGGAAGCCGAAGGCCAGCGTGAAGCACTCAAGAAGTTCACCCTCGACCTCACCGAGCGTGCCCGGCTCGGCAAGCTGGATCCGGTGATCGGCCGAGACGACGAGATCCGCCGCGTGATCCAGATTCTGCAAAGGCGCACCAAGAACAATCCCGTGCTGATCGGCGAACCGGGCGTAGGTAAGACGGCAATCGTCGAGGGTCTGGCCCAGCGCATCGTAAACGAGGAAGTGCCGGAAACACTGAAGAACAAGCGGGTACTCGTGCTCGATATGGCGGCACTGCTCGCAGGCGCCAAGTACCGCGGCGAGTTCGAGGAACGGCTCAAGACGGTGCTGAAGGAGCTGGCGCAGGACGAAGGCCGCACCATCGTGTTCATCGACGAGCTGCACACCATGGTGGGGGCCGGCAAGGCCGAGGGCGCAATCGACGCCGGAAACATGCTGAAACCCGCTCTGGCGCGCGGCGAGCTGCATTGCGTGGGCGCCACCACACTGGACGAGTACCGGAAGTACATCGAAAAGGATGCGGCACTCGAGCGCCGCTTCCAGAAAGTAATGGTGGACGAGCCGACCGTCGAGGACACGATCGCAATTCTGCGCGGCCTGCAGGAGAAGTACGAGGTACACCACGGTGTCGAGATCACCGACCCGGCCATCGTTGCCGCCGCGGAGCTGTCGCACCGCTACATCACCGACCGTTTCCTGCCGGACAAGGCGATCGACCTGATCGACGAGGCGGGGGCGCGAATCAAGATGGAGATCGATTCCAAGCCGGAAGCGCTCGACCGCCTGGAGCGCCGGCTGATTCAGCTGAAGATCGAACGCGAGGCGGTGAAGAAGGAGAAGGACGAGGCCTCGCAGAAGCGCCTGGCGCTGATCGAAGATGAGATCCAGCGGCTGGAGCGCGAGTACGCCGATCTGGAAGAGGTCTGGAAGGCGGAGAAGGCGCATGTGCAGGGTTCCCAGCACATCAAGGAGGAACTGGAAAAGCTGAAGCTGGAGATGGACGCTGCCAGGCGCAAGGGCGACTGGCAGACGGTCTCCGAGCTGCAGTACGGACGCATTCCCCAGCTCGAAGCGCAGGTTAATAAAGCGGAATCCGGCGGCGACAAGACGCGCACGTTGCGCCTGCTGCGCACGCAGGTTGGTGCCGAGGAGATCGCGGAAGTGGTCTCGCGTGCGACCGGCATCCCGGTGTCGAGAATGATGCAGGGCGAGCGCGAAAAGCTGTTGCAGATGGAAGACCGGCTGCACCAGCGGGTAGTCGGGCAGAACGAGGCGGCGAGGCTGGTAGCTGACGCGATCCGCCGTTCGCGCGCAGGCCTCGGGGATCCGAACCGCCCCTACGGATCGTTCCTGTTTCTCGGGCCCACCGGCGTCGGCAAGACCGAGCTGTGCAAGGCGCTCGCGGGATTTCTTTTCGATTCCGAAGAGCACCTGATCCGCATCGACATGTCGGAGTTCATGGAAAAGCATTCGGTGGCGCGGCTAATCGGGGCACCGCCTGGATATGTCGGTTACGAGGAGGGCGGTTATCTGACCGAGGCAGTGCGCCGGAAGCCGTATTCGGTGATCCTTCTGGACGAGATCGAGAAGGCGCATCCCGACGTGTTCAACGTGCTGCTGCAAGTGCTGGACGATGGACGCATGACCGACGGGCAGGGGCGCACGGTGGACTTCAAGAACACGGTGATCGTAATGACCTCAAATCTCGGTTCGCAGATGATCCAGCAGATGGCGGGCGACGATTATCAGGTCATCAAGCTGGCCGTCATGGGCGAGGTCAAGTCCTATTTCCGGCCGGAGTTCATCAATCGTATCGACGAAGTCGTGGTGTTCCACGCGCTCGACGAGAAGCACATCAAGGGGATTGCCAGGATCCAGCTGGGTTACCTGGAGAAACGCCTGGCGAAGATGGATATGAAGCTGGAGGTGGACGACGCGGTTCTGGAGGAGTTGGCCCAGGTCGGATTCGATCCGATCTACGGCGCAAGGCCGCTGAAGCGGGCCATCCAGGGCATGATCGAGAATCCGCTGGCCAGGGAAATACTTGAAGGAAAGCTGGCGGCGAAGGACACGGTTCGCGCATTCATGGCTGGTAATCGCGTCACCTTTGCCAGAGCGGGGAATCAGGAAGAGGTGGCCGCCACAGTGGATTCATAGATCGGTTTTCGCCGATAATTCACATTCGGGGCGGCAGGAGTACGCCGCCGCCCCTGACAGGCGTGGTCTTCGCGTGGAAACGCGCAACCAGCAGCGCGCATGCCTTCGTGACCGTGTCCCGGATATGACTATGATCATCGAGACTTCCGCCGAACCGTTCGCCCGATATCGGGGCGAACCGATTCTTGAACTGCCAAACGATCTCTACATTCCGCCGGAAGCACTCCGGGTCATTCTGGAAACCTTCGAAGGCCCCCTCGACCTGCTGCTGTACCTGATCCGCCGTCACAACATCGCCGTGCTGGACATTCCGATGGCAGAACTGACGCGGCAGTACATGGAATACGTCGAGATCATGCGCAAGCATCAGCTCGAACTGGCCGCCGAATACCTGCTGATGGCGGCGTTGCTGATCGAGATCAAGTCGCGAATGCTGTTGCCCCGGCCGACGCAGATGAGCGCCGACGAAGAGGATCCGCGCGCAGAACTGGTGAGGCGGCTGCTCGAGTATGAGCGCATGAAGCTCGCGGCAAACGGGTTGAATGAGTTGCCGCAGGCCGGCCGGGACTTTGCGCTGGTCGAGGTGTGGATCGAGAAAACCGCGCAGGAGCAGTTGCCGGACGTGAACCCCGACGACCTGCGCAATGCCTGGCTGGGGTTGCTTGCCCGGGCGCGGGTCAACCGTCACCACCGGGTCACACGCGAGCAACTTTCGGTTCGCGAACACATGAGCCAGATCCTGCGGCGGTTACAGACCATGCGATTTGTCAGGCTGGAGGATCTCTTCGACACGGAGAAAGGGGTGTCCTTCCTGGTGGTTACTTTTCTCGCGATTCTCGAGCTGGCAAAGGAGAGCCTCGTCAGCGTCGCACAACAGGGCGTTTTTTCTCCCATCTATGTAAAGTTGAATCATGGACTTACCGCAGTCTGATGTAACCGACCTGAAGAAAGTGCTGGAAGCAGCGCTGCTGTCCAGCCAGGAGCCCTTGCCGATCGCAGCCCTGCGCCGGCTGTTCACCGAGGAGGTGGCAGCAGATGTCGTAAGGCGCCTGCTGGACGAGTTGAAGGGCGACTGGCAGGAGCGGAGCGTGGAGTTGGTCAATGTAGCCAGCGGGTGGCGTTTCCAGGTTCGGACGCAGTATCAGCAGTACCTTGACCGGTTGAATCCGCAGAAACCGCCGAAGTACTCCAGAGCCGTACTGGAGACTTTAGCCATCATCGCTTATCGGCAGCCTGTAACCCGTGGAGATATCGAGGATATTCGCGGGGTGACCGTTTCTTCAAATATTCTGAAGGCGCTGGAGGCCCGCGGTTGGATCGATGTCGTCGGGCACAAGGAAACCCCCGGACGTCCGGCGCTGTACTCGACCACCCGAACTTTTCTCGACGACCTGAATCTCCGCTCGCTTGCCGAACTGCCACCCTTGGAAGATCTGGGCGCCCTGATTGAACCCGACGCGTCGGCAGACGGGACGACCGATGGGTCCGAGGTTCCCGAGCGGGAACAGAGCGCCTCCAACGAAACTCATAAAGAAGATGAAGAAAACGTAATAATATAATGTTTATAAAAAAATAACTTCTTCTGGAAGAGAAATGAAAGCGGT
>DATKEK010000399.1:0-4578 GCA_035512195.1 Burkholderiales bacterium
ACAGCAGTGCCGTGACCTCTATCGCGAAGGGCTTCGGATGGCGCGGCTGGGTCGGCATCACCAGCACGGCCATGGGCCGCGCCGGCTTGCCGGAGCGCGAGCGCGTGTCGCTTGCTGAGCAACTTGGCGTGCCGTTGGAAACAGTGCCACACAATTATGGCGAGTATCTCCATTTCCTCAAGAAGAAGGGCGTCGAGATCGTCTACAACCGTACCATGGCCCTTCTTTACAATATTCCAACGTCAAACATTGATGCCGCCGCAAGGCCCGTCGGCCTCAAGGAGATGCTGAAGGTCCTACACACCGAGGGGGACTATCTCGTCTATTAGCGGAGGTCGATCGCAGGGCCGAACAGGGAGACAACGATGAACGATAAAACCCATGACCTGATCGTGATCGGCACCGGCACTGCCGCCAGCGTCACCGCGATGGGCTGCCGCAAGGCAGGCTGGTCGGTCGCGGTCGCCGATCACCAGCCATTTGGTGGCACCTGCGCCCTGCGCGGCTGCGATCCAAAGAAGATGCTGATCGCCGCCACGGAAGTGATCGACGGCTTCGAACGCATGGGCGCCATCGACACGCTGAAAGGCGAGCTGCGCGTCGACTGGGCCGCGCTGCAGCGACACAAGCGGTCGTTCACCGATCCGGTGCCGGGCAAGCGCGAGCAGGCGTATGCCAAACAGGGGATCGACGCCTATCACGGCCGCGCCCGTTTCAGCGGACCCGACTCGGTGGTGGTGGACGGCAGGACGCTCAAGGCGCGGCACATCGTCATCGCCGCCGGCGCCGAGCCGGTCAGGCTGCCGATCGCGGGCGCCGAGCATCTGGCATCGAGCGCCGAGTTCCTGGAGCTCGAATCCCTGCCGCGCCGCATCGTGCTGGTCGGCGGCGGCTACATCGGCTTCGAGTTCGCCCATATCGCAGCGCGAGCGGGTGCCAGCGTCACCGTGCTCAACCGCGGGCCCCGGGCACTGACCGGCTTCGATCCGGACCTGGTCGCCCTGCTGGTCGAACGCACCCGCACGCTCGGCGTCGATGTGCGCCTGGGTCACGAAGTGAAGGCGGTGCGCAGGCGCGGCGAAGGCCTCGAGGTCGAGGCCCAGGGCCCCGACGGCCGCATCGTGATTGCAGCCGATCTGGCGATCCACAGCGGCGGGCGCGCGCCCGCGCTCGAAGCACTGCACCTGGACGCGGCCGGCATCGCGCACGACAAAGGAAAGCTCAAGCTGGACAAGCATTTCCGCAGTACGTCCAATCCTGCGATCTACGCCGCCGGTGACGCAGCCGGCGGCCCACTGCCGCTGACCCCGGTGGCAGCGCTGGAGGCGCACGCGGTGGTCGACAACCTGCTCGAGAACAAGGGCGCGGCGGTGGACTACACCGGCATTCCGAGCGCCGTGTTCACCCTGCCGCCGCTGGCGCGCGTCGGCCTGCTCGAAGCCGAGGCCCGCGCCCAGGGGTTGGCGTTCCAGGCTAAGTACGAAAGCGTGCCAGGCTGGTACACCGCGCGCCGCGTCAACGAGCCTTGCTACGGCTACAAGGTGCTGGTGGAGGAGGGTAGCGGGCGCATCCTCGGCGCCCACCTGATCGGCCCTGACGCCGCCGAAGTGATCAACCTGTTCGGCTTCGCCATGCGCAGCGGGCTCACCGCCGGCGCGATCCGCCACGCCACCTTCACCTATCCCACCGCGGCGTCGGATATCGAATCCATGCTGCCATGAAAGAGACTGTTCAGACATCCGTCGCTGCAGACGAGGTGCTGCTCGATGGTTTGCAGCGCGCCGCCTTCGGCTACTTTCTGGAAGCGGTGAATCCGGGAAACGGACTGATCGCTGACACCTCGCGCGAGAATTCGCCGTGCAGCATTGGAGTGGTGGGGTTTGCTTTGTCGGCCTATCCGCTGGCGGTGGAACGCGGCTGGATGTCGCGGGCCGACGCGGTCGATCGCATCCTCGCAACGCTGCGTTTCTTCTGCGACAGCGATCAGAGCGGCAGTCCGGAGGCCACCGGTTACAAGGGTTTCTACTACCACTTTCTCGACATGCATACCGGTGCTCGCGTCTGGCGCTCGGAGCTGTCGATGATCGACACGGCGCTGTTGATGGCCGGCATGTTGACCGCGGGCCGCTATTTCACCGCGAAGTCGCCCGAGGAAAACGAGCTGCGCGCGCTCGTCGAGACGCTCTACCTGCGCGTCGACTGGCGCTGGTCGCAGGGCGGGACTGAAACGGTCAGGATGGGCTGGAAACCCGAAAGCGGCTTCCTGAACTACGGTTGGGATGGTTACAACGAGTCGATCGTCCTCTACGTCCTCGCGCTGGGCTCGCCGACGCACCCGGTCGCGGGTGGCTGCGAGTGTTACCACGCCTGGACCGCGACCTACCAGTGGGAGAATCTCTACGGCTACGATTTTCTGTATGCGGGGCCGCTGTTCATCCATCAGTTCTCGCACGCCTGGATCGACTTTCGCGGCATCCGGGATCGCTTCATGCGCGAGAAGCGCTGCGACTATTTTGAGAACAGCCGGCGTGCAACCGCGGTGCAGCGCGAGTACGCGCGGCGCAATCCGAAGGGTTTCGCCGGCTACGATGAAAACTCCTGGGGCCTGACCGCTTGTGATGGTCCGAGTAGTGAACTGCCGGAGCTGACCAGCGAGCGGCGGCGCCTGTTCGGCTATACGGCGCGCGGTGTGCCGTACGGGCCCGATGACGGCACCCTCGGCGGCTGGGCGCCGCTGGCGTCGCTGCCGTTTGCGCCCGAAGTCGCGTTGAGCGCCGCACGCAACATGCTGCAACGCTATCCTGAAATGCTGTCCCAACAGCGGTATGCGAGCAGTGTCAATCCGACGCTAGCGCGAGGCGACCGGAGCACCTGGGTGTCGGAAGGCCATTTCGGGCTCGACCAGGGCATCATCGCCCTGATGATTGAAAATTACCGCAGCGGGCTGATCTGGCGGCTGATGCGAGATTGTCTTCATGTCCGCAATGGCTTGCGGCGCGCGGGCTTCCGCGGCGGCTGGCTGTAGCGGCCTTCGGGAGGGTGGGATCCGGCAATGGGAAGCGCGATGTCATCGTTTAAGGAAGCAGTCGACGTCGTCATCCTGGTGATCGACGTTACCGGAGTTCTGGTCATCATTTTCGGGATGCTGCTCGCGACGGCCCGGCTGGTGATGTCCGGCAGGCGGCACGCCGACCCCTACCGCCGGTTCCGCCAGGACCTGGGCCGGGGCATCCTGCTCGGGCTGGAATTTCTGGTGGCGGCCGACATCATCCGCACCGTGGCCGTGGCGCCGACGCTCCGGGGCGCGCTGGTGCTGGGATTGATCGTGTTGATCCGGACGTTTTTGAGCTTCGCCCTGGAGGTTGAGCTTGAGGGCCGGTGGCCATGGCAGCGGGCGAATGGTCCGGACCAGAAAACGACTTAGGACACCTGACACGACAATGTTGCAAAGCCACGAATCCAACCCGACTACACCGCAGGACGCCCATGAGCGCGAGCGTCTGGACAACGTGCATCCGCCGGCATGGCGCAATCCCCAGCCGGCAGGCCGCTACAGCCTGGTGGTCATTGGCGGCGGCACGGCGGGACTGGTAACTGCGCATGCCGCGGCCGCTCTGGGTGCTTCGGTCGCGCTGATCGAGCGCGAACTGCTTGGCGGCGATTGCCTGAACGTCGGCTGCGTGCCGTCGAAGGCGATCATCCGCACGGCGCGGCTGTACGCCGAGATGCGCCGTGCGGATCAGTATGGTGCGCAAATCCCGGGCGATATCCGCGTCGACTTTGCCGCAGTAATGGAGCGCATGCGTGGTATTCGCGCCCGTATCAGCCGCGCTGATTCGGTACGCCGGCTGGTCGCGGCCGGCGTGGACGTGTTCTTCGGCCAGGCGTGCTTTACCGGCACTGATGCACTCACCGTTGGTGGCGCGAAACTGCGCTTCAAGAAAGCCGTGATCGCCACGGGCTCAAGGCCGGACACGCCCGAGCTCCCGGGCCTAGTCGAGGCCGGCTTTCTGACTAACGAGAACGTCTTCGACCTGACGGAACTGCCGCGCCGCCTGCTGGTCATCGGCGGTGGTCCGCTCGGCTGCGAACTGGCGCAGGCATTCTGCCGCTTCGGGGCGCAGACCATCATTACGCAGAACTGGCCGCTATTCCTGCCCAGGGAGGAACGCGACGCCGCGCAGCTCCTTTCTGATGCGTTCTCGCGCGATGGCATCGAGGTGCGGCTCAACACTCGGGCCGTCAGGGTGCGCGTGGAAGACGGGCAGAAGCTCGTCGACCTGGTCAGCGACGACTACAAGAGCACAGTCGCGGTCGATGCCATTCTCACCGGCACCGGCCGGGTGCCGAATGTCGAAGGTCTGAACCTGGAAGCTGCGGGAGTCGATTACGACAAGGCGGACGGCATCCGGGTCGACGATTTCCTGCGGACCAGCAATCGACGCATCTTTGCCGCCGGCGATGTCTGTCTCGAGCACAAATTCACCCACACGGCCGACGCCTCTGCGCGCATCGTGGTTCAGAACACGCTGTTCCTTGGTCGCCGGCGGCTGAGCGCACTGACGATTCCATGGTGCA
>DATKEK010000400.1:0-3282 GCA_035512195.1 Burkholderiales bacterium
AGTTTCAAGCACCCGTTCATCATCATGACGACCGTCCCGCTCGCGATCACCGGTGCGCTGATCGGCCTCACGGCGTTCGGTTCGTCGATAAACATCTTCAGCCAGATCGGCGCGATCATCCTGATCGGCCTTGCGGCGAAGAACGGCATCCTGATCGTGGAATTTGCGAACCAGCTCCGCGACCGCGGCATGGAGTTCAAGGAAGCGGTCATCGAGGCATCGCGGATTCGCCTGCGGCCGGTATTAATGACCGGACTTTGCACAGCCTTCGGCGCTGTGCCGCTGCTGCTGGCCTCCGGCGCCGGCGCGGAGTCCCGGCAATCGATCGGCGCGGTGGTGTTCTTCGGGGTCACCTGCGCCGTGTTCCTGACGCTACTGGTGGTTCCGGCGGTGTACTCACTGGTGGCCCGCAAATCCCACTCCCCGCAATACATCAGCCAGATGGTCGAGAAGCTGAAAGCGGGCGCTCCGGCCGAAACCAAGCCGCAACCGATGTAGGAGCCCGCCATGCGGGCGACCCTACCATCTTCGCCGTCGCCCGGGCGGCGGGCTCCTACAGGGCGCGATCGCCGTAAGCGCGGCTATCAGGCAGTGGTGGTGTCTTCGGTGACGGCGGGACCTTCGACGAACTGGACGATGGCCATCGGCGCGGAGTCGCCGGGACGCGGTCCGAGCTTCAGGATGCGCAGGTAGCCGCCGGGGCGACCCTGGAACCTCGGTCCGAGATCCGTGAACAGTTTGCCGACGACTTCCTTGTCGCGCAAGCGATCGAACGCGAGCCGGCGCTTGGCAACACCGTCTTCCTTGGCCAGGGTGATGAGCGGCTCGACGACGCGACGCAACTCCTTTGCCTTGGGCAGGGTGGTCTGGATTGTCTCGTGGCGCAACAGCGATGCGGCCATGTTGCGGAACATGGCTTTGCGATGGGAGCTGTTGCGGCCCAGTCGACGGCCGGCTTTTTTGTGTCGCATGGCTAATGCCTTTCAGTATTTCAGTAACACTGCAGAGGTTGAAGGCCGGAGCGTCCGGCAACCTCAATCCTTACAGCGCGAGTTCGTGTTCCGGACGCAGGCTTGCCGGCGGCCAGTTGTCGAGCCGCATGCCTAAGCCCAGTCCGTGCTGCTCCAGCACTTCCTTGATCTCGGTCAGCGACTTCTTGCCGAGGTTCGGCGTGCGCAGGAGCTCCACTTCGGTACGCTGTACCAGGTCGCCGATGTACATGATGTTCTCGGCCTTCAGGCAGTTCGCCGACCGGACGGTGAGCTCCAGTTCGTCCACCGGACGCATCAGGATCGGGTCGATCTGGCTCTCGGCGCGTGCGCCGGCGCCCTCGTCCTGGCCCTGCAGGTCCACGAACACCGACAGCTGGTCCTTCAGGATGCTCCCGGCCCGGCGAATCGCTTCTTCCGGATCGATGGTGCCGTTGGTCTCGATGTCGATGATCAGCTTGTCGAGGTCGGTGCGCTGTTCGACACGCGCCGACTCCACATCGTACGTGACGCGGTTGACGGGGCTGAACGAGGCGTCGAGCTGCAGCCGGCCGATGGGGCCTGACTGCTCTTCGAACGCCGGGCGTTGCGTTGCCGGGCGATAGCCGCGGCCGCGCTCGACCTTCAGCACCATGTTCAGTTCGCCGGCCTTGGTCAGGTTGGCGATGACCATCTCGGGATTCATGATTTCGACGTCGTGGTCCAGCTGGATGTCGGCGCCGGTGACCGGGCCGGGACCTTTCTTCGAGATCCGGAGTTCCGCGGTATCACGGCCGTGCATGCGCACGGCAACCTGCTTCAGGTTCAGCAGGATGTCGACGACGTCTTCCTGCACACCCTCGATGCTGGTGTACTCGTGTAGAACGCCTTCGATTTCCGCCTCGACGATCGCGGCGCCCGGCATGGACGAAAGCAGGATGCGGCGCAGCGCATTGCCCAATGTATGACCGTAGCCGCGTTCGAACGGCTCGATCGTGACTTTCGCATGTAATTCATCGACCGGCGAGACCTTAACGACACGCGGCTTCAGAAATTCGTGTACAGATTCCTGCATGGGTAAAAACCCTCCTGACTATTTCGAATACAGCTCGACGACGAGGTTTTCGTTGATGTCCGGCAGGATGTCCTGTCGGTCCGGCAGCGATTTCAGCACGCCGGCCATCTTTTTCGCATCCACTTCGACCCAGTCCGGCAAACCGACCTGGCTCGCGATTTCCAAAGCACTTTGAATGCGGAGTTGTTTGCGGGCCCTTTCGCGAATTCCGATGGAGTCGCCGGCATTGACCTGGGCGGAGGGAATGTTGACGATCTCTCCATTCACTTCGACACCCTTGTGACTGACGAGCTGACGCGCCTCGGCACGGGTCGCAGCAAATCCCATGCGGTAGACGACGTTGTCGAGCCGCCCTTCGAGCAGGCGCAACAGGTTCTCTCCCGTGGAGCCCTTCAGCTGCGCAGCCTTCTTGTAATAGTTACTGAACTGCCGCTCGAGAATGCCGTACATGCGTCGCAACTTCTGCTTTTCCCGAAGCTGCATACCGTAGTCCGACAACCTCGGGCGCCGCTGCGCGGCACCGCCGGGTGGAACCTCCAGCTTGCACTTCGACTCGAGCGGACGAACGCCGCTCTTCAAAAACAGGTCCGTGCCTTCGCGCCGGGACAGTTTACACTTTGGTCCTAAATATCTTGCCATCGATTGATCTCTTTCGGTTGATCTCTATACGCGGCGTTTCTTCGGCGGACGACAGCCGTTGTGCGGAATCGGCGTGACGTCCTCGATGTTCTGAATACGAAAGCCCAGGGCGTTCAATGCGCGCACGGCGGACTCCCTGCCGGGGCCCGGCCCGCGAACCCTTACGTCGACGTTCTTCACGCCGAACTCCAGTGCCTGTCTTCCGGCTTTCTCCGACGCTACCTGGGCAGCAAACGGCGTCGACTTGCGCGAGCCGCGGAACCCGCAGCCGCCCGCAGTTGCCCACGACAGCGCATTACCCTGTCTGTCGGTGATCGTAATGATCGTGTTGTTGAAGGAGGCATGTATGTGGGCGATCGCATCCACAACATGCTTCTTAACCTTCTTCCTTTTCTGCGGTTCAGCCATTTCGTGATCCTGTTAGATGAGCGTCTGTTGCCGGATTTATCGCTTGATCGGCCGGCGTGGACCTTTGCGGGTCCGTGCATTCGTGCGCGTCCGCTGGCCGCGCACCGGCAGGCCACGCCTGTGACGTATGCCCCGGTAACAACCGAGATCCATCAAACGCTTGATATTCATGGCGTTTTCCCGGCGCAGATC
>DATKEK010000401.1:0-8381 GCA_035512195.1 Burkholderiales bacterium
TCGCTGCCGCCGGTGCCGGCGCGGCAGTTTCTGGCCGAGCGTGACCTTGCTTTCGATCCGGAGACACCGACCGCAATGATCGCGCTGGAAGCCTCTGACGCGCTGAACACCGCGTATCCCGCGACCACGCCCACGCTGTTATGCCGCTATCTGCGGATACGCGCCGGAGAGGCGTTGCGCGCGGCGTTGATCGCGTCAGGCGAGATCTGCTACGTGATGCACGGCAGTGGGGAGAGTCGCAACGCCGGCGATACCATCGCCTGGGGTGAGGGCGATGTGTTCTGCTTTCCGGGCGGCGGTGAAACCGTGCACCACGCGGGCGCGGGCGATTGTCTGCTGTTCATGGTGACCAACGAACCGCTGCTGTCGTTCGAGCGCTTGCGCGCACCGGCGCCCGGGCAGTCGGGCGTCGAAGCTACGCACTGGCCGGCTGCCGAGATCGATCGCCAGTTCGAGGCGGTCTACCGGCGGCCGATCACCGACAACACCACCGGGCACGCGGTGCAGTTCACCACCCACCGGTTTGCGCCCGGGCCGATCACAATGCCCGCGATCAACGTGTCGATCAACACGCTTGCTGCCGGCTGCGATCAGCGTCCGCACCGGCACAACGGCGTGGCCGTGACGCTCGCGCTGCAGGGCGATGGCGTTTACTCGACCATCGACGGCCGGCGCATAGACTGGTCGGACGGCGCGGCGCAGATCACGCCGGCCACGATGATGCATTCGCATCACAACCGCGGCAGGCAGCGCATGCGTTCGCTGGTGATCCAGGACGAGGGCTTGCACTATTACACGCGCACGCCCGGGTTCAGCTTCGACTGACGCGCGCAGGTTTCAGGATTGGTCTGCCGCCGGCGCCGCGGCCGCCACTCGCGTCAGGGCGTGGAGATAACCGCGCGCAGGCGCTCGCGGTCCGCAATGCGCACGCGCTTCTGGTTGACTTCGATGATCCCGGCCTTCCTGAACTTCGACAGCACGCGACTGACTGTCTCCAGTTGCAGTCCGAGATAACTGCCGATGTCGTCGCGCGTCATGCGCAGACGGAATTCCGTGGGAGAGTAGCCGCGCATCATGTGCTGCTGAGACATGTCGAGCAGGTGAGGTTCCCCTTGAGTCGTTTGTGTCACGCTACAGGCGCGGCGCGGTTGGACCATGTTTTCCTTTTATACATATCGGTTCGACGTGTGGTTGATTCAAGTCAAAACTTTACCGGCGTACAACGGTCAAATTGCTTCCCATATTCCAAATGGAATATTCTTATTTGAAATAACTAAGGAGATCTCTATGAATCCTGAAACCAAAGCCTCTACCGACAAGCTGGTTGCCGACATGAAGACGGTCATTTCCGATGCGGAAGAACTGCTGCATGTGACCGCCAGCCAGGCGGGCGAGAAAGTTTCCGCGGCGAGAGCGCGGGCGCAGGACAATCTGCGTGCCGCCAAGGAAAGGCTTCGCGATGCAGAGCAACTGGCCGAAGACAAGGCGCGCGCGGCGGCGAAGGCGGCCGACGAGTACGTGCAAGATCATCCGTGGCAAAGCGTCGGGGTCGCGGCAGCGATTGGCATTGTCATCGGCATGTTGATCGCCCGTCGATAAGGCGATGACTGAAGCGGATTCCACAGTGAAAGACGGCGGCCTGTTCAGCTCATTGCGCAATCTTGGGCAGACGCTGGCCGCCCTGCTGCACAACCGGCTCGAGCTTTTGTCGTCCGATATCGAGGAGCAGGGGTGGCGGCTGCAGCAAATGCTGCTGCTTGCGCTGGCCGCCGGCTTCTGCCTGGCAGTGGCCGCCCTGCTGGCGGTGACTTTCGTGGTGGTGCTGTTCTGGGAAACCCACCGACTGTGGGCGATCGGCGGCCTGTTCATGGTTTTCCTTGCGGTCGGGGCCGGTCTGGCGGCGGTGCTCGCAGCGCGGGCGCGTGAGCGTCCGCGCATGTTCGCCACCGTGCTCGACGAAATCGCCAAGGACCGCGATTCGATCAGCGACCGGTCATGAGTTCCCGCCGCCTTGCCGAGATCCAGGCGCGCCGCGTGCAGTTGCTCGCGCTCAGTGCGCGTCAGCGCGAAGAAATCGGGCGGGCCTTGCACGCGTGGTCGCTGCCGTCGGTGATGATGCAGCAAGGCGTCTCCGGCTGGAAGTACCTCAAGACGCATCCGGAACTGCTGGCAATCGCGGTGGGCGCGATCGTTGCGTTCAGACAGCGGCGCACGGTGAAGTGGGTTTCCGTTGCCTTCGCGGCATGGGAGATCTACCAGCGTTTCAAGGGCCATCTCCCGCGCCGGTAGCTGCGTCGCGGGTCAGATTGCCTCCGCGCCCTCCAGCCGCGAGAAGCGCACCGGCAGAATTTCCCGGGTGGTTATCCTGCCTTCCGGGCTCTTCTCCACCAGCATCAGTTGCTGGCTGTCTTCCAATCCCGCCGGAATCACCATCCGGCCTCCGGGCCTGAGCTGATTGATCAGCGGCGGCGGAATCAGTTCGGGTGCTGCGGTCGCCATCACCTTGTCGAACGGCGCGTGCTCCGGCCAGCCGTAATAGCCATTGCGCACGCTGAGCTCGATGTTGGTATAGCCCGTGCGGGCCAGACGTTTCCCCGCCTCCGCGCTCAGCAGGTCGATCATTTCCACGCTGTACACCTTGCGCGCCAGTTCGGCCAGAACCGCAGCCTGGTATCCGAGACCGGTACCGATCTCGAGCACGACGTCGCCCTCGTCGATCTGCAGGAGGTCCGTCATCAACGCCACGATGAAGGGCTGGGAGATGGTTTTTTCGAATCCGATCGGCAGCGGACGATTCAGATAGGCATAGGGCTGCAGTTCCACCGGAACGAACTCGTGGCGCGGGACTTTTCCCATCGCCTGCATGACCCGTGCGTCGAGGTTGTATTTGCCGATGTGTTCTCCGGTCATCACGGTATGCGCCGTGATCTCCATGATCATCTGCTGACGCAGGGCCTCGAACTGGGCTTGGTTCATGGGTGAAACATCCGGATGCGGGTGGAGCCGGTCATTGGAAAGTCCAATTCTACGTGCAACGCCTTCGACGGAGCCTGACGCCGCCCGTTCCTGCACCCGATCGACGCTACCCGGTCACACCTTGCGCGCGGCCAGTACCGAACGCAAACGTTCGATGCGCTTACGGTTCACGCCGAAATCCGAATAGCCCAGCCGCGACGCCGAACGTACGGCGATGATGCCTTCCCCGGCGCGCAGGTGCAGTTCGAGATCGTCCACGTATCCGAAGACCGCGCTCGTGCATTCGGCATGCAGATAGTCCGGGCCTTCCGTGACGATCCTCGTGCGTGGCTGCGCCAGCACCGCCTCGCGCGCGGCGGCCCAGGCCTGGGCCGCCGGCATATTCAGCCGAAAGGGTTCGATCGCGTGCTGTGTGTCGGCATCTTCGCTGCACACGCAGTTTGGCGATGCGGGGCACGGAGCGAGCCGGACGGACCGCACGCCGATGCCGGATGGACGCTTGCCCGCAAACGAAAACAGCGACATGGTGAACCTCGATGGCCTGATGGTTGCGTTTTGCGGCATTATGCGCCTTGGCCATCGTCGATCGACCGGCCAGACCGCGAACAAACGCTGCCGCCAGGCTTCGCCGCGTGAGTATCGGGCGAAAGGCGGATACGGCCCGGGAACTTGCCCCGGGAAGGCGCTTTCTATAGTCCTCTGTAGGGGGAGCGCCTGCAAACGCGGCGCGAACGATTTATGCTTGCAGGGCCCGCCGCCACAGGCGCCCTTTCAGATTGCATATAGACGCCAAAACAAATCCTTAAGGAGCCAACCGTGACAACTCTGAACGTAAACGGCAAACAGGTGAACGTCGATGTCGAACCCGAAATGCCCCTGTTGTGGGCCTTGCGGGATGAACTGGGGCTGACCGGCACCAAGTACGCATGCGGGGTCGCGGTATGCGGTGCCTGTACGGTGCACGTGGACGGCGAACCGGTGCGCGCCTGTGTCATGCCGGTATCGGCGGTCGAGGGCAAGAAAATCACCACCATCGAGGCGCTGTCGAAAGACGGCTCGCATCCGGTGCAGAAGGCCTGGGTGCAGTTGCAGGTGCCGCAATGCGGCTTCTGCCAGAGCGGCATGATCATGTCTGCAGCCGCGCTGCTGCAGAAAAACAAGAAACCCACCGACGCGCAGATCGACGAGGCGATGACCAACATCTGCCGCTGCGGTACCTACCCGCGCGTGCGCGCCGCCATTCATCTTGCTGCAAAGTCCCTGTAAGGAGGCCGCCATGACAACCACGTTCAAAGAAAGCCGCCGCGACTTCCTGGTCAAATCCGCTGCCGTGACCGGCGGCCTGGTGCTCGGCATCCGCATGCCCGGCCTGGCGCAGGCCGCCGGCGACGCGACCGAAGTCACGCACTGGGTGGTGATCCAGCCCGACGACACGGTGGTGATCCGCATCGCCCGCTCCGAACTGGGGCAGGGTTCGTTCACCGGCCTGTCGCAACTGGTCGCCGAGGAACTGGAGTGCGACTGGAACAAGGTTCGCCCCGAGTACGCCGACGTCAACGAACACGTTCGCCGCGACCGCATATGGAAAGACATGCTCACCGGCGGCAGCCGCAGCATCCGCGATTCGCAGGAGTACCTGCGCAAGGCGGGCGCCAGCGCGCGGGAAATGCTGGTCGCTGCGGCCGCGCAGCAGTGGGGCGTTCCGGCGTCGCAGTGCACGGTCTCGAAGAGCGTGATTACGCACTCCGCGAGCGGGCGCAGCACCACTTTCGGCAAGGTCGCCTCGGCGGCTTCGATGCTGGACATGCCGGAAAATCCGAAACTCAAGGACAAGAAGGACTGGAAGCTGATCGGTACTTCGCCGGCGCGCTTCGACGTGCCGGACAAGTCCACCGGTAAACAGGTCTATGCAGCGGACGTGCGCCTGCCCGGCACGGTCTACGCCTCGATCGTGCAGTGCCCGGTGTTCGGCGGCAAGCTCGTGAGCTATGACGAGGCGAAAGTGCGAAGCATGCGCGGTGTGAAGCGCGTGGTCGCCGGCGAGGACTGGGTCGCCGTCGTGGCCGACAACTGGTGGCGCGCCAACCAGGCGGTGAAGGCGCTGCCGGTGCAGTGGGACGAAGCCGGCAACGGCGATGTCTCCAGCGATTCGATCATGCAGTTCCTGCGCACCGGCATCGATGCGAAGGACGTGCCCGTGGCCCGAAAGGACGGCGACGTGGACCGGGCCTTTGCCGGCGCGGCGAAAGTGATCGAGGCCGAGTACCACTCCGGCTATCTCAACCACGCCACCATGGAACCGCAGTGCGCGACCGCGCTGTTCAAGGACGACAGGCTTGACGTATGGGTCGGCACGCAGAACGGCGAGGCGACGATTACCGCGGCGTCCGAGACTGTCGGAGTGCCGCTGGAAAACGTTTACGTGCACAAGACGCACGCGGGCGGCGGCTTCGGCCGGCGCGGGCCGCACCAGGAGTACACCAGGCAGGCGGTGACGATTGCGAAGGAAATGCCGGGCACGCCGGTTTGCCTGCAATGGTCGCGCGAAGAGGACATCCGTCATGGGCGCTACCGGCCGGTGACACTGGTCAAGCTGCGGGGTGCGCTCGACAAGGACGGCAACTGGATCGGCTGGCATGCGCGCCAGGCCGACCAGTCGATCATCGTTACCGTGCGTCCGGCCATGATCGAAAACGGAATCGACCCGATCAACACCCGCAGCTTCCGCGACAACCCGTACAAAGTGGCGAACTTCACCAACGAGTACGCGATGCGCAACCCGCACGTTCCGCCGGGCTTCTGGCGCGCGGTGGCGCACACCAACAACCCCTTCTACCGCGAGTGCTTCATCGATGAACTCGCGCACGCGGCAGGCAAGGATCCATACCAGTTCCGCCGTCCGCTGCTGCAGGGAACCAAGGACCTCGCGGTGCTGGATGCGGTGGCAAAGGCGGTGAACTGGAACAGCCGTCCGGCGCGCGGCGTGCATCGCGGCATCGCGGTGGTGGATTCCTACGGCAGCTACACCGCGGCGGCGGTGGAACTGTCGGTCGAGGGCGGCAGCGTGATCGACGTCAAGCGCGTGATCGTGGCGATCGACTGCGGGAACGTCGCGCACGCCGATGCGGTGAATGGGCAGATCGAGAGCGGCGTGATCTGGGGCCTGAGCGCGATCATGCACGAGGACATTACGATCAAGGACGGCCGTGTCGAGCAGAGCAACTTCCACGACTACCCCGTGCTGAGGCTGGCGGAAACGCCGACGATCGAGTCGATCGTCATGCCGAGCGGCGATTTCTGGGGCGGCGTCGGCGAGCCGCCGATCGGTGCAGTGATCCCCGCGATCGGCAACGCGATCTTCTCCGCTACAGGAAAGCGCATCCGCTCGATGCCGCTCAAGCATCACGGGTTCTCGTACAAGACGTAAGTGGGGCAACGAGTGACGAGGACTGAATACTGATTGACGACGTTCCAGGAACCATGCATGAGGCTGGACATCGGCCGGCGGCGGGCGCTGCAGGCGCTCGCCGCCGGTGCATGCCTGCTTGCGGTACGGCCCGCGTCCGCCGCGTCTGCCGAACTCGATCCCGTATTGCGCGAAGTGTTTGGCGGGCGCGAGATCCGCGAGGGCAGGGTCACGCTCGAACTGCCGAGGCTCGCGGAGAGCGGCAATGTCGTGCCGGTCACCGTCAGCGTGGACAGCCCGATGACGCCGCAGGATCATGTGAAAAGCATCCACCTGTTCGCCGGCAAAAACCCCCAGCCGCGCGTGCTCGATACGCAGCTCGGGCCGCACAACGGTGTCGCGCGCGTATCCTCGCGCATCCGCATCGCCCAGTCCCAGCAGATACTGGCAGTAGCGGTGATGAGCGACGATTCGGCGTGGTCCGCCGCGGTCGATGTCGTGGTCACCATCACGGGGTGCGGAGATTGAGCCGGATCGGAAAACCGCGGGTTCGCGTCCCCGAAAGCGCCAAGCGCGGGGAGGTGTTCGAGATCCGCACCATGGTCGAGCACCCGATGGAGTCCGGGTTCCGCTACAACAACATCGGCCAGCTCGTGCCGCGCCATATCGTAGAAACCTTCACCTGTACCTACAACGGCCGGGAAATCTTCCGCGCCAGGCTGCATCCCGCGGTTTCCACCAATCCCTACTTTCTCTTTCATACCGTGGCGACCGAATCGGGTGAGCTGGTGTTTACCTGGAGCGACGACCAGGGCGGGGTCGCGACGATCAGCGCCCGGATCGAGGTGAGCTGAGAGCGCTTCCTTCGCGAACCGAACAACGCGGGGTCAGGGCGCGGGCATGCGCGAGGAGTGGTGGTTCACGATCGCCCAGCGGCCGCCTGACTTCCGGTAGGCGAACGTGAATCGCAGCGGCGTCAGGATCTCCCGCCCGTCCTCGACGTAGCGCGAAGTGTAGTAGCCCGAGTTGATCGCCACGTTGCCGTAGACGCGCACGTGCTGCTCGCCGAGCGACATGCGCAGCGTGGGCCGGCGCACGGCGGAGCTCTCGAAGTACTCGAGTATTTCACGCGGCGTGGTGCGGATCGTCGGCGACACCGTGCCCCAGAACACCGCGTCCGGCGCGTAGAGCGCCGCGATCCGCTGCGGGTCGCGTGTGTTGAACGCCTCGATCCACGCCGCGGTCGCGGCCAGCACCTCCTGCCGCACCGCATCCGCCGCGTCCTGCGCAAAGGCGCCGGCGGGCAGAAGCACCAGCCACAGAATCGCAATCAGCCGCGTCATCTTTATCTCCGTCTTGATTACCAATGATACTCAGCCTTTCTTGGGCGACGCCAAGGTCTCCTACCTTACCCGCCGCTTCGGGCCACCCTTCTCCCTCCGGGACAAGGGAACACTTGAAGCGGAGCAGAAGGGCTGGGGATGAGGGAAATCCCTGACGACTACTCGACGCGACCGTCGCGCTTGCTGGCTGAGGTTCGTTGCTAATGAGGCTCTCCGTTGTCTTCGGTCAGGGATCGATCAGCACGCCGGGATTCAGCAGCCCCTTCGGGTCGAGCGCCTTTTTCGCCGCGCGCAGCGCCTGTGCGAATGGCTCCGGCCGCTGCCTGTCGTACCACGGCCGGTGATCGCGGCCGACCGCATGGTGATGCGTGATGGTACCGCCGGCGGCGATCAGCGCGTCGGACACTGCCTGCTTGATCTCGCGCCACTGCTCGAGCTCGGCGCCGCGCTTCGGCAGGGCATAGAAGCTGAAATAGGGGGCGGGACCGTCCGGATACACGTGCGTGAAGCGGCAGCTGACCGAGCCTTCGCACCCGGTGACTTGGCGGATGATGCGCTGGGCGACGTCGATCACTTCGGCGTGAAAATTGTCGAACCGCTCCCAGGTGATCGCCGTCTCGAAGGTGTCGTACATCACGCCGATCCCGGTCAGCACT
>DATKEK010000402.1:0-2144 GCA_035512195.1 Burkholderiales bacterium
TATCGGCGCCCAGTATTCCGATCAGGCCCCCGACATCCTCAAACACGCGCGCTGTTGGCGCCTCGTTTCCGGTGCCGATCAGAATGACCCGATCGAAAGGGCTCACGCCGGGCAGATCGAGTACCTCGTTCCGCTCGCCGCCGAACTGGATCGCGGTAACCGCCCGCCGCAACGCGCCATCGGTTGCAGCATCCACATCGGCGAAAGCACGTGCGTCCCATGCACCCTGTGGAACCGCGAGCGCGACGGTGCCCTCTGTTGGTACCGAGTATGGAGCGAAAGAAATCGTGCGCTCTGCAAGAATAGCCGATCCGGCTAAAAGGAACGTCAGTGCTGTGACGGTGATTGCAATGGACTTCATCGATAATATCCCCCTGGGTCTCGTTTCTTCCGCCGATACTATTTTTCTCGAAGCGATCAACGGCATGTCATAGCACGCGGAGAATAGCATTCGATTCACACCTTGGCAGTCCGGTGATCGCGGTGGTATTGCCGTTGTTCAAGCATTCCGTCAGCGCTCACTGCGCAGTGCTTCAGTCGGCGAGATGCGCACAGCGCGTCGGGCGGGCAGCCAGCAGGCGAGCATCGGAGAGTTCAGGCCGGCTCCGTCGCGAGCCGTCCCGGTTTCGAACAGCCCGTCCCGATTGCGGACAGTCAACCATCGGAGCAGGCCGCGCAGCCGGCATGATTGGCGGGTTTCGATATGGCACGTCCCGTGCATAGGGCAAGGGCATGCAAGCAGACCACGCCTGAAGCGGTACGTTGAATGGACTTCGTCCGGGACGACTTGAAGAAGAATCGCCAGCGGCGTCGCTGGCGCTATTCAGCCGTCGGCGCCACGCTTGGAGTGGCGCTCATTGTTTTTCTGGTGATGCTGGAGCCGGCTGCGCCTTCGGTGGAGCGAGCCGCTCTCTATATCGACACTGTCGAACGCGGGGAGATGCTACTGCAAGTGCGCGGCCCGGGGACGCTGGTGCCGAGGGACATACGCTGGATTGCAGCAGCCAGCGAAGCGCGCGTCGATCGCGTCCTTGTGAAGCCCGGCGCTGCGGTCACGGCCGATACCGTGCTGGTCGAAATGAGCAATCCGGAACTCGCCCAGCAGGTATTCGAGGCGCAAGCTGAGGTAAATGCGGCGGAAGCGGATTATGCGGCGCTCGAAGTCCAGCTGCGGTCCGAAGTTCTGAATCAGCGCGCCGTGATTGCGGCGGCGAACGCCGACTACGAAGGCACGCGACTGGAAGCAGAGGCACGCGCGGATCTCGCGGCCCAGGGCATCATTCCCGCCATCGACTTCCGCCGCGTCGAACTGGCTGCTGAGCAGCTGAAAGTCCGCCTCGATGTCGAACGCGAGCGCGCCCGTTACCTCGACGATTCGCTGGATGCCCGGCTTCGGGCCGCCCGCGCGCGGATGGAACAGCAGCGCCAGAACCTGGCCTTGCGAGAACAGCAGCTTGCCAACCTGAGCCTGCGTGCGGGTGTCGAAGGCGTACTGCAGGCTCTGGAAGTGGAAGCAGGCCAGCGCCTCACCCCAGGAATGAACATCGCGCGCGTCGCGAGGCCGGACGAACTCATGGCGGAACTGCGCATCGCCGAAACGCAGGCAAAGGACATTCGACTCGAGCAACCGGTCGATATCGATACACGAAACGGCATTGTGGCAGGTCGCGTCATTCGTATCGATCCGGCCGTACGCAACGGCACCGTTCAGGTCGACGTCGAGATCACCGGCGAACTGCCGCCCGGCGCGCGTCCCGATCTTTCGGTGGACGGCACGATTCTGATTGAGCGACTGGACGACGTACTGCACACCGGCCGCCCGGCCTATGGCCAGACGGGATCGACGTTGCGGCTCTTCCGGCTGCAACCGGACTCCCGTATTGCGGTGCGAGTGCCGGTGTCGCTCGGCAAGGTGTCGGTGAACCGTGTGCAGATTCTGCAGGGACTGAAGGAAGGCGAGCGCGTGGTCCTGTCGGACACCTCGCAGTGGGACGATTACGATCGCATCGAACTCAACTAGATCGACAGATGGGGAGCAACGCCATGGCCGACACGCACGACGCCCTGATCCAACTGACCGACGTCAGGAAGATCTTCTATACCGACGAGGTCGAGACGCATGCGCTGGCCGGCGTGCACGCTGA
>DATKEK010000403.1:0-17871 GCA_035512195.1 Burkholderiales bacterium
CCGCGCAAAGGCGCAAGTTTACCCTTGCTCGACACCCGGCAGCGACAATTCCTGCTGTGCATCTTCGAGGAAGAAGTAATAGGTGTTGCCGCCGGCTTCCTTCGCGCGGTACATGGCTATGTCCGCGCATTTCAGCAGATCTTCCAGCGTCGAGCCATCCTGCGGACACAGTGCGATGCCGATGCTCGGCGTGATCACCAGAGAATGCCGGCCGACGTTCAACGGCTTGCCGAGCGCGGAAATGATTTGCTCGGCTGCGCGCGTGGCTTCCTCCGCATCGCGCAGGTCATTCAGCAGCACGACGAACTCATCGCCACCGAAACGCGCCACGGTATCCGCAGCGCGAACCGTTCCCCGGATCACGTCCGCGACCGCGACCAGCAGCAGATCGCCGACGTCGTGCCCGAGCGTGTCGTTGATCTTCTTGAAGCCGTCCAGATCCATCATCAGCATTGCGAGCTCGCGCCTGGCGCGCGTGGCGTGGGCCGCGGCAATGCGGAAGCGGTCGCTCAGCAGCAGCCGGTTCGGCAGACCGGTGAGCGCATCGTGGTGCGCCATCTCGATCAGCGCCTGTTCTGCCTGCTGCCGATCCGAGATTTCTCCCTGCAGCATGCGGTTGAGTTCATTCAGTTCGCCGACGCGCTCCCGAACCTTGTCCTCCAGCTCGCGCTCGGCGCGCCGCGAAGTTGCCAGCGCGAGCGCCTGCGCCTCCTCTTTCTCCCGCTTCATTACGTTGATGCGGTCGGCCAGCGCGATCGACAGCAGCAGCATCTCCAGGCCGGAGCCGACCTGGATGCCATAGATGGTGAAGAAATTTCCCGGCAGCGCACCCAGTACGCGCAGGGAATAGGCGATCAGGCCGACCAAAAGCGCCGCCCACGCGATCAGGAACCAGCGCGCCGGCCGGTAGCCGTGCTGCCAGGAAACCACGCCGCTGGAGAGAATCGCGACCGTGGCGATGATCGCGAACGCGGAGAACACATGGGCGCTGGTGAAGTAGTCGACTACGCCGAGCGCAAGCAGACTGAAGACCGCGGCACCGATCGCCAGCGCGACCAGTCCGGCGTCCAGCCGCGGAGAATGACGTGCTATTGCGAGGAAGTTGCGCGCGAACATCGCACCCGTGGCGAGCGAGAGCAGGGCGAACACCACCGGGGCGCGGTTGTTCCAGGCGACTGCCTCCGGCCACAGGAACTGATAAGCGAGGCCGTTGTAACTGAAGAACGCGAACCCCGAAGTGGCGACAAAGGCAACGTAATAGAGATAGCTGATGTCACGGATGGAAATGCACAGCAGCAGGTTGTACAGCGCCAGCGCGAGCAGCGTGCCGAAGAAAAGCCCGAGCACGAGATGGTCCGTTCCGCGTTGCTGGTCGAGACTGTGCGCGGAATAGATTGCCAGCGGTACCGTGATCGAGCTTTCGCTCTGCACGCGCAGGTAAAAAGTCTGCCGTTCGCCCGGCGCCACGGTCAGCGGAAAGTAGTAATCCGGTTCGTGGATTTCGCGCACATGGAAGGGCAGATGATCGCCGTGTACGAGCTGCTCGAACGGTGCGTCCGCCCGCGGCCGCCAGAACAACTCGAGCCTGTCCAGCGGCGGATACGTCACCTGCAGATACCACGGTTCGCTATCCCCCGCCTGCCGCTCGACTTCGAACGCCAGCCAGTAGGCCGATCGCGAATACCCGAAGTTCGGCTGTTTCCCGGAGAAGCGGTGGAATTGCTCGCGCATGCCAGCGACTTCGTCGATGCCGAGACTGGCCTGCCCATCCTCGAGATAGGACACCCGCGGAACGTAATGCCCCACCGCGGGATCGAGGTGCAACGGTTCTGCCGCGGCCGCGGAAATCATCAGTGCGAGGGCCGCGACCACGAAGCGTGCCGGATTGCGCATTGGCATGCCGTTGACGGTCTGCTCAGTTCTGTTGGATGTCTCGGTTGCCCGCCTGTGCGGGATGTTCGTGTTCTTTGCCGGAGCGATTCCAGGAGCGAATCGGCGCGTGCATACCAGCAGACGGATTCTAATGCCATCGCGTGGGCGAGGGGAGGCCCGGGACGAGAATCCCGAGTATGCTGGCGGCAAACACTGGCCAGCGCCGGTTTCCATTCGATTCGCCGTCGATGAAAATCCGCGCGCCCTTGTGGCGGTTCCTGCCTACATGAACGGGGTTATCTCAGCATGACCAGCAAGCACCAGGACAGCACACAGGAGCGCCGGGCATCAGTGTTCGGCGTATTCATCGCCTTCCTGCGCATGGGTCTGGTCTCCTTCGGCGGGCCGATCGCGCATATCGGTTATTTTCGCGACGAGTTCGTCGTGCGCCGGCGCTGGCTCGGCGAGAAAGCCTATGCCGACCTGATCGCGCTGTGCCAGTTCCTGCCCGGCCCGGCCAGCAGCCAGGTGGGCATCGCGCTCGGATTGTCGCAGTCCGGAATCGCCGGCGGCATTGCTGCCTGGGTCGGTTTCACGCTGCCCTCGGCGATCCTGCTCGCCTTGTTCGCCGCCGGGCTGCAGACCTTCGGCGGCCTCGACGCCGATTGGCTGCACGGGCTGAAAGTGGTCACGGTCGCGGTGGTGGCCTATGCGGTCTGGACCATGGGCAAACAGCTTTGCCCCGACCGGCCGCGCGCGACGCTCGCCGTGCTCGCGGCCATCGGCGTGCTAGCGCTGCCGGGCGTTTCCGGGCAGGTCGCGGTCATCGTGCTCGGCGCGTTCGTCGGCGCCATCTGGCTCGATGCAAATGCGGGCGACAGCAATGCGCGCGTGGATTTCGGCGTCACGCGCAGCGCCGGCGTTGTGGCGCTGGTGCTGTTTTTCCTGCTGCTGATCCTGCTGCCAGGATTCGCCACCGGAACCGGCCTGCTGCAGGTCGAACTGTTCGACAGCTTCTTCCGTTCCGGCGCGCTGGTATTCGGCGGTGGCCACGTGGTGCTGCCGCTGCTGCAGGCGGAAGTCGTGCCGCCGGGGTGGGTGGACAACGACCAGTTCCTCGCGGGCTACGGCGCCGCACAGGCGATTCCCGGTCCGCTGTTCAGCTTCGCCGCCTATCTCGGAACGATCATCGACGGCTGGCGCGGCGCCGTGCTGTGCCTGGTCGCCATTTTCCTGCCGGGCTTTCTGCTGGTGATCGGCGTGTTGCCGTTCTGGTCGCGCCTGAGCGCCAGCACCTACGCGCGCTCGACGCTCGCCGGCGTGAACGCGGCCGTGGTCGGCCTGCTGCTGGCCGCGCTCTACGACCCGGTGATCACCAGCGCGATCCGCTCCACCGCAGACGCCGCCCTCGCGCTCGGCGCCTTTGCGTTGCTCGCGTTCTGGAAAATCTCGCCGGTGATCGTGGTGGTAGCCACCGCAGTCGCCTCGGCGTTGCTGCGGTTTGTCTGAAACGACTTGAACCGGACGACTGACCACCAAGGCACCAAGGCACCAATAAAGTCGAAGAAAACAGATCGCCGCGCAAAGGCGGCAAATTGCGCAATTGAAGAACTTCAGTCGTTTCGGTTTTCCTTGGTGTCTTGGTGCCTTGGTGGTGAGAACTGAATCTTGACGTCACTCCGGTCGTGCGCCGGATTGCTTCACCACTTTTGCCCAGGTCTCAATCTGCGTGCGCAGGAAGGTATCGAATTCTTCCGGTGTGCCGCCGCGCGGCTCGACGCCCTGCTGGTCGAACAGACGCAGCACATCGGGCATGCGCAGCAGGCGGTTGAATGCAGCGTTGAGCTGATCGATCACCGGCCGCGGCGTGCCCGCCGGCGCCACCACGCCGAACCAGACCGGCACGTCGAACCCCGGCACGCCAGATTCCTCCACCGTCAGCAGCTCCGGCGTGAACCGCGATCGCGATCGCGTGGAAACCGCCAGCGCGCGCAGCCGGCCGACGCGCACGTGCGGCATCACGTTCGGCGTATTGTCGAACATCACGTCCACCTGGCCGCCGAGCAGATCCGCGACCGCAGGCGCGCTGCCGCGGTAAGGAACGTGCACGAAGTTGGTTCCGGTGAGCGACATGAACAGCTCCATCGAAAGGTGATTGGACGAACCGTTGCCGGCCGAGGCGTAGTTGAGTGCTCCGGGCTGCGCGCGTGCAAGCGCGATCAGTTCCGGCACCGAATCCACCGGCAGGTCGGGGCGGGTCACCAGCACATTCGCCGTGCCGGCAGCGAGGATCACCGGCGCGAAATCCCCGAGCGTGTCGTACGGCAGCTCGTCGTACAGGCCCGGGTTCGCGGCGAACGCAAACGACACGATCAGCAGCGTGTGCCCGTCTGCCGGCGCGCGTGCCACCAGCCCGCTGCCGATCGTGGTGTTGCCGCCGGCGCGGTTCTCCACGATCACCGGCTGCCCCCAGGTATCGTTCAGCTTCTGCGCCGCAGTGCGTGCAAACGTGTCATTGAACCCGCCGGGCGGATACGGCACCACGATGCGGATCGCCTCCGCGGGATACTCCTGCGGCCCACTGCTCCCGGAACAGGCAGCCAGCGCAAGCAGAACGGCAACTAAGCACGCACAGCGCAAAGTCGCAACCGACACGATGAGAGCCGGAGACCAGCTCATTCGGGAATCCGCATGAATCAGTTGAACGGTCTTTCGTCGCGTTCTTTGCGCCTTTGCGGTGAATGCCTTTCAACCTTTCGACTTCCGGGATTCGAGGAACCGCCGCATGGCTTCCTGCGGTTCGCCGCTGGCGTAGGTGGCTTTCTGCGCGTCGATGGCGGTGTCGAGCACGCCATCGAAGCCTGGCCGGGTGAGTTCGCGGAACCGCTGCTTGGTCAGCCGCATCGCGGTCGGCGCGAGTTTCGCCAGCTTTGCGGCAAGCTCCAGCGCGGTATCGGGCACCTGCTCGCGCGGCACCACGCGATTCAACAGACCGAGCTCGTAGGCGCGCGTACCGGAGATCAGCTCGCCGGTCAGCGACAGCTCGACGTTGTGGCCGAAGCCGAGGTACTGCGTCATCAACTGCGAGCCGACCATGCTCGCTAGACCTGCCTTGATCTCCGGCTGGCCGATCTTCATGTCCGGGTAGCCGACGCGCAGATCGCAGCACAGCCCGATCTGGAAGCCTGCGCCCGCCGCCACTCCGTTGAACGCCGCCACCGCGGGCTTGTCCAGATCGCGCACCGCGCGATACATCGCGTGGTTCGCCGACAGCCACGCCTCGACGTCGTCGATGCCGTAACGCGCCGTTTCCGTCAAGTCCTGACCCGAACAGAACGCCCGTTCGCCCGCGCCGGTGATCACCACCGCGCGCACTTCCTCGTCATGGTTCGCCCGCCCCAGCGCGTCGATCAGCTTCTGGCGCAGTTCGCCGTTGATCGCATTCAGCGACTCCGGCCGGTTCAGCGTCAACACCAGCACCGCTTCGCGCTGCTCGCTCTTTAGAACTTGCTCCACCCGTACTCCTCCAAAAAGTGAACTGCCCCTGAACAGTCAAACACAAGAAGCGAACCACCAAGGGCACCAAGGGCACCAAGGAAACCAAAAGAACAACGGCTCAAAAAACTTCGATCAGATGCGCTGTGCTTCCCGCACGCCGCGGATATCAACGGCGATGCAGTTTCATGCTTTCGGTTTTCTTGGTGTCCTTGGTGTCCTTGGTGGTTCGTTGTTGTTCTTGCAGCTGCAATGGCTACACGTATGCCGGTCCTTCGATCACGGGGTGCGCCGCGAGGAAATCCTCGTCCACTTCGAGCCCGATGCCTGGCGCCTCGAGCGGCTTCACGCAGCCGGACTTGTCCACCTTGTAAGGTTGCGAGGTGACCAGTTTGTCGCGGAACAGGTTGTTCTTCGACACGTCGGCCTCGAAGTACCCTGCATTCTCGATCGCTGCCAGAAAATGAATCGACGCCGCCATGTTCAGCGCGGTCATCGAAGTGTGCGGATGAATCGGCAGCTTCCAGGTGCCGGCCAGCGCGGCAATGCGCAGCGCCTCGGTGATGCCGCCGGTTTTCGACAGATCGGGTTGCAGGATGGTGATCGCACCGTCCTCGATCACGCGGTCGAACTCGAAGCGCGTGTAATGGTTTTCGCCGGCGGCGAGCGGCACGCGCGAGAATGACTTCGCTTCGCGATAACTGCGATGGTCGTGCGCGGGAAACGGCTCTTCCAGCCAGCCGACGTCGTGCGCTTCGAGTCCGGGCATCGCGGCGCGCGCGTCCGCCAGCGCATAGCCGGTGTTCGCATCGGTGAGGATCGCGACATCCGCGCCGAACGCCTTGCGCACCGCAGCGATGCGTTCCATGTCGCGCTTGACGGTGTCGCCAATGCGCAGCTTCACCGCCTTGTATCCCAGTTCCACGTGCACGCGTGCCTCGGCCACCAGAGCGCCCGGCTCCTGGTAGCCGAGCGAGACGCCGCCGGCGTAGGCCGGTATCGCGCGCGCCGCGCCGCCGAGCAGCTTGTACAGCGGCAGGCCGAGCGCCTTTGCGCGGATGTCCCAGATCGCCATGTCGATGCCCGAGAGCGCGATGCAGGCGCCGGCGCCCATGCCGTGACTGGCGAGCTGCTTGTCGTACACGCGCTTCCAGATGCCGGACACGTCGTTCGCGTCCTGGCCTTCCACCAGCATGCGCAGCGTGGTGTTCACCAGGTGTGCGACCGCGCCCGGGCAGCGACCGTGATGCGACTCGCCCCAGCCGACGATGCCGTCCTCCGTGGTCACGCGCACGATCACCGCATCGCGCTTCACCGCACGCCCGATGCCCAGCGTCACGCTGTCCTTCGGATCGACCGGAAACGAAGTCGGAAACCCGCGCACCTCGCGAATGCGCAACCCCGTTCGCGCTTTCACGCTATCAGCCATTTTTCTTGTCTCCTCCCTAATAAGCAGGGCGCGCAGATTCGTCAGTGCCCGGTACGGTCCGGGCGCCTGGCGCTATGTTTTCTACTCAGTCCCCAGTCCTGTCTTTCATGAAGGGCTGGTCGGCTCCACCGCCGGCAGATAGTCCAGCGCCACCACGCGATACGCCGGTTTGTAGCTGTCGCGATAGGCCTGCGAATGCCGTACCACCGGAAAGCCCGACTTTGCGATGCCGTCGAAATACTCGACCACGCGATCCTTTGCGAACGGAATACCTCCCGTCGCCGCCAGGTCGCCCAGGCAGCCGCAGAACTTTGCCAACTTGTCCGGCGAGGCCGGGTATTTCTGCGCGGTCTGCAGGAAAGCATCGAACAGCGCGTCGATCCTGTGCCCGGCCTCGAGATACGGACGCAGATGAATGCGCGCGAGCCTGCCGTCCGGGGAAATCGCATCCGCGATCGGCTCGTCGATGCCGTTGCCGAGCGCGGCCAGTTCTGCATCCAGTTTCCTGCGTGCCTGCTTCGCGTCGTCAACCGCATGTCCGGCGCCGAGCGCGGCCTGGTGCAGCAGCTTGTACACGTCGTCCAGCTCCATCATCGGATAGCGTTTCAGATGATGGCCGAGTAGTTGGCTGACGAATTTCATCTTTTGCCTCCTGTTTCCGAACCTTACTGCGGGCGGCGGCGGCCGGCAACGTCCCGACGCACCGGTTTTGTTGCGCTGCGCCACGCGTAGGGTCGAGTACGGCCTGCCGGGCATACGCACACCGAGGGCAATTGCATGACCGTCATCCGGAAAGGTGTTATAAAGGCCGCTGCAACATTCAATGCGAGTTGCCCTCAGGCAACCTCAGCGTCTGCCGCGAATCCGAATGGGGCGCGGCCTTTTGAGTTCATCAGAACTCAATTTTCATCTCACATTTGTGATCCGGGGAAGTGGCGTACGGTTGCATCCAGCTCAAGAGCCGGGAAAGCCTGTCTTCGCCATTCGAGACCAAGCAAATCTAAAAACTCATTGAGGAGAGTCAACATGCGACTCGTTCGAAACTTCGCTTTGGGCATCTTGGCCTGTGCGGGGCTGCTCCCGCTCGCGGCGTCCGGGAACGCCGACCTTGAGCGGCACATCGGCAATCCGGCGAACTGGGCGATGCAGGCCGGCGACATGTACAACCAGCGCTACAGCAAGCTCAACCAGGTCAACGCCGGCAACGTCGGCAAGCTGCAGGTGGCGTGGCTGTTCTCCACCGGCGTCCTGCGCGGGCACGAGGGTTCGCCTCTCGTGATCGGCGACATGATGTTCATCCACACGCCGTTTCCGAACAAGGTATTCGCGCTGGACCTGAACACGCAGAAGATCAAGTGGAAGTACGAGCCGAGGCAGGATCCGGCCGTCATTCCGCAGATGTGCTGCGACACGGTCTATCGCGGGCTCGCCTACGCGGAGAACAAGATCTTCCTGCAGCAGGCCGACAGCATGCTGGTTGCACTCGATGCCAACAATGGCAAAGTGCTGTGGTCGGTGAAGAACGGCGATCCTTCGCTCGGCGCGGTGAATACCAACGCACCGCATGTGTTCAAGGATAAAGTGATCACCGGCGTTTCCGGCGGCGAGTGGGGCGTGCGCGGTTTTCTCGCCGCTTACAACATCAACACCGGCCGCCTGGTGTGGAAGGCCTACAGCACCGGTCCCGACGCCGAAATGCTGATCGACCCGAACAAGACCACCGCCTGGAAGGACGGGCGCGTGCAGCCGGTCGGGCGTAATTCCTCGCTGGACACCTGGCAGGGCGATCAGTGGAAGATCGGCGGCGGCACCACCTGGGGCTGGTACAGCTACGACAAGGCGCTGAACCTGGTGTATTACGGCACCGGCAACCCCAGCACCTGGAACCCGTCGCAGCGTCCGGGCGACAACAGGTGGTCGATGGCCATCTTCGCGCGCGACGTCGACACCGGCATGGCGAAGTGGGTCTATCAGATGACGCCGTTCGACGAGTGGGATTTCGACGGCGTGAACGAGATGATCCTTGCGGACATCCCGGTCAAGGGCTAAAGGCACCAAGGCGCTGGTTCACTTCGACCGCAACGGCTTCGCCTACACGCTCGATCGCGTCACCGGCGCGCTGCTGGTCGCCGAGAAGTACGACCCGGCGGTGAACTGGGCCACGCATGTCGACATGCGCACCGGCCGTCCGCAGGTGGTATCGAAGTACAGCACCGCGCAGAACGGGCCTGACGTCAACACCAAGGGCATCTGCCCGGCGGCGCTCGGCACCAAGGACCAGCAGCCCGCGGCCTTCTCGCCGAAGACTGGCCTGTTCTACGTGCCGACCAACCACGTGTGCATGGACTACGAGCCGTTCGAAGTCGAATATGTCGCCGGCCAACCCTACGTCGGGGCGACGCTCGCGATGTATCCCGCGCCGAATAGCCACGGCGGCATGGGCAACTTCATTGCCTGGGACGCCGGCACCGGCAAGATCGTGTGGTCCAAGCCCGAGAAGTTCTCGGTGTGGAGCGGCGCGCTGACCACCGCAGGCGACATCGTCTTCTACGGTACGCTCGAGGGCTACCTGAAGGCGGTGCGCAAGAGCGACGGCAAGGAACTGTGGAAGTTCAAGACGCCGTCGGGAATCATCGGCAACGTGTTCACCTACACGCACAAGGGCAAGCAGTATGTCGGTGTGTTTTCCGGCATCGGCGGCTGGGCCGGCATCGGTCTCGCCGCGGGTCTGGAGAAGGATGCAGACGGCCTCGGTGCAGTGGGCGGGTATCGCGAGCTTTCGCAATACACCGACCTCGGTGGTTCGCTGACGATCTTTGCGTTGCCGAACTGATTCAGGCTTTTTTGCAGGTACGTCGTTGTAAACGGCATCCCGGCCCCGTGCCGGGATGCCTTTTTCCTCTCAAGAAGCAACCGAGGTTGCGAATGAACGTGTTGGGAAAGTGTGTAGCCGTATGCCTGTCCGGGCTCATGTTCGGGGCAGTTGCCCAGGCGGGAGATTCGGCGCTTTACACCGTCGAGGACGGCTACAAGGTCGATGCCGACACCCTGAAAGGTTTCAGGACGTGGCGTGCCGCCGCCTGCGACCGCTGTCATGGCGCGAACCAGGAAGGGCTGGTCGGGCCGTCTCTGCTGCAGTCCATGAAAGTCCTGAGCAAGGAAGATTTCGCCAAATCCGTGATCGAAGGCCGGCTCGAAAAGGGCATGCCCGCATTCAAGACCAGCAACATGGTCACCACCAACATCGATCACCTGTACGCATACCTTAAGGGCAGGTCCGACGGCGCCATCACCCGCGCGCGAGTCGAGGCCATCAAATGAAACCGGTTTCTGCCGCCGCGATCCGGCGTGCGACGCTGCTGGTTTTCATGCTGTGGGCCGGCGCGTGGCAGTGGGCCGTTGCCGAACCGGCGCCCGGCGTGCTGCGCGTATGCCAGGATCCGAACAATCTGCCGTTCTCCAACGAAGCCGGAGAGGGTTTCGAGAATCGGATCGCACGGATACTCGCGGATGAAATGCAGGTGCCGCTGGAATCCGTCTGGTATCCGCAGCGCATGAACGTCGTGCGCAACACGCTGCGCTACCGGCTGCCCCGGCGACGTCGGCTACCGCTGCGATCTGCTCACCGGAATGCCGGCGGAGTTCGACGCGGTTGCGACCACCGAGCCCTATTACCGCTCGACCTACGTGCTGGCCTACGCAAAGGGGCGAGGCATCGACGTCAGCAGCGGCGCGGAGTTTCTTGCGCTGGATCGCGGAAAGCTGGCGAAACTGAAGATCGGTGTGTACGACCGTTCGCCGGCGGTGCGCTGGCTCACCAAAAACGGCCTGATCGATCAGGCTGTGCCGTACCAGATGCTCAGTCCTGACCCGAGCCACTATCCCGGGCAGATCATCGACAGGGAGCTGGCTTCCGGACGCATCGATGCTGCGGTGATCTGGGGACCGATTGCGGGATACTTCGCTTCCCGCGTGCGGGATGCAGAGATCATGATCGTGCCGCTCAAGTCCGAGCCGGGCGTGCGCTTCGATTACGCGATGGCGATGGGTGTGCGGCACGGTGAGCCGCAGTGGCGCGCGCGCGTGCAGGCCGCGCTGGACGCCGGCCGCGAGCGGATCGATGCCGTGCTGCGCGAATACGGCGTACCGCTGATAGACGAGGCCGGAGAACCGCTGCAATGAATGCGTCGGCCGCGCTTGCTCGTATCTGTATCGCGCTGTCGCTGGTCGCCGTGGCGGGCACCGTCCGCGGGGAGTCGGCCGACTATCCGACGGGGCTGAGGGTGGAGTTCGTGCTCGAATGCATGCGCGAGCGCGACAATCCGCAATACGAACTGATCCACAAATGTTCGTGCGTGATCGACCGCTTTGCGCGCGAGATGAACTACGACGAGTTCATGGAAGCCTGGACTACCTCCAAGGGTGTTTACATCGCCGGCGAACGCGGCGGCGCGCTGCGTGACAACAAGGAGGCGCAGAAGCTCGCGCGGCGTTTCCGCGAATCGCTGATCGCTGCCGAAGTCTCGTGCTTCCTGCGCAGTCCACAACCGGAGGAAGGAAGCGGGCAGTGAGATTGCTCGCGGCGCTGATCGTGCTCGGCTGCGTCACTGCTTCCGCCGCGAACGATGCGCCCACGGAAGTGTGGCCGCTGGTGCGCATCAGCCTGTTCGGCGACCGCCCGATCGTCGAGGACGACACCGGCCGCCGCCTGCAGATGACGCTGCCGGGCCGCGCCGCGGACGCCGCCGTGGTGCCGCTGCGCCTGCGCTACGTTCCCGCCCCGGGAGAAGCGCGCGCCCGGCGCATCTACCTGGTCATCGAGAAAAATCCCTCGCCGGTCGGCGCGATCTTCGAGTTCGGCGCCGCGGCGGGCGCGGCGGAAGTGGAGACCCGGGTGCGCGTCGAGGACTACACCTGGGTGCGCGCGATCGCGGAAACCGCGGACGGATCGCTGGTCATGGCCAGCCAGTACATCAAGGCGGCCGGCGGCTGCTCCGCGCCCGCCGGCAAGACGCTCGCCGAGCGGCTGGTCGGCATGGGCGAAATACGCTGGCGCATCGATGCCGCAGACACCCTGGACGGGCCGCCGGTGCAGCTCATGGTGCGGCATCCGAACAACTCCGGGCTGGCGATGGAGCAGCTCACCCGGCTCTACGATCCGCCGCATTTCGTACGCACGGTTCGCGTCACCCGCGACGGCGAGCTGGTATTCGCCGCAGAAGTCGATTTCACCATCAGCGAGAACCCCGCCTTCCGCTTCCGCCTCGCGCCGCAGTCGCAAGGCCGGCTGCACGCCGAGGTCGTCGACTCCAACGACCTGCGCTTCGAAAGCTCGACCGCGGTCAGCGTGCCGTAGTCATTTCGCTATTGCGGCCGTGGCGCGCGAATGAAAGAAAAACAGATCGAACCACCAAGGCACCAAGACACCAAGACACCAAGACACCAAGACACCGAAAAGACCTGACAGCAGGTCTTTCCGACTCCGTACCAGAAAGTCCCGACGCGGCGAGGCATGTGGCCACACGCGCGGTGGATTTTCTGAAGAGATTTCCTTGGTGTCTTGGTGCCTTGGTGGTTTATCCGGCTTCTGGTTCTTCAGTCCAGCGCACCCGGGCACAGCCGCCGCGCGAGTGCGCGCACGCCGCGCTGCCAGCTCACGTCGTTGTTGGCGCGGATATCCACCGAGCGGGTCATGACCGTGGCTTCGGTTTGCGCGTAGCGGATCTCGGCATTTACATTCAGGATCAGGTTGCTGACTTTCTGCACCCAGGGAAACAGCACCAGTTCCGCCCCGGCGGGTTCGGCGATCGCGCGCGTACAGCCGTTGCAACGGTGCAGATAATGGTTCTGTGCCCTTGCCGCATCGAGCGCGGTCGAATCGGCTGCGGGCGCCGCGAGCTCGAAGCGTCCGCAGGCGGCGAGCGCGGCGTGCAGTTGCCGCGTCGCCTCGTTCAGCCGCCGCCGGTCCTCGACTGCGCTTGCCGCGTCGCCGAGATCGTCGATGATCTCGAACTCCATCAGCAGCAGAGACGGTGCGGCAGGCGCGTTCTGCACCGGGCACGCGAGTAACGCGAGCAGCAGGCCTGCCGTCCCGATTCCGGTGTTTCGCATCTGCCAATCCTTTCATTGCGAGTCTGCGGATCGCGCGTGCCCATGCCACTGCGGCACACGGCAATGCTACACGTGCCGACCACCCGCAGCCGGCAACTGAAGTACGCCGTATGCATAGGGCATTGCATGCGCGATTCGACAGGCGCAGAATCGTTCGCGGCGGTGGCCGGTTTACGCTGCGCCGCCGCAGAAAAACGGTATGAGAACGGTTGGGGGAGGGGTAAGCCCGGTATCCCGGGCGTCATCCTGATTGCCGCCCCGCATGCTGCGGGTGTTGTGCAATGCAGTTCATGAACGCTGTCACGAGGTAACGCCCGGCAGGGCGCCGTATTTTCCGGAGGCGCCGGCAGCAGCCGTTTAGTTGTCGCGGGGCAGGTCATTGCTTCATCCGTGGAGACGCTGCCCAGGCAGGAGGTCTCCCGTGAAAACCAGATCAATCACGGAGGAAACTGAACATGCCACGAGTACAGGAACACGAGTTCATCGACCTGTCGAAGCCCGACAATCGCCCGGTCGACGAGAACACCCGCCGCAGTTTTCTGGCGAAGGCCACCGGCATCGCCGCGATCACGGCCATGTCTCCCGCGGCCTTCGCGCGCAACTTCATCGACAAATACGATGTCGACGGTCCGATCGCGCGCTATCCGAACCCGGATGTCATTCCGCTCGACAAGCGCTTCAAGTACAAGCTCGGCAACACGCCGATCCTGCGCCACTACCGCGGCACGCTGTGGGCGGAAGGCTGCGCCTGGAACGGTGTCGGCCGTTACCTGATCTGGAGCGACATCCCGAGAAACGAGCAGCTGCGCTTCCTTGAGGAAGACGAGCACGTTTCGCGGAATTTCCGCTTCCCGTCCGGCAACTCCAACGGCAACACCTTCGACTTCCTCGGCCGCCAGGTCTCGTTCGAGCACGGCACGCGCCGCGTGGGTCGCTACGAATATGACGGCAGCTATACCGTGATGGCCGACAAGGCGGACAACGGCAAGGAGTTCAACGCGCCGAACGACGGCATGTGCCATCCCGACGGCTGGCTGATGTTCACCGACCCTGGCTACGGCGGCCTGATGAACTACGAAGGCAAGCGGCACAACACGGGCAGCCCGCAGCCGTTTCAGAAGGAGGCGGTCTACCGCATCGACTCGCCGGGCAAGGTGGCGAAAGTTACCGACGATCCGTTCAAGCCGAACGGCCTGTGCTTCTCGGCGGACTTCAAGAAGTGCTACATCTCCGACACCGGGCTGTCACATTACCCCGAGGCGAAGAGCGTGATCTGGGTGTACGACGTGGACAGCAACCGGCGCCTGCGCAACGGCAAGGTGTTCGCCAGCATGGAAATGGACGGCAAAATCGGCTTCGCCGACGGCATCCGCTGCGACGAGGACGGCAACGTCTGGGCCGGCATGGGCTGGGTGGGCGACGGCTACGATGGCGTGCACTGCTTCGCGCCGGACGGCACCCGCATCGGCATGATCCGCATGCCGGAGATCGTCGGCAACATCTGCTTCGGCGGCAGCAAGCGCAACCGCCTGTTCATGTGCGGCAGCACCTCGCTGTACTCGGTGTACGTCGAAACCAAGGGCGTACACATGACCTGATCCCGGCCGGTCAGCGCCGGAAAACACAAAGCCCGCACGGTCCGCCGCGCGGGCTTTTTCGTTGTTCCGGCCGGACCGCGTCGCTCGAACCTTGTCGGAAACGCAGATCGCGCTGCCGCCCGCGCGAACGATTGCGAAGCAAGGTTCTAGAACACGCCGACCAGGCGCAACGTGTAGATACTACGGCTGTATTCGTATGCCCCGAGATTGGAGTCGTTGTCGTAGTACTGGTAGTCGGCGCCGATCTGCCAACGCCGGTCAAGCGTGCGCGCCACGTTCAGCCCGATTTGAAGCTGATCGTCGCTCCGGCGCACACGCGACGCGTCGGCCAGCACGTTGGCATCCCGGTAGCGGCTCGCCACCAGACCGAGCGAGGCGGAGATTTCCCAGTTGGCGTCGATATTCCTGCCGTACTCCGCGCGGATGCCGGCGCGCGTCGGCGAAAAGCTGGTGAACACGCTGCCTTCACGAAGATCGTCCCGGTCATTCATCTCGAACGAACCCCGGCCGCGCAGCCAGCCGTTGGGTTGCGCCCGATAACCCTCGACGCTGAAGCGATGCTGATAGCCGTCCAGATACGAGAAAATCGAATCGCGCGCACGAACGTCGCTGAACCGATAGCGCAGCTCGAGTGTGGCGCCTGCGGCGATCGCGCGTTTTCCCGAAACCCGGGCACTCAGCGTGCGCAGGTAATCGCGGTCCCCGAGCGTACTGAGCTCGAGTTCGCCGCCTGCTTCGGCGGCCCATCCGCCCAGTTCTTTTGCGCGCGCGGCTCCACCGCGCAGAAAACTCATGCTGAATGCGTCGTTGTCCAGGTACTCGACCAGGTATGCCGAGCCGTACAGATTCACCCCGTCGCGCCGCGTGCCATGGACGGTGCCGGTTCCACCCAGAAAGAGTTCGAAGAACTGGTCCCCGGTGCTCGCCGCGCCGCCGGTGTCCTGCACCACGAGGTTGTCGTCGTATCCCGCGCCCGCCGACACGGTGGCGCTCCAGCGCTTGCCCTCTTGCGTGTCCGGGGCAAGCTGTCCAACCTGCTGTCGGGCGAGATACCTGAGCTTCGGGTCTTCGGTCAGGCGGTGGGCGATCAGGAACTGCCGGTGCGCTTCGTCTTTCTCGTTCAGGCGCAACGCGACCAGCGCCAGGTTGTAGTGCGCGAGTGCGGCAAGAGTTTCATGCCGCGTCAGGCGCTGAAAACTGTTGCGTGCGGCAGGGTAATTGCCTAGGCGGTAATGCGTCACGCCCAGGTTGTAGTAAAGCGCCGCCCTGTCGAGCCCTGCTGCCTGCGCACGCTGGAACTGCTTCAGTGCTTCGATATCGTCCCCGGCCCGGGAGGCACCAATGCCCGCCTCGAATGCGGCGTCGGCTTCGCCTGCGGCATGTGCGGGCGCCGGTCCAAGCGCGGCGCAGAGCAGGGTGATTGCGCCCGTGACCCAGGCTGCTCTGAATCCGGACATCGTTCGCTGTCCTCCAGATACTCTTCTTCGTGTACGTCAGAAAACGGAAAACCAGAAAACGCAAAAATGGGGTGCGCGCAATCAGAGAGGATATGCGCGCACCCCGGGGAAAGCCGTGGTTCGAACGGCAGCGTTACTGATTCACGAACGGCGGCACGCCTCCGGTCTGCGACCGATGCTCGGACAGCCCGCGCGCGCTTTCGAGCGCTTCTCGGCGCTCGGCGGCGCCGCTTTCCATCGCCTCGCGCGCGGTGGAAAGTCCTTCATTCCGGCGCAGCCGCGCTTCATTGGCGGTGCGCAGGCCGTCCGCCGAGTCCCGCAGCGCGTCTTCGTCCGTCGTGGGCAGCGCGATCGGCGCGGTCACGGCTTCCGGCAGCTCGTCTTCGATGACCTGCATGGTGATGCCGCCGTCCTGCGCGAACGCGGTTCCCGCCGCGAATACGAGGAACAATACTGAGATGACTGACTGGTATAAGGCTTTCATCGATCCTGTCCTTTCTCAAACTTCGACTGACCCATGGGTGTCGAATTCAGGGTGTCCGGCCGAGGCCGCAGGGCGAACCTTCAACCGGACGTGAAAAATCTGCTGCTTCTCGCCATAACTGATCTGCACTTTCAGGTCCCCGCTTACCGCCTGCTGCGCCACGATCGGCAGCGACAGACTGTTCGCTCCGCTTTTCAGCGCGGTTTGCCAGGTCAGCGTCCGGCGGCCGGGGTATCCGCGCAGCTCGAAATGTTCGGGCAGTTCCAGTGACATGATGCTGTCGGGGATCTCGCCCGGAATATTGAACACGAGATGCACAGACTTCACTTCATGCAGCGCCATGCGGACTTCGGGTATTGCGGCCTCGGCCGTGTCCGGCGTCACTGTGCTCGGCATTGGTGCAACCAGAAACCACGCAACCAGAGCGAGCGCCGCGGCACTTGCAAAGCCGAAAACGAATCCGCGCCGATGCGGCGCCGCTTCCGTCTGCCTCGCGGCCGTCAACGCGCGACGGGCAAACCCCGTACTCGGCGCCGCAACCGGCTGCGCGCGCAGCAATGCGCGGAAATCGTGCTCGGCCTCGAGCGCATGCCGGCAGTTCTCGCACAGCGCGACGTGCCGCTCCACCGCATCCGCTTCGGGCAGCGGCAGCAACCGGTCCACATGGTCTTCGAGCCGTTCGATGATCTGGTCGCAGTTCATTGTGTTCACCCTTGCCCGTTAACACGCCGGGCGGCCGGAAAAGGTTCCATTCGCAAGGTTTCGCGCAACCGGGCGCGTGCCCGGTGCAGCCGGGACTTAACCGTTCCGATCGGCAGATCAAGAACTTGTGCCACCTCCAGGAGGTTGTAGCCCTCCATGTCGTGCAGACTGACAACCACCCGATGCTCGACGCTCAGTGCCTCGAGCGCTTCTGCGATGTGTGCCTGCAACTGCGCCCGATAGGCCGATTCCGCGGGCCCGGCCTCGGGGCTTTGCAGTTGTTCGATGGCTTCCTCGCCTGCCGCGCCGAAGGTGGGTTCGCGCCCGCTGCGGCGCACGGTGTCGATGAACAGGTTGTAGAGCGCGCGCACCAGCCAGGGTCGCAGGTCGTCCACGCGGCTGAGTTCTTCGCGCTTCGGATACAGACGAAGCAGCAGCGACTGCACCAGGTCCTCGGCATCCTCCGGGTGGCCGGTGAAACGGTACGCTGCGCGATACAGATCGTAGACATGCGGACCCACCAGCAGCGAGAAGGAGTCGCGGCCGATACTGCGCTTCAGGAATTGGACGAACTTGCCCATCGAACGCTTACACGACGAATACCGTGAAAAGGTTCCACCCGCAGCCGGGATTGTGCAAGCCGTCTGCGCCGGACTTCGATTTCCGGATCTGCAACGAACCCCGGAAACACACGGGGCCCGCACGGCTTGCGCCGCGCGGGCC
>DATKEK010000404.1:0-3107 GCA_035512195.1 Burkholderiales bacterium
ACCCATCCATCGGAGCGAGGACCGTCGCATTCCCGGCCCGGCGGGCGCGATTCCAATACGCATCTACCGGCCGCGCGAGCCGGGTGCCGGAGAGAAGTTTCCGATTCTGGTCTGGTATCACGGCGGCGGGTTCGTCATCGGCAATCTCGATACGCATGACTCCGTGTGCCGCCTGCTCGCCAATCAGGCCGACTGCCTTGTCGTATCGATCGATTACCGGCTGGCGCCCGAGCACAAGTTTCCGGCCGCGGTCGAGGACTGTGAAGCGGCGCTGAAGTGGATCGCGCAGCACGCGCCGGAACTGCACGGCGACGCAACGCGGATTGCCGTCGGCGGCGACAGCGCGGGCGCGAACCTCGCCACCGTGGTCGCACTGCTTGCGCGCGATGCGGGATACCCGAAGCTTGCTTTCCAGTTGTTGCTCTACCCCTGCGTCGCTCCTGAGCCGGAGACGCCTTCGCACCACAAATTCGCAGAGGGCTACGTGCTGACACGCAAAACCATTACCTGGTTCTTCAAACAGTACTTGCGCAGCCGCAAGGACGAAAACGACTTCCGCTTCGCACCGCTGATCGCGGACGACCTCTCCGGTTTGCCGCCGACGCTGGTGCTGGTGGCGGGCTACGACCCGTTGCGCGATGAAGGCGTCGACTACGCGAAGCGGCTGATCGAGGCGGGCAATCGCGTACGGCTGAGCAACTACGAGGGCATGGTTCACGGCTTCTACCTGATGGGCGGTGCAGTGGATGCCGCCCGCACCGCGGTCGCTGAATCTGCGGAAATGCTCAAGGCGGCATTCGCCGCCTGGCGTCAACAATAGACTGGGAGCGGGATATGAGCGCGCTGAACGGAAAGATCGCCTGGGTGACTGGAGCCGGTACCGGCATTGGGCTGGCCGGCGCAAAGGCGCTGGCAGAGGCGGGCGCGACGGTCGTGCTCTCGGGACGGCGTAAGGAAGTGCTGGAGCCGGAGGCCGAGAAGTTGCGTATCCGCGGGTTCAAGACGGAAGTCGAGGCGCTCGACGTGTCGGACCAGAAAGCCGTGATGAATGCCGCGGAGCGTATTCTTTCGCGCTGCGGCCCAGTGGATATTCTGGTCAACAGCGCCGGGCTGAACGTGCCGCAGAGATACTGGAAGAACCAGACCCTGCAGGGCTGGCGCGATGTGATCGGCATAAACCTGGACGGCTCGTTCTACACCACCTATGCGGTGCTGCCCGGAATGCGCAATCGCGGGGACGGACTGATCATCAACATCGCCTCATGGTCCGGCGTCTATCACGTCAAGCTCACCGGCGCGGCGTACAACGCCAGCAAGCATGCGGTGATCGCGATGACCGAAACCATCAACATGGAAGAGTGCGCGAACGGCATCCGCGCATGCGCGATCTGTCCCGCGGAAGTGGCGACGCCGATCATGGACAAGCGCCCGGTGCCGCCGAGCGCGGAAGACCGGGCGAAGATGCTGCAGCCCGAGGATCTCGGCGCCACCATCCGCTTCGTTGCGGAAATGCCCGCGCGCGCATGCGTCAACCAGATCATCGTCAGCCCGACCTGGAACCGCTTTTACGTCGGCGGAGTGGAGAACCCGAAGAACTGAGCTGCGGGCGATTCCTGCCGGTCAGCGACCGGAGAGAAAATCCACCGCGAGGGCGGCGAGCGAACGTGCGCCGACCAGCAGTCCGCGTTCATCGATGTAGAACCTGGGCGAGTGGTTCGGCTCCGCCGTCGCCGGGTCCTGATCCGGCGGCGTGATGCCGACGAAGTAGAACATCCCCGGAATCTCCTGCTGGAAGTAGGAGAAGTCTTCCGCGACCATCACCCGCGCCTGCAGTCTGGCCTTTTCGTTGCCGGCGATCCGCCGGAGCGTGGGCAGCATTCTCTCCGTCAGGGCCGGGTCGTTCGAGGTCACCGGTACGGCCTTGTCGATGGTTACCTCCGCATGCGCGTGATTCGCCTGCGCGATCGAGCGCGCCACATGGCGAATGCGGTCGTGAATGTCCTTTTGCATGCCGTCGTCGAATGCACGGATCGTGCCGCTCATCTCGACCTTGTCCGGGATGATGTTCTTGCGCGTACCGCCCTGGATGGTGGCAATGGTGACTACTGCGGGCTCCTTGGACACATCGATCTGCCGCGCCACGATGTTCTGCAGTCCCGTCAGGATCTGCGCCGAGGTGATCACCGGATCGACGCCCTTCCAGGGCCAGGCGCCGTGCGTCTGCTGTCCCTTGACCGTGATGTAGACCCAGTCGGCGCTCGCCATCATCGGCCCGGGCCGATAGGTGAGCATCCCGGCTGGCACGCCGGCGATGACGTGCAGACCGAAGATCGCATCGGGTCGGGGATCTTTCAGCACGCCTTCCTCTACCATCAGCGGGGCGCCGCCTTTCTCGCCCGTCGGTGGGCCTTCCTCTGCTGGCTGAAAGATGAACTTCACGGTGCCGGGCAGATCCTTGCGCACGCCTGCCAGCGCCTCTGCCACGCCCATGAGGATTGCTACGTGCGCGTCGTGGCCGCAGGCATGCATCACTCCAACCTGTTGCCCGAGATACTCGGCGCGAACCGTCGATCTGAACGGCAAGTCGAGCTCCTCGGTTACCGGCAGCGCGTCCATGTCGGCGCGCAACGCAACCACCGGGCCGGGTTTGCCGCCTTTGAGAGTGCCGACGACGCCGGTATGCGCGATGCCGGTCTGCACTTCCATGCCGAGTTTCTCGAGGTGCGCAGCGACGTAGGCCGCAGTCTTGAATTCGCGGTTGGACAGCTCCGGATTCCGGTGAATGTGGCGGCGCCAGTCGATGATCTGTTGCTCGATGCCGCGGATGCGCACATCCACGTCGGTGGCAAGGTCCTGGGCGGAAACCGCGCCCGAAACCAGTATCGCTATCAATGCGAATGCGCTGCGATTCATGTTTTCCTCCGTGGCTGCCGCAATGCGTTCAGACGAGCTTTACCAGTTGCTTGCCGAGATTCTGTCCCTTGAGCAGTCCGATGAACGCTTTCGGTGCGCTCTCGAGGCCTTCGGCGACGGTTTCGTTATAGCGAATCTTCTTCTGCGAGACCCACTTCGCCAGTTGCCCGATCGCCGTGTGATACAGATCCTGG
>DATKEK010000405.1:0-5917 GCA_035512195.1 Burkholderiales bacterium
GCCTTGCAGACGTAGCGCCCGTGCAGGATCAGCCAGTGGTGCGCGTCCTTGTGAAATTCTTCGGGGACGAACTTCATCAGCTTGCGCTCGACTTCGAGCACGTCCTTGCCCGGCGCGATGCCGGTGCGATTGGCGACGCGAAAGATATGCGTATCCACCGCGATCGTGGCTTCACCGAACGCGGTATTCAGCACCACGTTTGCAGTCTTCCGGCCGACGCCCGGCAGTGCCTCGAGCGCTTCCCGGCTGCGCGGCACCTCGGCGCCGTGTTTCTCCGCCAGCATGCGGCAGGTGGCAAGGATGTTCTTCGCCTTGGTTCGATACAGGCCGATGCTGCGTATGTAAGGCAGCAGTCCGTCCTCGCCCAGCGTCAGCAGCGCCTGCGGCGTATTGGCCACCCCGTACAGCCTGCGCGTGGCGAGATTGACGCTCTTGTCGGTTGCCTGCGCCGAAAGAATCACCGCGACCAGCAGCTCGAACGGCGTCCGGTACGCGAGTTCGGTAGTGGGCGCGGGATTGGCTTCGCGCAGCCTGCGAAAAATTTCCGCACGCTTGTCAGCGTTCATCGCGGCCCGGTCCATTGCCGGCGCGCCGCGCGCGGGCTCGTTCGAGCGCGGCGCGGATCGCCGCTTTCTTGCGGTCCGTGGCATGACCTGCGGGTTCGCGCTCGAGTTTGGCGAGCTTTGCCTGGGCGTTCTCGGCAAGTCGCGCCTCGCGTTCTTCGGCTTCTCGTACCAGCCGGAAGCGATGAAATGCGTGGCGTTCGCGCCAGACCGCTGCCATATCATCCGGCGGCACGGCATCCAGGCGCGCCGCCGCCTCGCTGCCCCGTCGCGCGAGATCCTCCAGTGGCAGCATGTCGATGCAGTCCACCGGGCAGGGCGGAACGCACAGTTCGCAGCCGGTGCACCAGGCCGTCAGCACGGTGTGCATGCGTTTGGCCGCGCCGGCGATGGCATCGACCGGACAGGCCTGGATGCAGAGCGTGCAGCCGATGCAGCGGGATTCGTCGATCAACGCAGCCGCGCGCACCTGCTCGACGCCGTGCGCAGGATTCAGCGGTTTTTCCCTGCGTCCGAGCAGGGCGGCGAGTCTGCGTATCCCGGTCGCTCCGCCCGGCGGGCACTGGTCGATATCCGCGCGGCCTTCGGCGATCGCCTCCGCATAGGGTCGGCAGCCGTCGTAACCGCACTTCGCGCATTGCGTCTGCGGCAGCAGGGCGTCGATGCGATCCGCGAGGCTGGTCATGCGAAAGGCTTAACTGCAGAGACGCAGAGACCCGGAGAAACGAAGAAACCCGAAGCGCGAAAAATGTGGGTCGAAGACGAGACCGTCAAGTCGCGATTGTGCGAATCTCATGCTTGGGGTTTTTCGCGCTTCTGCGCCTCTGCGGTTCAATTTGTTTCCCTCATGCCGGCCGAGCGCCGAGATGTTTCAGGCAGCGGTCGATCCAGCCGGCGGTGAGTTTTTCCTGCACCGAATTCTGTGCGAGGCGCGAGGCGAGCGCGGCGAAGTCGACCTCGTCCAGCGGCTGGTCCTGGTTGAAGCAGGAGAACACGTAGCTGCGCTTGCCGGTGGCCGGATCGACGTGCGGCTGCAGGCACTGTGCGCAGATCTCCTTCATCATGCATTGCATCGGCGAGTTGATCGAGCCGATCGCGAAGTGATGCGGCTTGAGATGCGTCGCCAGCACGCCGTGCCTTGCAGCGGCGACCGCTGCCATCATGCGGTCGGAACCGATGGCAACGATGCGGTCGGCGTCCGCGAACGCGATAGCCTGCGCCCCGAGCCTGCCCTGGGCATACGCGGCCATCGCCTGCACGATGTTGCCGGTGAAGGCGCGGTCCTGTTCGCGCGACGGCACGAATCCGGGCGCCTCGTCGCAGCACCACACCACGACGTCGGCAGCGGCTTCGATGTCCGCCACCTTGTAGCGGTCGATCATGCGCTTGTAGCCGGCGAAGTAGAGCACGCGGGAACCGGCGCGCCTGAGTGCCGCACCGATCGAAAACAGCACCGCGTTGCCGAGGCCGCCGCCCACCAGCGCCACGGTTTCATTCGCCGGGATCTCGGTCGGCGTTCCGGTCGGTCCCATCAGTACCACCGGCTCGCCCGGTTGCAGTAGGGAACACAGATCGGAAGAGCCGCCCATTTCCAGCACGATGGTCGATACCAGCCCGCGCTCGCGGTCGACCCAGGCGCCGGTCAGCGCCAGGCCTTCCATCGCCAGGCGCGTGTCGTCCACCTGTGCGGCCAGTGTTTCGAAATTCTGCAGCCGGTAAAACTGGCCGGGTTGGAACCGGCGCGCGGCCTGCGGCGCGTGCACGATGACCTCGACGATGTTCGGCGTGAGCCTGATCACCTCGTGCACGGTCGCCCGCAGTTCCGCGTTCAGGCGCTCGAAGAATTGGGCGTCGCCACTGGCAAATGCCGGCTGGATTTGATCCAGCACCCGGGTGACCACCGGGTAACCCTGCTTGGCGCCGCCCATCGCCTTGACCACGTTGCCGAAGAAGGACGGATGCAGATCACCGAAGAAACTGATGAAGCGCCCGTCGTCGCGCTTTGCCAGCAGCACCTGGGGTTGGCCCGGCTTGGCGCTGTGTTCGGGTTTTACCGGATTGCCCTGCAGGTCGACTGCCTGGAAATAGCGTCCGTCCAGCGGAAAGTTCTCCGGATCCTCGCGCGCGGCGACGGTGTTCGGTTGTGTGCCGGCTGCGACCAGAATGGTGCGCGCCGCCAGCTGCACCGTTGCCTCCAGCGTGCTGCCATCGTCGGCGACGCGGCGCACCTGCGCATCGAGCGCACGCGCGTGCCCGTGCTCGTCGACCTGCACCGCGAGCGGCGTAAGGTTCTCGGCGAAACCGATACCTTCCTCCAGCGCCTTCTCCACTTCCTCGTGGTTCAGCGTGTACGACGGACTGTCGACCAGGCGCTTGCGGTAGGCGATGGTGATTCCGCCCCAGGACTGCAGCAGCTCGGCAATCCGCGGGTCGCGGCCCTGGCGAGTCGCGGTTGTGCGTTCCTCGCGGATTGCGCGCGCGTGCAGCAGGAACTCGTCCGCGATCTGACGCTCTTCTGCGGTCCAGTCGGCGCGAACCCGCTCTTCTCCGCGCTCGTCGCAAAGCGCTTCGTAGCGCGCGAGGAATTTTTCCACCTGCCGCGGGTAGTACGCCGCCGACTCGGTCGCGGTGTCGACTGCAGTCAGACCGCCGCCGATCACCACCACCGGAAGCCGTAGTTGCATATTGGCGATCGAATCGGCCTTGGCCGCGCCGGTCAGCTGCAGCGCCATCAGGAAATCCGAGGCGGTGCGCACGCCGCGCGCGAGGCCGTGCGGAATGTCGAGCACGGTCGGTTTGCCGGCGCCAGCGGCGAGCACGACATGATCGAAGCCGCTGGCGAACGCCTCCTCCGCGGTCAGCGTGCCGCCGAAGCGGATGCCGCCGAACAGCGCGAACTGCGCGCGGCGCTCGAGCAGCAGGCGCACGATCTTCAGGAAGTTCTTGTCCCAGCGCACGGTGATGCCGTACTCGGCAACGCCGCCGAATCCAGCCATCACCCGGTCATCGAGCGACTCGCGCAGCATGTCCGCATCGAACACCGGCTCGAACGCGACCCGGTTGCCGCGCGGGTCGACGCCGGAGAGCCGCGCCGGCAGCGGCTCGATCTTCAGACCGTCGATGCCGACCACGGTGTGCCCGTCGTTGATCAGGTGATGGGCGACGGTGAAGCCGGCCGGTCCCATTCCTGCGATCAGCACGCGCCGTCCGCTTGCCGGTCGCGGCAAAGGCCGCTTCAGATCCAGCGGGTTCCAGCGGGTGAACAGGGAATAGATTTCAAATCCCCACGGCAGTGCAAGCACGTCCTTCAGCGTGCGCGTTTCCGCCTGCGGGATGTTGACCGGGTCCTGCTTCTGGTAGATGCAGGATTTCATGCAGTCGTTGCAGATGCGATGACCGGTTGCAGCCACCATCGGGTTGTCGATGCAGATCATCGCCAGCGCGCCGATTGCCACGCCTTCCGTCTTGAGTTTCTGGAACTCCGAGATGCGTTCCTCCAGCGGGCAGCCGGCGAGCGGCACGCCGAACACGGTGCTTTTGAATGCGCCGGACTTTTCCTTGAGCCCCTGCGAGCACGAATCCTTGCCCTGTTCGTGGCACCAGATGCAGTAGTTGGCCTGGTCCAGCGCGCCGGTGAGATCGGTGCCGGGATCGGTGAGCGCGAACCCTTCGCGCCGGCGCAGGTGCGCGAGCCGGTGCACCACATAGCCGTGTTCCTCGCGATGGTCGGTCGGCACCAGGCGCTGGAAATCGAGCTTGCGCGGCGGCTTGAACAGCACGCCGGCGGCATGCCGCGCCTGTCCCGCCGGCGTGTGCGCTGCCCACGCGGCGTAACGCATGGCGGCGTCCAGCTTGTCGGCGTTCGCCGCTTCATCCTGCAGCCATTGCTGCACGCTGCGCGAAAACGCCAGTTCGCTGAACGGTTCTCCCAACCATGCACTGAGTTGCGCCTCGAGGGCGGCTGCGTCGAATGCTGCGGCGGAATCGGGTTTGTGCGCGGGCATTGCCTTACGCTGCACGAACTGGCGCTTGCACCAGTAAAGCGGCGCAAGCCGGTGGTGGCTGGCGCCCAGTTTCGCGACCTGATCGCGGATTCCGAACAACTGCGCGACGAAATCTTCCAGGTGCGGCGCGACCGCAATCAGCAACGCCGATTCCTCCTTGCGACCGGCAGGACTGGCGCCGCTGCGCGCCTGCCGCAGCGCATCGCCAAGCGCCGGATCGGCGGCGCCGAGAAAGACAAGGAACGCCGCATCCAGCCGCGACAGGCCTTCACGCGAATACAGATCGTGGAACCGGAGTCCGAAATCGAGTTTGAGTGCCGGTGTGCTGGCGGACGCTGGAGCGGCTGCGTTCATGCGGGAAGACCGGAAAAGGGAGCGCATTATAGCAGCGCGTGCCTGTGCTGCCGGTAATTCACCCTGAACTTACAAGGGTTTAACGTCGGCCGCGAGTGCTCCTGCGGTTTCTCTTACCAGGTCCGGGCCGCGGTAGATCAGTCCGGTGTAGAGCTGCACCAGGTCCGCGCCGGCTCGGGTTTTCTCCAGCGCGTCCTCGCCGCGCAGAATGCCGCCCACGCCGATGATCGGCAGTCTGCCGCCCAGCGCTGCGGCCAGCATGCGGATCACATCCGTCGAACGCTCGCGCAACGGCGCGCCGGAGAGTCCGCCGGCTTCCCCGCCCTGGCGCAATGTCTCCACGCCCGCCCGGGACACCGTGGTGTTGGTGGCGATCGCCGCGTCGATGTCATGCGCAATCAGCAGCGCCGCGATGTCCGCGATCTCACGCGGTTCGAGGTCCGGCGCGATCTTGACCGCGAGCGGCACGCGGCGGCCGTGATCGCGCGCCAGCTGTACGCGTTCTTCCGCCAGCGCGGCGAGCAGTTTTTCGAGCGCCGGTGCCTGCTGCAGGCTGCGCAGGTTCTGCGTGTTCGGCGACGACACATTCACCGCGACGTAGCTTGCGAGCGGATAGACCTTGCGCAGGCAGATCAGGTAATCGTCGACTGCGCGCTCGATCGGCGAGTCGAAATTCTTGCCGATGTTGATGCCGAGGACGCCGCGGTAGGGCGACCGGCGCAGGTTCTCCAGCAGCGCGTCCACGCCGACATTGTTGAACCCCATGCGGTTGATCAGCGCCTGCGCCTGCGGAATGCGAAACAGCCGCGGCCGCGGATTGCCCGGCTGCGGGCGCGGCGTGACGGTGCCGACTTCGATGAAACCGAAACCCAGGCGTGAAAGCGCCGCGACATGCGCGCCGTTCTTGTCCAGACCCGCGGCCAGTCCGACCGGATTGGGGAAATCCAGCCCCATGATCCGCCGCGGGGATGCCGGCACCCGTCTGCCGTAGAGAAG
>DATKEK010000406.1:0-2047 GCA_035512195.1 Burkholderiales bacterium
ACGGCGCGTTCTCGTTGTGCTTTTGAAACTACTGCGGTCGCTGCATCCGGCAGGTTGAAGCCAGCGTCGTGTCCCTGGCCGCTATTCGCGCGTCGGTTCTGAACCCGAGGCCGCTGCGCTCGACGTCGAACTTGATGTTCCGGCCGTCCGCCTTGACCAGGGTGGAAACGTAAAGCGGCTGCACCAGCTGATGATCGTCCGGGCGCATCCACACCTCGCCGGAATGATCGTCCATGCGCATGTCTTCCAGGGCCAGGGCAACCTTGAGCGGATCGGGCGAACCGGTCTTCGCAATGGCCGCAGCCAGCATCTCCACCGCAATGCGGATCGATGAGAAGTAGAGGTCCTCACGCACGTCGGGGTAGCGGGCGCGATAAGCCAGCACGCTTTCCTCGACGGCCTTGCCGCCGATGTTGGCATGCCAGGTGGTGATTTGCTTCACGTGATCGATCCCGGATTCGCCGAGGATCGTCGGTGCCGTCAGCGCACCCGAGTAATAAGTGTAGAAATCGACCTTCAGGCCGGCATCGCGGCTGGCCTTGATCAGCAGCGCGAGGTCGTTGCCCCAATTGCCGGTAATCACGGTGTCCGCGCCAGCGGCGCGCATCTTGGCGATGTAAGGCGCGAAATCGCGCACCCTGCCGAGTGGATGCAGATCGTCACCAACGACTTCGACATCCGGCCGCTTCTGCGCGAGCATCTCCCGCGCAGCCTTCGAAACTGCATGACCGAAGGAATAATCCTGGTTGATCAGGTAGACCTTTTTGATGCCCTTCTGCCCGGCCATGTAATTGGTGAGTGCCTGCATTTTCATGTCCGAGTCGGCATCGAACCGGAAATGCCAGAAATTGCACTTGTCGTTGGTCAGCGCCGGATCGACCGCGGCGTAGTTCAGGAAGATCACCGACCGCGAGGGATTGCGCTGATTGTGCTTGGCAACCGCATCGGACAGCGCGAGCGCGACACTGGAGCCGTTGCCCTGCATGATGTAGCCGATGCGCTGGTCCACCACCTGCCGGAACACGAGCAGCGCTTCCTGCGGGCTGGTCTTGCTGTCGAACGCCACCGCCTCGAACTGCGTGCCGCCGCGCGCATTGACCGCCTCGATCGCAAGTTGCAGATGGCGCAGCCCGAATTCGCCGACATTGGCGAACGGGCCGCTCAGGCCTTCGATAAAGGCGATGCGGACCTTGTCCTGCGCGGCTGCGGTCGCGGCGAAGCAGGCGAAGGCCAATGCCAGCACTGCGTGCACGAATCTCATGATCGGTCTCCTCCTCGCACCTGTGGCAAGCCCGCACACCACCCCTGAACAACCATCAGCTGCTGCCGAAGGGAAGCTTCCCGAAAGGGATCGCGGTGAGAGCCATCCTGCGGCTTTCTTTTTGTCGTCAGCCCGGCGAACCACCGGAAGCTTGGACGCGCTCTTAAAGCTCTATTGATAACTGCCTGCAGGCGCTCCGGATTCTAGTCGTAACCGGCGTGGCTTGTAAACCGAAGTCGCCGAGGGCGCGCAAGCGCAATTTCCGGCATGACCGAACTGCTAGAATCCTTCGCAGAACTCAACCCGGGAGGAGCAGACCATGCACGGGCAGATGATGGAAGTTCCGCTGCTGATTTCCAGCCTGATCAGGCATGCGGACCGGTTTCACGGCGACACGGAAATCGTCACACGGACGATCGAGGGCGGCATCCATCGCTACACCTATCGGGACGCGCATCGGCGTGCGCGCCAGCTCGCGAACGCGCTGAGCGCCCTCGGAGTCAAGCCAGGGGAAAGGATCGGCACGCTGGCGTGGAATACGCATCGACATTTCGAGATCTACTACGGCGTCTCCGGCATGGGCGCGGTCTGCCACACCATCAATCCGCGCCTGTTCCCCGAGCAGATCGTCTATATCACCAACCACGCCGAGGACACGCATCTGTTTTTCGACCTGACCTTCGTTCCGCTGGTGGAGAAGATTGCGCCGCTACTGAAGACGGTGAAGGCCTTCGTGGTGATGACCGACAAGGCACACATGCCGCAGACCTCTATCCCCGGCGCGAT
>DATKEK010000407.1:0-5978 GCA_035512195.1 Burkholderiales bacterium
CGAGGTGGATACGGTCATCGCCGAGCTTGAGCGGGAACACACCCGTGGCGAGCAGATGCTGCACGCAATGACTGTGGCGCTGAGCAATTGGGAAGGCGGAGCGCAGGGCGGCGCGGAAGAGTTCAGGCTGGAGCTGAAGCGGTTTGCCGATTTCTACTGGCGGCATATGGAAAAGGAAGAAAAGCAGGTGCTGCCGGTGGCCGAGAGGGTGTTTAACGAGCGCGACTGGCAGGAGGTGCGAACAGCCTTCGCCGAGAATGCCGACCCGATGCTGGGCAAACACACCGGCAACGAATTCCGCGACCTGTTTTCCAGGATCGTCCGCCTCGCCCCGCCGCCCATCGGTGTCGGGCCGGAATCCGGGTAAACATTCCCGGTATGCGCCAATGGCAGCCGCGTCCTCCTCTGTGCGCCAGCGCACCGAACACCGGCCGCGGAAGGTGCATAAGTCACTTACAATTACAGGGTGGAACCGCCCGCAACCGCAGGGGATCCACCATGCGCCCGGCGCCTTCTGGCGCCACCAAGGAGGGCAGGGGAATGCACGGATTCAAAACAATCCTCAAACCACTGGCGTGGTTCACCGCGCTATGTCTGGCTGCGATGGTCGCCGGATGCGGCAGCGGCAGCGGCGGCGGCGATGGCGGCGGTGGCGGCACGGGCACGCTGGGGGTGTCTCTGACCGACGCGCCGGCCTGCGGATTCGACGCGGTGAACGTGACCGTCAGCAAAGTGCGGGTGCACATGGGCAGCGATGCCAATGACAACGCGGGCGGCTGGTCCGAGATCAGCCTGAGCCCGCCACGGAAAATCAACCTGCTGGATCTCACCAATGGCGTGCTCGAATACCTTGGCGAAACGGCGCTGCCGGCAGGCCATTACACGCAACTGCGCCTGGTGCTGCTGGCAAACAGCGGATCGAGTACTGTCAGTAACTCGGTTGTGCTGTCGTCCGGCACACCTGGCGGGGAGATCGCGCTGATCACGCCAAGCGCGGTGCAAAGCGGACTCAAGCTGAACCACGGGTTCGACGTCGCCGCCGGGCGGCGTGTGGATCTGGTGCTGGATTTCGACGCCTGCAAGTCTGTGGTCAAACTCGGCAACGGAGGCTTCCTGCTGAAGCCGGTGATCAAGGTCATTCCCACTGAACTCAACGGCATCACCGGCTTTGTCGACGCATCCCTGCAGGGCACCAACGTCACGGTATCGGCGCAAGCGAACGGTACCGTGGTCCGGTCCACCGTACCGAATCCGTCGACCGGCGCATTCTTCCTCGCCCGCCTGAATTCGGGCAACTACGATGTCGTCGTCACCGCGGACAACCATGTCACGGCGGTCATCCACGCCGTGCCGGTCCTGTCGAGCACCAGCATCGTGGCGGTCAGCACCAATGCCGAGGCGATCACCATGCCGGCTTCCGCGACCCGGAACATCAGCGGCAGCGTATTCCTGATCCCGGCCGGCGCGAATGATGAAATCGCTTTCGTGACTGCAAAGCAGACCTTCGGCAGCGGTACGGTAACCGTTCAATCAAATGCAGCGGATCCGTTCTCCGATGCCTATCTGCTGACCCTGCCTGTCGGTGCACCGCTGTTCGGTCAGTACGGTGCAGGCGCGCTACCCATTGCGTTTGCCGAACAATCCCTGCTCGCGGGTCAATACACCGTCGAGGCCTCCGCAGCCGGGTATCGGACGCAGTCCTTCGAGCACAATATTTTCGCGGCAGGCGCGACACAGGACTTCATCCTGGTCCAGTAGTGCGAAACGGTTTCTGAAGTAGGCTGTCACCGGCAAGGATGCGAAGCGGAGGGGCGCGGTACGACCCTTCCGTTTCTTCCCTGGTGGCGGACGTTGCCTGTTCATCCCGCGATGCGGCTGCCAACACAAAAAACCCGTCGGGCCGGCTTCCGTCGCCGCCGCATGTGCCGGACTGAACCACCCGCACCGGCCTCTGCGGCGTTGCGTGTCCTGACAGTTTTCTCGCTGCGATGTGGCGATGATGCGGCGTGTCGCCCTGCGCTGCCCGCAGTGCCGATCGCGGCGTGGATTCCTTGTTCGTTATGTGCGGTAGCGAACATAACGCCGGCGTCTGATGCGCACGCGTGTCTGCGGCAAGCGACAGTGGTCGCGGTGGCTTCGCGCCGGGTACGGAAACGCACACAATCCTGCTCTTTATGTACGCGAGCGCACAGAACCTGTTCCCGCGCAGGCGGATAGTCGGCGCTACGACGCTCGGGGCGAGAAAACTCCGGTGCCGTATAGGCAGGCATCTGCGACCGGTTCGATTGGTCCACGCACAGGTGTCTTTCGGCATACCCATGATCAGGAGAAACAGATGAACCGATTAAGAAACCTTTACAAACCACTTTCGTGGTTCGCGACATTGATGCTGACCGCGTTCGTGGTCGGATGCGGCGGGGGCGGCGGCGGTAGTACGTTAGTCCCCGGCGGCGGAGCCGTTGCCCCGGACGGCGCAGTCTGCGATGTGGCAGTCAACGCCGACTGCGTGGATCTCGCAACAGCCGGGACCTTCGTGATCCTGGCGCAAGCCGGAGTCACCAACGTGCCCACCTCCGCGGTGACCGGCAATATCGGTGCAAGCCCGGTCAGCGACACTGCCATCACCGGATTCGATCTGGTGCTGGATGCCTCGGGTACGTTTGCGACATCCTCCCAGGTGACCGGAAGCGTGTATGCGGCCAACTACGCGGAGCCCACTCCGACTGAACTGACCGCGGCTGTAAACGACAGTATCGCCGCCTACACCAACGCCACCGGACGGCTGGCCGAGTTTACTGAAACCGGTTTCGGGGAAATCGGTGGACTAACGCTCGCTCCCGGCGTCTACAACTGGACTACCGGAGTCACGATAACTACTGACGTCACGCTCGACGGCACCTCCACCGATGTCTGGATCTTCCAGGTTGGGGGGACCATTGCGCAGGCCGGCGCTACCAACGTGATCCTGGCAGGCGGCGCGCTGCCCCAGAACGTCTTCTGGGCGTCCAGTGGCGACGTGTCCATCGGCGCGGGTGCGCACTTCGAGGGAATCGTTATTACTCCGTCTAATGTGGCCTTGGTTACCGGCGCAAGCTTGGACGGCAGGCTGTATACGGGAACTGCGGTCGCTCTCGACAACAACACGGTTGTACGGCCGTAAGGCATGCGCTGTTCTCGCTAAAGGCTGGGCAAGCCGGAAGGCAGTACGGCAGTAACGCCTGCTGCAGCAAAGGAGAAAGGACCCGGATCGGGTCCTTTTTCTTTGTGCCCGCGCGGCAGTGGGGTCGCTGGTTCCGGCGGCAGCGCATCGCGCGAGCGATTGCGGGATGTGCCGGCCGGGAGGTCGGGCACCGGGTCGCGTCGCCGCTTCCTTTTTCTATGTGTGCAAGCGTACAGACTCCGCATCGACCGGCAGTTAGTTTTTCGCCATGCCGCAAGACTTCACATTCGGGTTTCACGCGAATCCCGGAGCGACTTATTCGCGCTCCAGGGTGCTGCTCGCGCGGGCGCACTTCAATGGGCTGCTGGAGTTGCTGACACAGGCGTGGGAAGGCGAACTGGGCTACAGCCGCCGGGAGCTGAGAGGCAAGACGCTCGGCCAGCTCATGTGGTCGAAGGACCGCAAGGGGACCAGGGCCGCCATTGCCGCCATACTCGAGGAAAGCCATTCGGATCCCGTCGAAATCGATGTGCGCGACCGCGACGGCCGCCGCAAACACCTGAGGCTGCATCGCATGTTCGATCCGGCTGGAGGCAAGATCTACATCGTGGCCGAGCCGGATTCGGAAAACCCGGCGACCGGACACGGTTCCGGAAAATCAGGCGACTAAGCAGACGCACCACGCAGAGATCGCGAAGGGCGCAGGGGAAAGAACAACTCCACCTCACCACCAAGGCACCAAGGCAGCAAGGCAGCAAGGCAGCAAGGCACCAAGGCATCAAGGCAGCAAGGCACCAAGGCACCAAGGCATCAGGCAGGTTGTGATGTGCAGTTCCAGCTGTCGAGGTGCGCTGCCGGAACCGCGCAGGCGGTTGAATCGGATTTTCTCCGCGTTCTCTGCGTCGAGTGCGTCGATCGTTGCGGCGGCGCGGGGGAATCCGGACGAGAAAACGGGGCAACCGATGGTTGCCCCGCTGTGCTTCGAGACCTTCGCTTACTGAAGGTCAGTCGTTCCGCTGCGCTCAGGTGCGGCTTTCGTCGTCGTCGTATCCGGCGGCGCTTGCGTCATCCTGCTCGTCGGTCCCGCTGTCCGCGCGGGTCTCCGGGTACTGGTCTTCCTGGCTCTGTACCTGAGGCTCATTCTGGTCCTGGCTTTGTCCCTGAACCCCGGCTTCCTGGCTTTGCTCGTCCAGCTCGCCGTGAATCTCGCCCTGGTTCGGACCCTGGCTTTGTCCCTGAACCCCGGCTTCCTGGCTTTGCTGATCCAGCTCGCCTTGAATCTCGCCCTGGTTCGAGCCCTGGCTCTGTGCCTCTACTCCGGCTTCCTGGCTTTGCTGATCCAGCTCGCCGTGAATCTCGCCCTGGTTCGGGCCCTGGGCGTTCTCGGCATTGTCGCTGGCGTTCGCCGCCGTTTCCTTCTGCGCTTCCGTGTTGGCTGCCGCCAGTGCCTCGGTACGCGCACTTTCCGCATCCGTCACGCAGGTGCGCCCGACGTCGGTCTGCGCGCTGGCGCACTTCGCGGTCGCATCCTTGTACTGTGCCTGCGCCTCGGCTACCGCAGCGTCATAGTCGAACCCGGATTCAGCCTGCGCACCCGCGTTTGCATCGGCGGAATCCGCACCCGCGTTTGCATCGGCGGATTCCTCAGTGTTGCCGGCGCTCTCGTCGGCCTCCGCGGTGGTGGCATTCGAATCCTCACCCGTGTCTGCATCGGCGGAATCCGTACCCGTGCTCATGTCGGCGCCCTGATCGGCATCCGTATAGGAGGGATCCGAACTGTCACCGGTCATGCCGGCGCTCTCGTCGGCATCCGCAGTGGCGGCATTCGAATCCGCAGCCGTTGCGTCGCCAGCCTGATCGGCCGAATCCTTCTTGGGGCTGGCCATTTCCGGGCTGCCCATCTCCTGAATGTCCTGAGCCTCCTGAGTGTCCTGAGCCGGCTGCTCATCGGCGGTGACGTTCTGCGCCATGACCGTTGCGCTCGTGCCGGCGAACATCCCGGCGATCAAAAGGGAAAGTATGGTGCGTTTCATTGTGTTTCCTTTCAGTGAACGTGGGGATCGAGGAGCTGCGCCTTCGCTGCGTAATGCGTGACGTTCCCCGCTGACGAATTGCTTCTGAGCGCTTGCGTACTCAGCCGGCATGGCCAAGCTATCGCTCCCAGTTCGCCAAGCGCCACGGTGCGCCCGGCAAACTGCGACGTCTGTGTGTCAACGAACAGATGTGGAACTGTATTCAGCCAGATCGCGAAAATCAGAAAGAAGATGAACCGCAGTTGTGCGCGGAACGCGCGTGCCGGGAATTGCGTGTTGTCTTTATGTGTAGCAGCGCACGGACTGCACATGCACGGCCGCGCATCCTGCCGCTACGGCCCTGTCCCGGCAATTGCGGCGCGGCGTGCAGACCAAAGCGCGCGGCCGCGGAACTGCCCGGTGCCATTGACGGGGATCTGATACGGCAAAGCGAAAGGACACTGCAATGAACACCATCAAGCAGCATAAACAGCGCAGGCACATCGCGCGCAGTGCCAGGCGTCTTTCCTGCGCCGGCGCGGTCGCCATTCTTCTGACCTGGGCGCCGGCCTCGATCGCCGCTGCCGAGGACGAACCCGCGCCGGGCAGCGAGCAATCGCAGGCGGCGCCGTCCGTACAAAAGTCCGATGCCGATAAACTCCGCTATCCTGACAGGACGCTGTGCGCCGAAGCGCAGGAAAGCGAGCGTAGCGGCGAAACGGTCGATACGCTCGGCTGCGGGCTCAGTATACGGTTCGCCGATGCGACGCCCGCCGGCAAACACAGTGCGCAGGGTGTGGAGAACG
>DATKEK010000408.1:0-4649 GCA_035512195.1 Burkholderiales bacterium
GAGGCCGTTCTTGGTGCCGCCGAAGGACAGGATGTCGACGCCGCAGTCTGCGCTCGCTTCCCGCAGGGACACGCCCAGCGCTACCGCCGCATTGCAGAGACGCGCCCCGTCCATGTGCAGCAGCAGGCCCCTGTCGTGGCAGAAAGCGGCCAGGGCGCGCAACTCGTCGATGCCGTAAACGGTGCCCCATTCCGTACACTGCGAAATGCTCACGACCCTGGGCTGCGCCCGGTGCACCATGCCGGTGTCCCGCAGCAGGCGCTCGATCGCCGCCGGAGACAGCTTGCCCTGTGGTGCCGGCGCCGCCAGCAGCTTGGAGCCGGTGAATTTTTCCGGCGCGCCGCATTCGTCCCTGTTGAGATGGGCGCAATCGGCGCAGATGATCGCCTCGAAGGAACGCAGCACGCTCTGCAGTGCAATGACATTGGCGCCGGTTCCGGTGAGCGTGAAAAGAACCTCGGTGGTGCTGCCGAAGATCTTGCGGAGCATCGCGGTGGCGCGCTCGGTGTACTCGTCGTGACCGTAGGCGACGGCGTGACCCCGATTCGCCTCGGCCAGTTGCGCCAACACCTCCGGATGCATGCCGGAGGCGTTGTCGCTGATTAAGTATTTGCGCTCTCCCACAGGCGGAGCCTACCGGCACGCGAAGGAGATGCAAAGACTCGGTTACAGGAAGTGATACACGCCGAGCGCAACGCTGCCGATCAGGATCAGGAACGCGAGCAGCGCCAGCAGGCCGTCCCTCGCGATCAACGACAGTCCGAACGAGGTCAGGATCAGCCCGGCGGCGTTGGCGCTGAACGGCACCACCTCCATGAGGGGCATTGCCAGGGCAATCAGCGCGCAGGCGATCGCTATCGCGTAGAGGCCGGCCGCGCCTGTCAGCGCCGTGAGCCGCGGCCGCAGGAGGCGGTCTATGAAGCGTGCCGGGCGCCGCAGCCACTGCACCGACTTGCACAATTTGCGCTCCGCGACCGAGCGCTCGAGCATCCAGCGCGGCAACCAGAAATGCTCCTGCCGGATCAGCACCTGCACGGCCACCAGCAAAACGAAGAGACCCATGATCGTCGGCACGCCGGGAATGTCGCCGATGATCGGCGCCAGGGTGATCAGTCCTGCCACCAGCAACACCGGGCCGAAGGAGCGGTGGCCGATGACGTTCAGGATCGCGTCTAAGGAAACATCCTCGCGGCCGTCCGCCGCCAGCGCGATCTGGTCGAGCAACTGTTCCAGGTTCCTGGCCCTGCGCTGCTTCGCCACAGGTTTCTCGATACCTCAGGCGCGAATGTCCACGGCCACGTCTCCGTCGCGCCGGACAACGTTGATGGCCACGTCGTGACCGTGCCGCCGTAGCAGCAGATCCACCGACGAGTCCTGCAGTCGCAGGTTGCGCAACTGCATTTCGTCCAGGAAGTCCGGCAGCCGCGGGTGATGCAGCACGATCGCCCGGTTGCGGATGTCGAAACGGAGTCCCAGGCTCGCCTGCAGCAGCGCCAGTGGTGCCGCCGCGGCCCAGGCCTGCGGCGAGCAGGCGACCGGATAGTAGGTCGGGCCGCGCCCGGGCCGGCGCCGGAAGCCGCAGAACAGCTCCGGCAACCGGCGCAGGTTCATGAAAGTCGCAGCGCGGTAGAGGCCGGTAAAAATGGCCTCGACCGAGTGGGTGAGGCCGTACTGCGCCAGCCCGAGTGCGATCAGCGCGTTGTCATGTGGCCAGACGGAGCCGTTGTGATAGGACATCGGATTGAAACGCGCCTGGCCTGACGCGACGGTGCGCACGCCCCAGCCGCAGAAAAAGCTCTGGCTGACGAGGTCGTCGGCGACCCGCACGGCCCGCTCTGCGGAGGCGATGCCGGTCAGCAGCACATGGCCCGTATTCGAACTGCGCACCTCGCAGAGCCTTTTCTTTCCGTCGAGGGCGAGCACGTAGGTGCCGAGCTTGTCGGACCAGAAAGTCTTCTCGAAACGCAGGCGCAGCGCCTCCGCCTCCGCAAGCAGCCTTGCGCAATCCGCATGCCGTCCGAGGGCGCGCGCGACCGCGGCGATCGCCTTTTTCGCCGCATACACGTATCCCTGCACCTCGACCAGTGCGATGGGCCCCTCGGCGAGTTGCCCATCCGCGTGGAAGACGGCATCGGCAGAATCCTTCCAGCCCTGGTTGACGAGGCCGTCGGCGCGTTGCGACTGGTATTCGATGAAGCCGTCGCCATCCAGGTCCGCAGGGCCGTCGATCCACCGGAGCGCCGCTTCGATGTTCGGCCAAAGCCGAGTGAGCGTCTCGCTGTCGCCGGTACGCTCGTAGTACTGCCCTGCCAGCAGCACGAACAGCGGCGTTGCGTCAACGCTCCCGTAATAACGCAGGAACGGAACTTCACCGGTGCGCGCCAGTTCGCCGTGGCGCATCTCGTGCAGGATCTTGCCAGGCTCGGCGTCCGCCATCGGATCGCGCTCCTGCGCCTGTGTGCGAGCGAGGAAGAACAGCACACCCCGCGCGACGTGCGGATCGACCCAGAGCATTTCCATGGCGGTGATGATGCCGTCCCGGCCGAACGGGGTGCTGTACCACGGCACGCCCGCGTACGGATACGAGCCGTCTTCCGTCTCGGTGATCAGCATGTACAGGTCGGCAATGGAGCGACGGATGATCTCGTTGAATATCTCGTTGGAGCTCTCGATCGCGGTCGCGCGTCGCGCTCCCCGGTTCAGGGCGGTGCGCGCCTGGCGCATCGCCGAAAGAAAGGTAACGCCGGAAGGATGCGCCCTGTCGCTGCTTTTCTCGCTCGGGTCGATGCGGGAAAACAACGTGCAACGTTCGCCCGGCTGAACCTCGATCTCCCATTCCATCGCATGCTCGGAGATGTGATACGGTGGCGGATCGAACTGGATAGTGGTCGCCTGCCGCACGCCGTCGCTGGCGGTGTATGCCAGTTCGACCTGCGTCGGCGAGGTCACGCGGGTACGCGTCGTTCCGCGGCGTGACGTCTGGTGTCCCCGGACCTGGAACAGGTCGGCGAAGTCGGAGCGATATTCGAGGCGCAGGGTGTGGCGCATCGGGCGCTGCCCATAGTTGAACACGGCAATGCGCTCGTGACAGGCGCTGTCCCACAGGAAGATGGTGCGCACGACGTGCTGAGTTTCTCCCTGCTGGACGATGTGGTCGCCGATCCGCACTTCGCGATTGGCGAGATCGACGATCAGCGCCGCGTTGTTGTCCCGCAGCGTCGAACTCAGGAGGACCGGCCGACGGCCGTTGAGCAACAGGCGCCACCTCGACAGCACGCGGGTGTCTCGAAAGTAGAGGCCGTCCGCGCGGCCGCTGCCCTGGACGATATCGCCGCGATCGTCGAACAGCGCAAAGCTCTCGCCATGCTTGAGCGCGTACGGCCAGGGATCGGAAGGCGCGGAGATGTAGTAAGAGCCGCTTTCCTCGACTTGCGGGTCTTCCGTGGAGGCGGGATTTTGCAATTTTCTTCCTCTAGGCTAAGCGACGCAGCTAATGGACGCTGCGTCCGCACCCGCCAGCTGCTCGTAAACCTGCAGGTAGTCCCTGACCATACGCTCTGCGCTGAAGCGCTCCTCGAATCTCCTGCGCACGGTCAACCGGTCGTAGGAAGCCACCTCGTTCACGGCAGCGATCGCTCCTTCCATGCTCTCGACGATGCGTCCCGTGACGCCGTCGTCGATGATCTCGGGCACCGACCCGCAGTTCCACCCGATGACGGGAGTACCGCAGGCCATCGCCTCGATCATCGCAAGCCCGAAAGGCTCCGGCCAGTCGATGGGAAACAGCAGCGCCACGGCGCCACCCAGAAGCTCGACCTTGCCGGCGTCGCCAACCTCTCCCACGAAACGGACGTTCGGCCGATCGAGCAGTGGCTTGATGCAAGTCTCGAAATATTCATGGTCCGCCCTGTCAACCTTGGCGGCGATGACCAGTTCGCGCTTGGCCATCGAGGCGATCTCGATAGCGCGGTCCAGGCGTTTTTCGGGCGACACCCGGCCGAGGAATGCCAGGTAGCCTCCGCTGCCGTGCGCGTACGCGTCCCGCTCGAAAGACAGGCCATGGTAGACGGTGGCGACCCAGTTGGCATCCGGATGCGGTCGACGCTGGCTGTCCGAAATGGAGACCAGCGGCATGTGACCGTAGGCGGCGAACAGCGGATCCAGGTCCCACAGGTCCTGGCGCCCGTGCCGCGTGGTGACGTGCGGAACCGGCAACTCCCGCATCAGGGGGAAATGCACGTAGTCGATGTGAAAATGGATGAGGTCGAACTGGTGCGCGTGGCGACGAACCTGGTCCAGCATCATCATGTAATGCGGCAGTGGATCCACGGACCGCGGGTCCAGTCGCAGCGCGCGCGGCGAGCAGGGAATCAGCCTGGCGCTGGTGCGGGAATCCGCGGAGGCGAACAAGGTCACGTCGTGACCGAGCGGCACCAGCTGTTCGGTGATAGTCGAAACCACTCGTTCCGTGCCGCCATACAGGAGCGGCGGAACCGATTCGATGATCGGGGAAACCTGCGCAATCCTCACTGCCTGACCTCTGGTAGTGCGGCTAAGGATCCCCGGTCCTTACCCAAGCTATTTTTCAGTTCTTTTATAAGGCATACGGACGAGGGTTTGCAACCCTTCTTCGGGAGCGTCGTAGAGTC
>DATKEK010000409.1:0-2574 GCA_035512195.1 Burkholderiales bacterium
CCTTTCTCGAAGCACTCCACGTCCGCAGGCATGGAAATCCAGGGCTGCGCCGAGCGCATCCAGATATGGCGTTGAATCCGGAACCAGTTGGGATCGTCGAAGGTGCCGCCGGAAATCCCGCGAACGCCCGGCCGCCTCTCGGCGGTCCAGGTGACGGTGGTCCCGCAGCGCGGGCAGAACTCCATGCGCAGCCAGCGATTGCTTTCGTCGGAACGATGCTCATACGTCACCAGCGGCCCGCCGGTCATCTCGACCTGCTCCAGTCTGAAAAACGCCGGCTCGGAAAACGCACTTCCGGTGCGCCGCTGGCAGAAGGTGCAGTGGCAGACCGTCGCCATGATCGGAGCGCCAACGGTTCGGTAACGCACGCCGCCGCACAGGCAACCGCCTTCGTGGTTGTCGCTCATGGCTGGTATCCGGGTCTGGTTTTCCCACTGTCTTCGTGATGAAGGATACCCGACGGCGCAAATATCTGTGCATGCCTGATTGCAGGGAAAGGCGCAAATCGGCAATGCCTGTGGCGTTGTCAGGGCCGGGAACAGACCATGAGAAATGGCGCCTCAGCCGTCGGTTTTTTTGCGGCTGACTACAGGACTGCCGCGATCGTGGAACGGGATAGGAAGCGTGTTTCGAAAGTCTCGACCGGCACCGGTTTGCTAAACAGATACCCCTGCATTTCGTCGCAATTCAGGACCTGGAGCAGTCGCTCGAATCTACCTCGCCAGTCTTGGAAATTTAACGCGCTGACATGGCAGATCCTATGTGCGGTACCGCACAGAGCGATCCGAGAGTGCGGTAGATCATTCATGCAGGTGCTGATTCATCCCCCCCTCCCGCGGGATGAACGCCGGAAGCACCGGGCCCGGTTCTGCTATCTCCTTCCGGGCCCTTTTTTTGGGTCGCGGCTACCACCGGACAAACCGGTCAATTTGGCATAACGCACGGAAGAACTTGCGCGCAGGCGATAAAAAGCCACTGTCGTCCATCAGCCGACCGATGACCGCGTGGCCCGAACGGGTGGCCTTTGCGGGAGCGGTCGTCCCGTAGTGGGCGGCCGTTGACGGCAGAGGACAGCAGGTTCCGCGCAGACGCGGAAGAACAGGAGGCAGAACATGTCGATACCCATTGCACGCGTGCTGGCGACGGTCGCCGGAGTCGCCACAGTCTGCGCCGCCATCGCAACATCGGGACACGCGCGGGATACAGACATCGACGGAATGCCCGTCACCCGCACCGACAGGGAGCAATTTCGGTCAGGCTTGAGCGTCCCCCGTGATCCCTGCGTGAAGCAATCCTGGACCAGCAGACTGGTACCGGTCGACCCGCAGATCGACAGTCCGCTTCGGGCGAGGTATGCGGTCGCCGGACTTCAGGATGCGCGTGGAAACCGATGCGATTTATCGCCGGACATCCCGGACGAAGCCGTCGACGCATACAACGCCCCGCGCGAGCCTGCTGCGGCCCGGCACGGGGCCAGGCACCCTGGCCGCTGACACGACCCATGAAGATCTTTCGCACAAACGGCACTGCAAACGCGCGTATGTCGGCTCACCCCGGCACGCCGGACCTCGCCGGCACCGCACGTGACGGCGGCGGGGATTCCGCCGACTGTCGATTGCCACAAGTCCGTGCGACGCTGGGCGAATTCGAGCGCGCACTGGCAAGCGCCCGGGAAGAATCACGCGTCATGCGAGCGCAACTGGACGAGTACGTCGACACCATTTCGCGCCTCAGGCTTAAAGTCGTTCGACTCGAGCAGGAACTGGAGGAGGTGCGCCATTTCGCACATCATGACGCGCTGACCGGACTGCCGAATCGCACGTTGCTGCTGGACCGGCTCGACCAGGCGATCACCCAGGCCACACGGCAGCATCAGTGCGTCGGCCTGCTGATGCTCGAACTGGACGGCTTCAGGGACGTCAATGCCAAACGTGGACACGCGACCGGGGATAAACTGCTGCAGCAGGTGGCGCAGCGCTTGCTGTCCTGCATCCGCAGTGCAGACACCGCCTGTCGCTACGGCGGGGACGAATTCGTCGTCCTGCTGCGGGATCTCGACAGCGCGAAAGGTGCGGCTGAGGCGGCACAGAAACTCGGCAGCATTCTGTCCAGGCCTTATGAGATCGACAACCATCCGATTTCGGTCAGCGCAAGCATCGGTGTTGTCGTGAGCCCCCGCGATGGTATGGATCCGCATGAACTCGTTCGGCGCGCCGATATCGCCATGTATCTCGCCAAAACCCGGGACCGCCCGATCGGATCTGCCGATTCGGCAGCGGTTTGCCAGACGCTTTGAGGACGAACCGGTCTTCGGCAAACGTCACGCACTCAACTGCACCCGTTGCCGGGGCGAGCAACCGGCAACAGGCGGCGCAGCGGTTCTGCCACAGCCGCCTGGCAATGCCTCCCGGGTAAAGCTCAGGTTTTTGCGCGCCTGACGACCCGGTAACACGAGCAGGCCGCTGTCTGCAGGCCCGCTCCATCGATGATGCTGATGTTGCCGCGGTGGTATTCGATCAGCCCGAGCCTCTGCAACTGCCCGGCAGCCTTGGTCACACCCACCCGGCGCACCCC
>DATKEK010000410.1:0-2551 GCA_035512195.1 Burkholderiales bacterium
GGATGCGGCAAATTTCGCCCGAACGAACGGATCTCGCGCAAACCGCGGTCATCGCTCTGGTGACCGTGGCCGCAGTGGTTCTGCTCGCGATGGTCGCCGCGCGCTGGAGCTGGACATGGTTTGCACCGTCCCCGGCACCGCGCGCGCAGAGCGTTGGGGTTGCAGGCGGGGCAGCGCCCGCTGGCGGGCTGTTCGGTGACGCACGGCGCGATGCGGGCGCGAGCAGTCCTGCCCGGACCGGAAACGCCATCAGGCTGCTCGGTATCGTCGCGGCCTCGCCCGGCCGGCGCGGATACGCGTTGGTGCAACTCGAGGCGAACGAGCAGCTTGCAGTGCTGGAAGGCGAGGAAATCGTCCCCGGGCTCCGGCTCGCGGAAATCGCCGCCGATCACCTCATCCTTGAACGCAGCGGGGCTCGGGAAACGCTTTCGTGGCCGGAGAAGAACGCCGCCACGCAAACGCCCGTATTCCGGGCTGGCAATTGATGTCGCCGTCCGGCCGCCGATGGTGTATCCGAAAGTGAAAATGCAAAGCAGCTGGTTGAAAATCGAAGTGCTGTGTTTGGCGATGGCTCTGGCGACCGGTCAGGCATTGACAGTGAGCGCTCAGGAGAAACCCGGCGCAACCGCCAAACCCCCGGCGACGCGGCCCGCAACTGCAACAACGCCCAGGCCGGCGCCAACTCAGACTGCGCCGACGCCGCCGCCCGCGACTGCGACAACACCCAGGCCCGCGCGTCCGCAAGGTCCCGACGTGGTTACGCTGAACTTCGTCAACGCCGACATCGAAGGTGTGGTGAAAGTGGTGAGCGAGATCACCGGCAGGAACTTTCTGCTCGATCCGCGGGTAAAGGGCACGATCAACATCGTTTCTGCGAAACCGATGCCGCGGGCGTACGTGTACGACGTGTTTCTGTCGACACTGCGCCTGCACGGTTTCACCGCAATCGAGGACGGCCGTGTGGTCAAGATTGTTCCCGAGGCCGATGCCAAGCTGCATGCGAGCCCCACCCGCGGCTCCTGGGAAGATCCGCGCGGCAGCGGCGACCGGATCGAGACCCGCATATTCACCCTGAAGCACGAATCGGCGGTGCAGGTGGTGCCTGTCCTGCGCCCGTTGATCGCACCGCAGAACACGATCACCGCATACCAGAACAGCAATACGCTGGTGATCACCGACTACGCGAACAATATCCAGCGCCTGGCAAAGATCATCGACTCGATCGATCAGCCCAGTGGCGCGGATCCCGTGGTGATACCGCTCCAGTATGCTTCGGCGGTCGATGTGGCAGTGACGGTAAACCGCCTGTTCGCAGAGGCGGCGCCGGCACAGGCAGCGCAGGGGGCAGCCGTGGCGGCGGAACCGACCCAGCGCTTCACCGTGGTTGCAGATGCCCGATCGAACAGCCTGCTGGCGCGCACGGGCGATGCCTCGCGCCTCGCCCGGCTGCGCAAATTCGTGACGATGCTGGATACGCCGACAAGCGCCGGCGGCAACATCCATGTGGTTTATCTGAAGAACGCCGAGGCGGTGAAGCTGGCCGAAACCCTGCGCGCGATCTACCAGGACAACGGCGGCGACATGTTCGCGGCGCCCGCGGCCGCGCCCGCGGCTGCCACGCTCGGCGCCTCCACGCCGGCAACCATGCAGGCGCCGGGTGCCCCTGCATCGCTCGGCGCCGGCCAGGCCCAGGCGGTGCCGAGCGCGCCCGGTATCATCCAGGCGGATGCGGCCACCAATTCGATCATCATCACCGCGCCGGATGCGATCTACAACAATCTGCGCGCGGTGCTGGACAAACTCGACGTACGTCGCGCGCAGGTGTATGTCGAGGCTCTGATTGCGGAAATCAGCGCCGACAAGGCCGCGGAGTTCGGCATTCAGTGGCAGGATCTGAGCGGGCTGGGCAAGACCTCGACAGAGCCTTTCGGCGGTACCAACTTCGGCGGTCCCGGACAGAACATCATCGGCATCACGCAGAATCCCGCGAGTGCAGGACGCGGGCTGAATGTCGGCATCGTCAAGGGCCAGGTGTCGATCCCGGGCATCGGTCAGATCGTCAATCTCGGCGTGCTGGTGCGCGCCCTGGAAACCGACGCCAATGCAAACATTCTGTCAACCCCGACGTTGCTTACGCTGGACAACGAAGAAGCGGCGATCGTCATCGGCCAGAACGTTCCTTTCATCACCGGACAGTACGCGCTGACAGGTGCGGCCACCACGCCTACGCCCTTTCAGACGGTCGAGCGGCGCGATGTCGGATTGACGCTGCGGGTCAAACCGCAGATTTCCGAGGGCGGTACGGTGCGCCTGCAGATTTACCAGGAGGTCTCCAGCGTGCAGGACTCGACCAATCCCGCCGGGGTGATCACCAACAAGCGCGCGGTGGCCTCCACGGTGCTGGTCGACGACGGGCAGATCGTGGTGATCGGTGGCCTGATCCAGAACACCGTGAACGACGGCGTGCAGAAGGTCCCGGTGCTCGGAAATATCCCGGTGCTGGGCGCTCTGTTCCGCTACAAGACGCGCTCGCAGAGCAAGACCAATCTCA
>DATKEK010000411.1:0-3951 GCA_035512195.1 Burkholderiales bacterium
CTCGTAATACGCTGTGTGCGAGAGGGGAGCGGCCGCGGGTACCGATGCTGCCGCCCCGGTGCTTGGTAGCGCCAGATCGGAGCTTCCTGCTGCGCGCGCCGTGACATCGTGATTGCTGCACGGCAGTTGATCGGCGTCTGCGGTCGGCACGGCAGAAGCGGCTTCTTTGGTGGCCGCCACTGCTTTCGCGGGCGGCTCGTCAGTGACGCAGGCAGCGAGCGCGACGCGCAACTGCAGCACCGCGAAAGCGATCAGCAGAAATAGCGCTAAACGGCGGCTGCTCTTCATTCGACTAAAGCCTTGGCCTGACGCGGTCGGCAAGTAGACAGAACCCGCACATGTAAGGTTCCGTGCTGTGGCTATAGTGCCAGAGCAGCTGGAGTCAGCGCAATGCAGCGCACGCGGGGCCGGGTGTTTTCGCACCCGGGGTGATACCGAGAGCATGCTTTATCCGATCCGTCCGAGCGCCGGAAAAGTGTTCAGGAGCCAGTACGCGAAGACCATGAGCTGGCCGGTCGCCATCGCCACGCCCATGACGACCATGATAAGGCCGGCGGTCATGTGCAGCACGCGTCCCGTGCGGCGCAACGTTTTCAGGCGCGCCATCAGCTCATGCATGAAGACAGCCGAGAGCAGAAACGGCACGCCGAGCCCGGCGGCGTACGAGGAGAGCAGCGCGATCGCGCCCGCCCCCGCAGTTTGCGTCGCGCTCACGGTGAGGATGCCGCCCAGCACCGGGCCGATGCACGGCGTCCAGCCGAACCCGAAGGCGAGACCGAGCACGTATGCGGCTACCGGGTGCCCGCCGAGAAGGTGCGGGTGGAACCGGATGTCGCGCTGCAGCCACTGCAGGGGCTGCGCGAGCCCGAGCATGAGCAGGCCAAAGAGCGCCACGATCACGCCGCCGATGACGTTCGTCTCGTAGCGGTACCGCAGCAGCCAGCCGCCCAGCGCGGTTGCGCTCGCACCGAGCGCGATGAAAATCGTGCTGAAGCCCAGCACGAAGAACGCGCTCAGCACCGCCGCGCTCATGCGTCCGCGCGGATTCGTCCCCGAGACAAGCGCGTGGGCGGGCTGGCCCGCGATATAGGAGACGTAGCCGGGCACGAGCGGCAACACGCACGGCGACAGGAACGAGACCAGACCGGCAGCGAACGCGACGGCCAGTCCGAAGGCGGTCGCTTCCATTATCGATCGCTCGACACGCGGTCAAGGCCGGCGGTCGCGGCCACGGCACGCAGCCGGCCGGAAGAACGAAGCGTCGAGCGGTCAGTCATGCATCATCTCAGCAGTGCCTCGATGCGCGGCAGGAGGTTCTCGCGCATCACCTGCGGCGTCACCGGGCCAATGTGCTTGTATGCAATGCGTCCCTCGCGGTCTATGAGAAACGTCTCGGGCACGCCGTACACCCCCCAGTCGATCGCCACGCGCCCGTCCAGATCGGCGCCGGTGCGCGTGTAGGGGTCCCCCAGCGCGGCGAGCCACCGCGCTGCGTCGTCGGGCTTGTCCTTGTAATTGAGGCCATGGATCGGAACGGCGCCACGCTTCTGAAGCTCCATGAAGACGGGGTGCTCTTCACGGCAGGCCACGCACCACGACGCGAACACGTTCACCAGCGCGACTTCGCCTCTCAAGTCGCGGCTCGCGAGCCCGAGCGTGCGGCCTTTCACCGGCGGCAGCTCGAACTCGGGCACCGCCTTGCCGATGAGCGGCGAGGGCACTTCACGCGGGTTGAGCGTCAAGCCGACTGCGAACAGTGCAACAAGCGCTGCGAAGAGCAGCAGCGGCGCGAGCACTGCCGTCCGACGAAAACGCGGCCGGTGGACGGTATCGGCGTTTCCGATCCCGGGATTCGTCAGCTTTTCACTCAATGTCGGTGGTCCTTTCATCACGAGTTGCGCCGGGCTATGGCCATTCGGCGCTCATCTGCCGCTCTGCGACGCCGTCAGGCGGCGTGCCCGTATCCATCCGGGTCTACGGTGCGGCCGCTCAAAGCCCGTCGCCTTCGCGAGCGATCTGCTTCCAGGTCCTGCCGCCGTTCAGCGTAAGAAACAGGTGCCGCTGCTGTGTCGCGATTGCAAGCTCGTTTCGCTTCGCCGGGCTCTGCGCGATGTAGGTCACGAAGTCCCGCTCGAGCTTCGGCAAGGCAAGCTCTGTACGGCTTCTGCCGTCGAGCGCGATGCGGTGCAGTACCGGTGCTCCAGCAGGCGCGCTGTACAAGTGCTCGGCATCGTGATCGAAGAACACGGCAGTCACAGCCGCCTGTGGCCCGATGCGGCTGAAACTCGCTCCGAAATCCTGCGAGACGTAAGCGCCTTCCGATGTTCCGACTGCAACCGTGCCCGGGCGCGACGGATGCACAGCGAGGCTTGCCATCCGAGAAGACAAGCCGGCTGCAGGGCTGGGCTTCCAGGACTTGCCGCCGTCCTCGGTGAAGTAGACGCCCCGCTCCGGCATCCTGGAGTTGGGCTCGGTGTTCACCACGTAAAGCACGTTCGAGCGATAGCCGGCTGCCATCAAATGGAAATCGGACTCGCCCGACAACGCCGCCCAACGCCACGTGGCCCCGCCGTCGGTACTCTTGACGAGACCCAGGGGGTTGGTCAGGGGATCTCCCGGCGCCGGATGGCCGCTCGCATAAATGGTGTTGCTCGCCATCGAAAAACCCTTGAACTCATAGTCCGCACCGGGCACTTTGTTCCAGTGCCCGTCCCGGTACACTGCGATCCCGACGCGCACCGGCACCATGAGGCCTTTGCCGTCCGTCCTGAAAGCGAGGCCGTGGACCTGGTGCAGTGTCGTCGCGGCACGTGAAGTTTCCGCCGTGCCGAGCAAGCCTGCTGTTGACAGCACCAGTGCCAGACCCCGAAAAAGTTTTCCTGTCATCACTTCCCTTCACTACGCAGGCTTCGTGTCTTCGCCAATGATGAGTCCCATCTCGGTCAGGAACTTGTAGGGCGGCACGGTCATGTTGGTCGGTGCAGGCTTGTTCTTGTACACGCGGCCAGCGAGGTCGAACAGCGAGCCGTGGCACGGGCAGTAAAATCCGCCTCGCCAGTCGGCCTCGAAAGGCTCGGGCTTCCGCTCGAGCATACTCGCGACGAATGGAACTGCGGCGGCGCTGGCAGCGGCGCCTGCAGCAATGGTAGTCGCGGTGAGAAGGGGGCGTTTGCTGAGGTCCGGCTTTTTCCCGCTCATGCGATATCTCCCGCGGCAGTTGCGGTACAGTTTGGGACAGCCGTGTGCGCAGCATGTTCAGCGCATCGCGACAATTCTCGTGCTCAATGTCCGGCAGGCCGCGCTTTTCTTCGTTGCGCTCCCGCACAAGAACCAGTCCTGAAAGGCCGTAGTAGACCTGAGGCCCCGTTTCGCCATGCGGGTGAGGGTGATAGAGATACGTGCCGGCCGGGTTACGTACGGTGAATTCGTATTCATATTCCCCTCCGGATGTCACCGCGTGCCGTGGATGGCCATCGGCCTCATCCGGCACCAGCATGCCATGCCAGTGGACGATGCTCGATCGCCGCGTGCGGTTGCGGAAGCGGGTCCACAGCACCGGCTTCCAGCGCCGCCATCAACAGCAGCGAGCCCGTCACCTATTACCGCACGACCTCGAGCTCAGGTGATGGAAGAAAAAGGCTCGACACGACACGATCAAAATACGCGCCGGGGAATATCATGTCCTGTTCTTCCTGTCGCTTACGAGGCGCCGGTTCGCGATGCCGGGCTCAACTTGCCTGAATCGTTCCGCAACCAGCAACGAGTCGTGCGGTCCTTATCTGCGGCTCGGCAGACAGGCACGGCGGCCCCCAAACCGACGTCTGTTACGTACCACCGCACGGGGACGGCTGTGCAAGCCGGTACACGATCGACAGTTGCTGTGCCGGAGGCACGCTCGGCCGCACGCTCCGCTACGAGGCAATGAGCAGCCACCGGCCACCGTCGAGGATG
>DATKEK010000412.1:0-2762 GCA_035512195.1 Burkholderiales bacterium
CCAAGAAATGCAAGAACAAATTCGTGATTCCTTGGTGCCTTGGTGGTGAAATCGGTTTCGCCCTTCTTCCGCAATCCTCCGCGGGAAAATCGGTTCCGCAGCGGCTTGCCTGTCTTCAGCATGTGTTCTATGCGGGCCTGCGTCTTTTGGCTTCGACATAAGTTAGTCTTCGCCGAAAGAAGCAGGCCCGCCTTTGGCCAGCCCACTTTCCTAGTTCCGCAGCGGCTTGCCTGTCTTCAGCATGTGTTCTATGCGGGCCTGCGTCTTTTCAGTAGACAGCAACTCCATGAATGCCTGACGCTCCAGATCGAGCAGCCATTGTTCGTCGACCAGGCTGTTGGGTTCGACGTCGCCGCCGCACATGACGTGGGCGAGCTTGGAGCCGATCAGGTAGTCGTGGTCGGAGATGTACTGGCCGGCCAGCATGTTCACCATGCCCATCTTCAGCGTCGCAATCACCGTGCGTCCGGCCACCGGGATGTTCCTCGCTCTCAGCGGCGGCCGATAACCCGACTCGTACAGGGCATTCAGCTCCGCCTTGGCCGCGTGCAGCAGCTCGAAGCGGTTCATCACCACGCGATCCGAGGCACGCAGGTATCCCAGTTCGCGCGACTGCTCGGCGCTCTTGCCGACCTGCGCAGTCGCCACGTTCTGGAACGTGCTGCGGATGAACGGAAACAGGTCGCCGCCTTTCGCGTCCTGCGCGGCGCGGAAAGCGAGTTCCTTGCAACCGCCCGCACCGGGAATCAGCCCGACGCCGACTTCCACCAGTCCGATGTAGCTTTCCAGCGCGGCCACGGTGCGGTCGCAGTGCATCACGATCTCGCAACCGCCGCCCAGCGCCATGCCGTCCACCGCGGCAACGGTCGGCACCATGGAATAGCGCAGCGCCATGTTCGCGGTCTGGAATTGCTCGACCATCTGCTCGACTTTCTCCAGGCGACCGGCCATCAGCGCATCCGCTACGTTCAGCTTGCGCGCAACGCTGAGAATCGCGGATTCCGCGCTGCGCCTGAACTTCTTCATCATCGAGGCAAGCGCGGATGGCCTCCCTGCGGGTCTGCTCCCGCCGCCCTGAAGATTGGCGCCGATCGAGAACGGCGGCTCGGTCTGCCAGATCACCAGCCCCTTGAAACCGCGCTCGGTTTCATCGATCGCCTGCATGATCCCGTCGAGCACGTCTTCGCCGACCGTGTGCATCTTGCTCTTGAAGCTGAGCACCGCGATGTCGTCGCCGGTGGTCCACAGCCGCACGCCATCGGTTTCGAACACCGCGCTGCCGTACTCGGCAGGCTCGGCGATCAAACGGTCCGGGAACGGCTGGCGCCGATAGACCGGCAGCGAAGAACGAGCCCGATAGCTGTGGTCCGCAGGACGATAGGAACCCCGAGCGGTGTGCACGCCGGTGCGATCCGGTTCGCGCACCCAGTCCGGCAGCGGCGCGCTCGACATGGTCTTGCCCGCCGCAATGTCCGCTTCGATCCATCCCGCGACCTGCGCCCAGCCGGCGGACTGCCAGATCTCGAATGGTCCCTGGTTCCAGCCGAAGCCCCAGCGAATCGCGAAATCCACGTCGCGCGCGTTGTCGGCGATCTGCTCCATGTGAAAGGCGCAGTAATGCAGCATGTCGCGAAATGCCGCCCACATGAACTGCGCCTGCGGGTGACTGTTGGCGCGCAACTGCGCGAACCGCTCGACCGGGTTGCGGTTCTTCAGGATCTCGACCACCGCCGGGTCGGCTTCGCGGCCCGAAGCCCGGTAGGCCTTCGCTGCGATGTCCAGAACCTGGATCTCCTTGCCGACCTTCTGGTATAGGCCGCGCCTGCTCTTCTGCCCGAGTGCACCTTCTTCGAGTAGATGCTTCAGCCAGTCGGGAGAATCGTAGAAGCGGTGCCAGGGATCATCCGGCAGTGTGTCCTTCATCGTGCCGATCACATGTGCCAGCGTATCCAGTCCGACGATGTCCGCAGTGCGATACGTCGCGCTTTTCGCCCGCCCGATCAACGGCCCGGTCAATGCGTCGACCTCATCGAACCCCAGCCCGAGCCCTTCGGTGTGATAGAAGGCGGCGATGATGGAGAACACGCCGACCCGGTTAGCGATGAAATTCGGCGTGTCCTTTGCGTGGATCACGCCTTTGCCGAGCGCCGTAACCAGAAAGGCCTCGAGCCGCTCCAGGATTCCCGGAGAAGTCCACTTGCCCGGGATCAGTTCCACCAGGTGCATGTAGCGCGGCGGATTGAAGAAATGCACGCCGCAGAAGCGCCCGCGCAACTCCTCGGGCAGCACTGCCGCCAGCGATTCGATCGACAGCCCCGAAGTATTGGTTGCAAAGATCGTGTTCGGCCCGAGGTGCGGGACGACCTTCTCATAGAGCGACTGTTTCCAGTCCATCCGTTCCGAGATCGCCTCGATCACGACATCGCAGTCGTTCAGCAGCGGCAGATCCTGGTCGTAGTTCGCAGGCTGGATATGGTCGGCGCGCGACGGGGTGGAAAGCGGCGCGGGATCGAGTTTCTTCAGCCCGTCGATCGCCTTGCGCACGTTGCCGTTCGGATCCCCCTCCTTCGCCGCCAGTTCGAACAGCAGCGTCTCGACATTGGCATTGACCAGGTGCGCCGCAATCTGCGCACCCATGACTCCGGCGCCGAGAACGGCCACCTTGCGGATCTTCAAGGATGAATCAACTGGCATGAAAAACCTGCTTTAGTTCTGGTGGAGATTAAGGAACCGCGGCGGCAAGTGCTGCCACCACGGGAATG
>DATKEK010000413.1:0-4357 GCA_035512195.1 Burkholderiales bacterium
TTGCTATATGCGAGTGCGTTCGCACAGCAAAAGCATCCGATCAACACGACCGGTGAGGGAGTCCAGAGCCGCTACACGCAGCAGCACGTGATCGATGTGGGTGACGTGCCTGGGCATCAGGTGCGGATACTTGAAGTCCACCGTATTCACACGGCGAAGCAGATCGTGTTCGCGGGCGTCAAAGTTGTCGAAGAATGGGGCCGCGGGTTCTCCGACTACACCAACGGTATTGGCCCCGCGCACGGTTACGGGATCTGGATACTTGAAGACGGCAACAAGGTGTTCTTCGAGTGGAGCGGAATAGCCGACTCCAGGACAACGGCTACCGGCTCACGGCGAGGCACATTCAACAGCGCAAGCAAGATTGTTGGAGGAACCGGGCGATTTACAAAGATCCGAGGCATGCTGTCGGACGTTGTCGAGTTCGATACGGACCCGCAGCACGGTTATAGCCGGTCTTCGAGCAAAGGCGAGTACTGGTTCGTCGACTGACGCGGGGCCGCCGATCACACGTTGCAAGAGGAGGAATGCAATGAAGAAACTCGCATATTGGGCGGCGCTCGTCTGCCTCATGCACACAGTTGTCGGCTGCGCGGATGTTGGACGCAACGCCGTTACCAACGAGAAGCTCAGCGGGTTCATTGAAACAATCAATGCGTCGATGCCGCCGAGCAGCAATCCCGAAGCGATCGCCAACTTGTTTGCAGAAGACGGGATAGAGGCTCACCCGTTTGGCGAGCCTCCGGGTGGTCCGTATCGCGGCAGGGCGCAAATCAAAGCGTTCTTCGAGGGTTTCGATTCGCGTTTCGCAACATGGACCCATGTCGAGAAGAGCCGGATGGTGGATGGGCTGCGCGCGGTATGGGAAGGTGTGGCGCAGGGCACGGACAAACAGACAGGCAAGTTTCTCCGGTTGCCGATCGTGTTCTTCTTCGAGTTCGATGATGCGGGCCTGGTGAAAGAGCATCGAGTGTACTTGGACGTGCACATGGCGGCTGAACAGCTCGAATAGCAGGGATCGAACGCTGCGCAAGATCTCCCCCTCGGTCCCTCTGCTCCGCTCCACACCCCTGCGGGTGCATGTGAGTGTTCCCTTGTCCCGAAGGGAGAGGGATGCGAGGCCGCGAGGAGGGCGGGTCTCGAAATAGACAAGAAGGCGGTTGCGAAAGTCCCGCCGACCGGCTTTCTCGCCTCGATCACCGACTCGTATCACCAGTTCCTGAAGGGAATCTACAGTCGCTTCAATTCGCGGCACTACCGCCCGATTCTGCAGACGCAGTACGGGAACGAGCAACTCGATACTTCGGTTGTGGCCCGCCGTCAGAAGGACCCGAACTTCCGGCCGAGGAACCCGGGCATACCGGTGCTTGCCTAGTCGGTCGCGGTCGACGGCCGCAGATCTGGCAAGAAACTTCCGCCGGGAAATCCGGTCTGGCACATTGATCGCTTGCTTTCAGACAAAAGGCGATAACCGTAATTATGCCGCACAAGCCCGAACGGGGGAGGGGCGCGGCTCTCCCGGAGTGGGCGGTATGGTTTCGAGCATGGGAAGGTTCTGGATCACGGCGATTCTGTTCGCGATCACATCCGGTGCGGGGGCGCAGGAGTCCGCGCCGAGTCCGACGGAAAGCGTGGTCCGGGTTCTCGGTAGCGGCGAGGCTGGACGGCAGTACTTCGGCTCCGGCGTGGTCGTTGCCAGCGGCAAGGTTGCGACCAACTGCCATGTCACCCGCAAGGCCGTGCGCATCCGTGTCCTCGGTGGCGGTTCGGCGCTGTTGGCGACCGCGCAGCACGCCGCGGCCGACCGCGACCTCTGCATTCTGACCGTGCCCGGTTTGCGTGCGCCGGCGGCCAGAATCGGTGCAACCCGCAGGCTGCAGACCGGCGACTCGGTGCTGGCGATCGGGTTTCCCGGCGGACGTTTCTCAGGCAGCCGCGGCGAGGTGGCCGGTCTGTTCGAGCTTTACGGCGGTTACGCAGTGCAGTCCACGGCGCGTTTCACTCACGGTGCTTCAGGCGGCGGTCTGTTCGACGACACGGGCGCGCTAGTCGGACTGCTGACCTTCTTCCGCACCGCCGAAGGCCACGCGCCCGCCTACTTCGCGATTCCGGTCGAATGGCTCGAATTCGTGCTGGCGCTCGAGAGTAGAGACATCGCCCCGCATAGCGACGGCATCCCGTTCTGGGCGCTCAGCATCGAGCGGCAGCCGGTGTTTCTCAGGGCGGCTGCCCTCGAGATAGCGGGGAAGTGGGACGCGATGCTGGAAGTGGCGCACGCCTGGACCCGGGAAGAACCGTTCAGCGCCAACGCCTGGCAGGCTCTGGCCAAGGCCTCGGCGCTCGACGGCGATTTCTCCACCGCCGACCTGGCATTCCAGCGCTCGCGCGCGTTCGCAACTTCGACCCCTTAGCGCTCAGCGCGGCTGTCAGATCGCACGCATTACCAGAGACAGTCCGCTCGCGATCAGCAGCAGGCTGACGAAAACGGCGATCTGTCTGTGCCCGAGCCGGCCGTGCAGCCGGTAGCCGATGGTCAGCCCGATGAACATGAACGGCAGGATGAGCGCGGCGGTCCACCACACCTGCGACTGCAGCATCAGCCCGGTGGCGAGGAAGACCAATAACCTGAAGCCGGTGCTGACCGAGAAAATCGCGGAAAGCGTGGCGCGCATGCGCGCGTAGTCGTCGGTGCGGCGCGACATGTAGGTCGCGTATATCGGCCCGCCGACGCCGAACAATCCGCCTGCCAGACCTCCGCCCAGTCCCGCGGCATAGCCCCATTTCGGCGAAATAATCGTCGTCGCTGCCGGCGCCTTCAGGCGGAATGCGCCATACGCGGCGATGATGACGCCGAGCACGGCCACCAGCACGTCTCCCGAAACCCATTTCAAAAGCGCCACCCCGGCAAGAATGCCGATGAACATCGTCGGCAGCACGGTCTTCAGTTCGACACGTTCGACATCGCCGCGGAACCTCAGGCCCATGGTGAGCGTGGCGATGAAGTCGACGATCACGACCATCGGTACGACTACCGTCAGCGGCAGGACATGGGCGAGCAGCGGAATCGTGACCAGCGCGGAGCCGAATCCCGAAATACCGAGGATGGTGTACGCAACCAGTGCTACCAGCGGTGCGGCGATCAGGACTTCGGTCGGAAATGGCATGGCGCGCAGGGTAACAGAAGCGGCTCGCTATAATGCCCGTCCCTTCCAGGCACATCCGGTCAAAAATCCCATGGCGAAACTTCTCGACTCTACGCAGATCGCGGTAATCGGCGCCGGCACCATGGGCGCCGACATCGCCGCGTTGTTCGCCGCGCACGGTCATGCGGTGCACGTGGTAGCGCGGGCCGGCAGCAGTTACGACTCGCTGCCGCAGCGCGTCGCTGCCTCTGCCGCCCAGATCGGCAAAGGCGGCGCAGAGATCAGGCTGCATATGGCGACCGGGCTCGAGGCGCTGCCATGGCAGCACATCGGTTTGGTGATCGAATCGCTGAAGGAAGATCTTCCCCTCAAGCAGAAACTGTTTGCGGACCTTGAGCGGATTGCTCCGGCCGATACGGTGCTTTCGAGCAATTCTTCCGGCTACCCGATCAGCGCGATCGGTGAGGGACTTTCGACGCAGTCGCGCATGCTGGGCCTGCACTTCTTCATGCCCGCGCACCTGGTGCCATGCGTCGAAGTGGTGCTCTCGGAATATACCGACCCGGTGATCGCGCGCGGGGTCTATGATCTGATGGCTTCACTCGGCAGCGAGTCGGTGTGGGTAAAGCGCGACATTCCCGGTTTTCTGGCGAATCGCCTGCAGCATGCACTGATGCGCGAGGCGTGGTCGCTGATCGACCGCGGCATCGCCTCGCCTGAAGACGTGGACAGGGTGGTTCGTTATGGATTCGGTTTCCGCTACGTTGCCGCCGGACCGGTGCTGCAGAAGGAGATCTCGGGGCTGGACGTCAACTGCGCGGCGTCGGCGATCGTCTATCCCGACCTGTGCAACGATTCCGGTCCGCCGCCGGTGCTGACCGACAGGGTCGCGCGCGGCGAGATTGGCATGAAGACAGGTAAAGGCTTCTGGACCTGGACGCCGCAACAGGCCACGGCAGAGAAAGCGCGTTACGCCGAGGACCTGAAGGCGACGTTGAAGATACTTGATAAGAGAAGGAAGGCAGGCAAGAGACTGTGGCAGGAGGTGAAAGCGATTTCGCCGGCGTCAGGCAGGCGAAGGCGGTATGGGACTTCAGCACCGGGGACGGCAGGATATGCCTCGAGAGACTGCGGCTGATCAGAAGCGCGATCGACCTGCTGCGCGCGCAGGGGATCGAGGAGCACTTCGTGGTCATGCTGCGCGGCGCCGTACT
>DATKEK010000414.1:0-3905 GCA_035512195.1 Burkholderiales bacterium
CTGCGCGGTCTGGATGCCGACCCGCTTGCCGAGATGTTCTACCAGGGGCTGATGCGTTGCTACGCCCGCCAGGGGCGCCACGCCGAGGCGATCAGCACCTATCGGCGGCTGCGCCAGACGCTGTCTGTCGTGCTGGGGGTAGCGCCGTCTGCGGGCACCGAGGCGCTGGTGCGCGAGCTGCGCGCGTATTGAGAGCCGGAAGACCGGGTCCCTCCCGCCGATGACGCGCTGGAAGGCCCCTGTAGCCGGCACCGTTTGCTCCCTGCGTTACCCGGGGCAGGCGGGAGGCGATTCCCTCGTGCTGCCAAGGTGTCTAGAATTGAGCCGGTCAAGGGCGATGCCGGCGAGTTGCAGGATGACGGAGCGACCTGCTTTTTCCTCTGCCGTTTCGGATGGCCGCGCAACGATCCCCGAATTGCGTGTTTCTATGCCTCACATTGCCAATTCCGTGGCCGACGACATATTGATATTCAGCAAACCGACTTCGAGCGAGGTCACGCATGCAATCTGAAGAACTCATTTCCCGAATCCGGCAACACAAGAAGACCCTTCACGCCATGGGCGTGAAATCCCTGGAAATCTTTGGGTCCGTGGTCAAAGGCGAGGCGCGTCCCGACAGCGATCTCGACCTGCTCGTCGAATTTCAGAGTCCCGCGACCTTTGACGGGTACATGGACGTGAAGCTCTATCTGGAAGAGTTGACCGGCAGACGCGTGGATCTCGTGACCCGCGCCGCACTTAAGCCTCGACTGAAATCGTCGATCGAGGCGGAGGCGGTTCGTGTCGCGTGATTGGCGTCAGTATCTGGAGGACATTCGCACCAGTTGCGACAAGATCATCCGCTTTACGCACGGCATGGATCTGGCTGATTTTCTCGCGGACGAGAAGACCTATGACGCCGTTCTGCGCAACCTCGAGATCATCGGAGAAGCGGCGAAGCATGTGCCGGACAACGTTCGCGAATCCATCTCCGAAGTACCGTGGAGAAAGATTGCGGGGCTTCGAGACATTGTTGCTCATGCTTACTTCGGGGTAGACGACGGAATTGTGTGGGACGTCGTTCGAAACAAGGTACCTGCGCTTATTGCGGCCCTCGAATTCGACGAATAAGGCTCGGTATCAGGCAATTATATCCTTCTCCAAAAAACGCGTTCGAGTCAGAGTCATTCTTCTCGCCGGCTATAGCGGCAACCGCTGAACTTGCTGCCGTTACCTTCGACTGTTTCCGATGTTCGCAATTGCGCGAGTCCAGTCGTGAAAGTATTCGCCCTCCGCCTATAATCTGATCGGGCATCCCTTGGGGAGGGCACCATGGCGCGCAAGGCGCCGCAGCTTGCGAAGCTCACGCGGCCGAGACTGCATCGGGCCTTGGCCCGCGAGCGGCTGTTTGGGCTCCTCGACGAAGCACATCAGCACAAGCCCGCCACCTGCGTAGTCGGCCCGCCCGGCGCGGGCAAGACCACCTTGGTCGCCTCCTGGCTCGATGCCCGCGGCATCAAGGGCATCTGGTACCAGGTGGATCCGGGGATGCGGACCTAGCCACCCTTTTCTATTACCTCGGTGAGGCCGCGAAGCCTTTTACTCGCAAAGGCCAGCGGCCGCTGCCGTTGCTAACGCCGGAGTATCTCCACGATGTTGACGGCTTTGGCCGGAGGTTCTTCCGGGAACTGTTCGCCCGGCTTCCCGAAGGCGCGACGCTGGTGCTGGACAACTATCAGGAGGTTGCGCCCGATCAACGGTTCCATGCACTCATCGCGCAGACGGTGGACGAAGTGCCTTCAGGAAGCGCGCTGATCGTCGTGAGCCGTCGCGACCCACCCAACTGTTATGCGCGACTGGTCGCGAACGAGAATGCAGCGTTCATCGACTGGGACGCACTGAAACTGACCCTGAAAGAAGCGGAGACGATTGCGGCAGAAAAAGGCTGGACCAATCCTGACTTCGTTCGCTCGATACACTCGCGTGCCGATGGGTGGGCCGCCGGCGTGATATTGATGTTGGAGCGGGCGCAAGGGATAGACGCGCCGACAGAGAGCGCTCCGGAATCACACCAGGCGATCTTCGATTACTTTGCGGCCGAGATCTTTGCGCGGATCGACGAAGAAGCGCGCGGGATGCTGACTGCAACGGCGTGGTTGCCGACAGTGAACCCCACAGTTGCCGCGGCGTTGACCGGGAGCGTTCACGCCGAGACGATTCTGGAAGACTTGTATCGACGCCATCTCTTCGTGCACCGACGACCGGGAGCGCCTGCGACCTATCAGTACCACGCCCTGTTTCGTCACTACTTGCAAACGCAGGCGCGACGGGAATACGACGCTGACACGCTCAGGGGGCTACAAGCAAGAGCCGCACGTCTGCTTGAACAATCGAATGCTGTCGAGCCCGCGATCGATCTGTATTGCGACAGCGCTGCATGGGATGACGCGATTCGTTTGATCATAGCTTGTGCCCATCAGTTATTGGCGCACGGTCGGGGGAAAATGCTCGAGGAGTGGGTGACAAGATTGCCGGCCGATCGTTCGGAACATGTGCCATGGCTGAAGTACTGGCTTGGTGTTTCCAAGTTTGCCTCTGCGCCTGCCGCGACACGTGCACTCCTGGAACAGGCATTTCAGATGTTCACGAAGGAAGATAACGTGGTTGGCCAGCTTCTGGGCTTAATCGGCATTGTTGAGAGTCATTGGGCCGAGTTTTCCGGGGATGACGAGATCGAATTGTGTCTCGAAAGGGCCGTGCCGTTACTGAAGAAGGCGCCGCAGTTTCCGGACGCGGAGACCGAACTCAGGGTGAACTGCGTGTTGTATGTTGCCATGCTCCTTCGGCAACCAAGAAATCCCATGATCGCGTCCATACGAGACAGGATCGTATCGCTGCTCCCATCAAAGGTGAGCGATGATGCCAAACTGCTTGCCGGTGGGGCCTTGCTCGCAGACGCACTTCAGACGGGCCGTATGCCACTCGCGGATAGACTCTTGTCTACTCTTGATTCGCTTTCGGAGAGCCCCAACATTTCCCCCGTTGCGCGCCTGATGTGGGTCGTGCGACTGCCGATGTACTACACACACAAGGCAGACTATAAGAAGGCGCATCAAGCTCTGGAGCGTGCACAGACGCTCTTGAATGAGGAAGGCGTATTGATTGGTTCGGCATTCCTGTACTACTCGGGCGCATTCGACTCGATAGTGGCGGGCGACCTGCCAGCCGCAGAACTTTATGTGGGAAAGCTGGAGGAGACTCACGCGAGCAATGATCGGCCGCTTTACCGGGATCTTGCGCTGTGGCTGCGATGCGCGATCGCCTTGGCTCGGGGAGACGCTCGCCGGGCAGTCGAGTTGGGTCGCCAAGCGGTAGCGGGGGCACAGGCAAGAAAGCTCACGTGGCCGATCGTGTGGTTCGGCGTGGCAACCATTTACGCCTTGATTGAGGCTGGAGAACATCGCGAGGCAGAGACCCAGATCGATACATTGCGCGCGTTTATCCTCGGCACTTTCATGAGTCACTTTGAGGTCGAGCTCTTGTTCGCGCAAGCTTACCTTGCACTCAAGTTGGGGCAACGCGAGCAAAGTCGCGAGTTACTTCAGCAAGGATGGGCGCTGGCCAGGCAGCACGATTTTGTTTTTGGCTATCGCAGCGCATTTCGCGCTCACCGGGTTTTGTTTTCGGAATCGTTGCGTAGCGAGATCGAGCCGGATTATGTGCGAAGCGTGATCCGGCGGTTCAAGCTCCGCCCGGAAGATGCGTCCGACGACCGCTGGCCCTGGCGCATCAAGGTGCACACGCTGGGCCGATTCGCGGTGCTGCTGGAGGACAAGCCGCTTGCCTTTGGCAGAAAAGTTCCGCGCAAGCCCGTCTTGCTGCTCAAGGCGATGATCGCCTATGGCGAACGCGGCGTGTCCGAGAAA